>JACQAK010000050.1 GCA_016194985.1 Bacteroidota bacterium
GGCAAAATCCTGCCAGGCAGTGTCGTTATTCACATCGGATAAAGCAGATGCCTCTGTTTTGCAGACACTGGCCGGTTATGGTGTAAAATATATTGCATTAAGATCAGTGGGTTTTGATCATGTTGATTTGAAAGAAGCAAAAAGATTACAGATGCAGGTGGCCAATGTCCCGGCATATTCCCCTCATTCGGTGGCAGAACATGCAGTAACACTGCTTATGACATTAAATCGTAAAATACTTTTGTCACAAGAGCTCATGCGGGTAAATGATTTCAGATTAGATGGATTAACCGGATTTGATGTACATGAAAAAAAGATAGGAATAGTAGGCATAGGTAAAATTGGGGAAACATTTGCACGGATCATGAACGGATTTGGTTGTGAACTGTTGTGTTACGACCCTTGTCCGCGTCATGAACTCGAAGTGCAGCTAAATATCAGGTTTGTAGATTTGGCTTATTTATGTACTCATTCAGATGTTATTTCAATTCATTGTCCTTTAAATAAAACAACGACTCATCTTTTTAATAAAGAATTATTTTCTATCATGAAAAAAGGTGTGTTCGTTATTAATACGGCCAGAGGGCCGATTATTAACACACAAGATCTGATGCAGGCTTTGGATGCAGGAATTGTGGGGGCCGCAGGACTGGATGTATATGAGTTTGAAAAGGGTTTGTTTTTTCACGATCATAGCAGTAAAAAAACAGACGATCAGGTGTTTCAGAAACTAAGGCTGTATAAAAATGTATTGATTACCGGGCATCAGGCTTTTCTTACAGAAACGGCGTTAAAAAATATCGCACAAACAACGGCTTATAATTTAAATTGCTTTGCTAAAGGAGCACTTTCTATAAATGCCTTGGAAAAATAGCTACACACGCTCTTGTTGGAATATTATAGTAGCCAGGCAACTTCTCCGGTGGTGGAAGCGGAATCTTTTAGCTTTGTGTTTAAACTGGAAGCCACTTCATAAGCTAAATTCAAAGCTTCCTGTTTGTTTTTTGTATCCTGCAAAATGATCTTTCGGTTTTTATTGTATACTAAGCTTACCTGAAAGTAAGCATTTGGGTTTCCCGAATCTTCGAGCGAACATTGTTCGCATTTGGCAAAAAAACTTCTGAAAACAAGCACATAATCTATTTTCGGTAAAGGTTTAAACTCGCCCCATTTAAAAATGCCAAATAATCCTTCCTCAAGCTTATAGTACCGCTTTTCCACATCAATAAATGTGGTAAATTGTCTGACCCAATTGCTCAGTGCTTTGCGTTTGCCAATAATTAATGTTTTCATGACCTAAGTGTTTTTGTCGATGATCTCTTTTAAATGATTTGCGGGAACTACACCTGATTGACGAATAGGAGCCATCATCTTGCACGGCCCGCACCAGTCTGCGTAAAAATCAATCAGTACCGGTTTCTCTGAATTAAGTATTTCCTGAAATGTCATGTTGTTGTGATTATGAATGATAATAGTAGGTGAATATTATTTTATTTCTGTAAATGTAATAAGCTCTTCGGATTGATGTAATGACTTTGAATGGTTGTTTGTATGATTACTGTTACATCCCGAAGCACTGCAGCATCCGTAATTAAATACAGATTGGATCAATAATATACCGCCCAATACAGCAAATAATATATCATAATTGCTCCAGGCCTGTGCAATAACAATGAAGGCTAAACCTGTTCTCACTGCTCTCATCAATGTCCAGCCTTTCAGAACTCTTTGTTTTAAATTTTTCAGCATATGATTATTTGCAATATTTATTTAGCGTTATCCATGGACCGGCATTATGTACATTAGTGTAGCCCTTCCCTTTAAAAAAACTTTTGGCAGATGCACTTCGCATACCGGATGCACAACAGGTGATTATAGCCTGATCCTTATTTTTTAGTTTCGGTAAATAACCCGATAGCTGATCCAAAGGAACATTTACAGATCCCTTTGCATGGCCACCCGCATATTCACCCCTTGTGCGAACATCAATAATAATAGCACCATTAGAAATTAATTCTCCGATGTTTACTTTAGGCCCAATGCCTAATAGATTTTTTATACTCTGTATCATTTTATATTAGATTTATAATTTCACTACAAAGTTCTGAAATCAGAAGGCGATTATATGTAACAATTGTTGGATATATCGCATTTTTTTTAATAAAAAAAGCAGATAGTGATGTTCTTTTTCATAATCGTTGATTTTAGTTTAGAACAAGGATAGAGACTCTCTTCGTAAATCTTGGGAACATTTGTTGGACAAGAAACTGATCTTGATCAGCACTTCTTTCTTAGGTAGTTAATACTTCAATATTATTTCTTCCCAGACGAACCAGATGTTTTTGTTCCATGGTACGTAATAACCGGCTAATGGCTTCACGATGAGCATGCAATTCATCAGCAATTTCCTGGTGGGTGATTTCTAAAACCCGTGTATTTAAAGCTTTTGATCGCTCTTCCAGATAATGCTGCAATTGTTTGTCCATATTACTAAAGGCAATTAAATCAATAACCTGCATTAATTCCGAAAAACGATTGTTGTAATTACTACTGATGTAAGCTTTCCATTCCGGATAACGAAACCAGTCTTCTGTGAGCTTTACCGGAATTTGTAAGATCTCCGAATCATCTTCGGCTATGGCTTTGATCATGCTTTTTTTGCCTGATTGACAACAGGTCAATGACATAGCGCAGGTTTGCCCCGGATATAAATGATATAAGAATACTTCTTTATCATCATCATCCTGCCGGATGATGCGTATGCTGCCTTTCATAACGATGGGAATGAAAATAATATCATCTCCCGGTTTAATGAGAATGGTGCCTCTTGAAATTTGTTTGAGTTTGGCACTACTGTCTATCTCCGCTACTAATGCAGGATCACTGAATATAGAATTACTTTTCATTATAGTAAAATCGTTTTACAAGGTTATTATTTTACGTATTAAAATTACTGATAAAAATCATGAGATTATGGAACAAAAGTTACACTCTTATTAATAGCAATTGCAGAAATTTGTACTATCAAACTAATGAATGATGAAAGTAGAACAAATTTATACAGGATGTATTGCACATGCGGCATACTATATTGAAAATAATGGTGAAGCAGCAATTTTCGACCCTTTACGGGAAGTGCAGTCATATATCAACAGAGCGGTAAAAGATAATGCTAAAATCAAATATGTATTCGAAACGCACTTTCATGCCGACTTTGTAAGCGGGCATTTGGATCTGGTGAAAAAAACGGGGGCACAAATTGTATTTGGACCAACGGCAAAGCCTGCTTATGAAGCTATTGTGGCTACAGACGGACAACTATTTAAAGTAGGAAATTATACGATCAAAGCCATTCATACACCGGGCCATACCATGGAAAGTACAACCTATCTGCTGATAGATGAGCAAGGAAAAGAACATGGGATCATTACAGGCGATACGCTATTTATTGGTGATGTGGGCAGACCTGATTTGGCACAACATGTTATTGCAGATTTGACAGAAGAAAAACTGGCGGGATATTTATTCGACTCTCTGCGAAATAAAATTATGCCTCTTGACAATGAGCTCATCGTATATCCAAACCATGGTGCGGGAAGTGCCTGCGGCAAAAACATGAGTAAAGAAACAACCGATACCTTGGGACATCAGAAGGAGGTGAACTATGCCTTAAATCCAAAATTAACCAAAGAACAATTCATTAAAGAAATTCTTTCCGGGTTAGTGCCCCCTCCGGGCTATTTCCCTCAAAATGTATTGTTAAACATCAAAGGATACGAAAGTATGGACACTGTTTTCAACAGAGGAAAAAAAGAGTTATCGGTATCCGAATTTGAAGTACTGGCCACCGAGACAAATGCTGTTATTATTGATACACGTGCAGCCGAAGTATTCGTCAAGGGATTTATTCCTAAATCGGTGAACATAGGTATTGATGGAAACTTTGCTACATGGGTAGGAACATTGATTCCGGATGTAAAGCAGAACATAGTGCTGGTTGCCGACAAAGGCAGAGAAGAAGAAGTGATTATGCGTTTAGCAAGGGTAGGGTATGATAATGCTCTTGGATTTTTAAAAGGAGGGTATCAGGCATGGGTGGATCATGGAAAAGAGATAGATACGATTCCTTCTGTTAATGCAAATGAACTGTCAAATCGTTTAAAAATAGAACAGGTCAATATTCTTGATGTACGAAAGGAAAGTGAGTACAACAGCGAACATATCATCAATGCTGTTAACGCACCTCTGGATTTTATTAACGAAAGTATGCTGAAGATCAATACAGATAAAACATATTATGTTCACTGTGCTGCCGGATATCGCTCGGTAGTGTTTATATCCATTTTGCAGGCAAGAGGGTACAGGAATCTGATCAATGTGGAAGGAGGCTTTAAAGCACTTAAGGAAAGCAGCAAATTTGAATTGACAGAATACCGTTGTCCTACAACATTATTGTGAGGAGCATTATTTTCCTGATTTTGCTTTAGGTTCGGTATCTTTTATCTGACGCTGCTGAACTTTTAGTTTGCCGAAGTTATAATTCACACTGATGTTTACCCTTCTTGTATCAAAGGTCTGACGGCCAATACTGTGTTGATTCTGATAGTTCGTGGTGGTGTTTCGAATTTGTCCCAAAAAAATGTCTTTAAAAGCCAGTGCTATTGAAAGCTTATCCTCCAGAAATGTTTTTTTGAAGGCAACAGATACATTGGATCTGGATTTAGTGTAGTAAACACCTTCCAGAAAAGGACTGAGATAAAAGGCATTTATCTCTATCGAATAACCTTTCGATAGTGTAATTCTACTGAATAAATCAGGCATGAAGGCAACTGTTGAGATCGTATAAAGTTGATTGTTGATCATTCCGTTGGCATTAATATGAAATACGGTAGCATTCAAATTTACCGACCACCATTTGAACAGATCTTTTTGAATGAATAAAGAATAACTGTAAACATCAGCCCATTTCAGATTTGCCTGAGTATTAAGCGTTGTTTTACTGGAATCGTTTTGGGTACTGTAATTCATAAAGGTATTATATATCCTGCTAAAATTAATACTATGATTCATCCATGTTTTATAAGAATAGGTAAAACTGATATCATGGCTGTATTCAGGTTTCAAATAAGGATTCCCCTGATCAGAAGAAAGTACACTTCTGAAAATCCGGAAAGGATTAAATGAATTATAATCAGGACGGTTAACACGCTTGTTATAAGAGATCGAAAAAGCATGATTGTCTGATTTCTTATAATCTAAACTTACTAATGGAAATAAATTGAAGTACTGGCGATTAAAGCCTGAACCATTGCTTTTGCTAATCGTATTAATGATAGTGTTTTCGCCTCTTACCCCCATTTGAAAAGACAATTTTTTATAGGATTTGCTGAGATTAATGTATCCCGCACTAATGTTTTGTTTATAGTCATAAACATTCGTAAAATTTGGGTCTATGCTATATTCTCCGGTGACGTAATTTTGATTTTGTAAATTATAATCGCTGAGCATTTCCTGATAGCTGTGTTTGATTCCGGTTTCCAGCTTAAACTCTTTTTTAAATTCCTTTTCAAAATCCAGTAGGGCAGAGGTATTGGTAAAATAAAGGGTATTGGATGTTGTAAACACCGTTGGATTAACAATGTCATTATTCTGATTGTCTAAAAAATGGTTATCAAATCCTGCATTGTAAATATCCCAATACGGGTTATAGTCCGTCGAAAAACGCAGAGCAGTACCGGTTGTATCAAAAAAATGCTCGGCATTAATATTAAATTCAGGATATATCCAGGGGTTTGGTTTTTTAGAATTGTATTGCAACGCACTATATCCTAAACTGTTATCGCTGATACTGGTTGTGGCAGTGCGCTCTTCGTTACCAAATCCAAAAGCCCCGTTCATTTTAATGCCAATAGAATTGGATTTATTGATAAACCAATCTGCCCCAAGATTATAGGTTTCAAAATTGCCGCTTTCCTTCGATATAAAATCCTGATGCAATACCGTTTCTGTAGAGTCGTAAGTAATATAGTTTTTAAAATCACTTTGATGTTGATACCATGCGCGGTTAGCTGAAAATCCGGAAAAGAAATTCATCTTACGGCCTTTGTAATTCAACGAAAAACCACCGGTGGGGTTACCATAAAACCCCTGGGAATAATCAGCAAACACATTTCCGCTAAACCCAACCAGTTTTATTTTTTTTGTTTTGATATTGATCATGCCACCTGTTCCGGCAGCATCGTATTTAACGGGCGGTTTCTTTAATACCTCTATTTTCTCTATCTGCGAAGCATTCATGCTTTTTAAAACATTGATGAGCTGAGCCCCTGAAAGTTGTTGTAATTTTCCGTCAATTAAAATTTTGACACCTGATTTACCTTGTATTGAAATATTTCCATCCGATACACTTACACCTGGCAGGCGTGATAGCAGATCATAAGCCGTATTACCCATGGATAAAGCAGTACCTTCTACATTAACAATGATATTACCGTTTTTAAATTCAACCGCTTTCTTTTGGGCTGCAACAGATACTTCGTTCAGATTGATACCACCTTTTTGTAGAAGGATTGTTGCTAAGCTTATCGAATGAGTACTGTCGTAATCTATTTTATCAGAATAATAAGTAGTGAAGCCTAACGCTGAAATTTTTAAACAATAGCTGCCTTTTTTTATAGCATCAATACAATAGTTACCATCAGCATCCGTCATAACGCCTTTTACAATGGAACTATCAGAATAATTTAATAAACCTATCGGATTAAACGAAACCGGAACATGAAGAGTGTCACTTAATTTACCTTGTATGGCACATTGACCACGTAATGCAACTCTTGAAGCCAGCAAAACGATAAATAACATAAAGAGATGCTTTGTAGGCTTCATATATTGCGAATATTTAAATATAGATAAAGGAATAAAGAATAATCCCTGTCTTATAATATATTAACACTTTTTGGTAACATGAAGCATGTTTATATACCATTACAAAGAGTGTAGGAGTAATTAAGCTATATAAGCCACAACGTTTCAGCTTTTAGGAGATTAGGCTAAGTTACGCTTGGTACTTTCTCCAAAAGCTATGTCTTATCTTCTCCAATCTTTCAATCAGTTACTCCATTTCATTTTTAAAAAGATTGTCACTGTTCGCTAAATGAGTGAAATAAAAAAGCCCCTTGTGTTTTAACAAAGGGCTTTTCTGTATGATTTTTTGATTAAACTTTTAATTTCTGACCTAAGCGTAATACCTTGGTTTGTTTGATACCATTTTTTTTGCAAATAGCTTTAATGGTAGTGTGATTTCTTTGAGCAATACGTCCTAACGTGTCTCCTTTTTTAACAGTTATAACTTTTCCGTGTTTAGATTTGGATCCGGTAACGCGGGTTAAATTTAAATCTTTTTTCTGGCGGCTGTGTAAAGCTCTCAGATCGTATTTGGTTTCAACATCCGCTCTGGTGATCATGCACTCGTTTTTCTTTAAGGTGCCGGTTGCAAAATCAATAAAATCTTCTGCATCCATCGCTTGTCCTAAATAGCGCATTTCAAAATGTAAATGAGAACCAAAAGAATGCCCTGTATTTCCTCCTAAACCTATTTGTTGGCCGGCTTCAACAGTTTGCCCTGCCTCTACCAATATTTTCGATAAATGAGCATAAACAGTTTCTAATCCGTTTTTATGACGAATGATAACCACGTTGCCATAACTGCGGTTTAATTTGGCAATACGCACCATACCATCAAAGGCAGCCATAACAGTATCACCGGTTTCCAGATCAATATCCGTTCCGTAGTGAGGTCTTCTTTTTCTCCATCCAAATTCAGAGGTCACATTTCCGTTAAAAGGTAATACAAACCCGCAGTCAGTTGGCTCTGTTAATCTTACGATAGCCGAATCCTGTTTAAAGCTCTCAGCAAAAGAATACGGGTGAATAACTGTCGTATCCCATGAAGAATATAAATCGTTTGAAGGGAATGCCAATAATGAATCAACTTCTTCATCTTCATGATCATCGCCCGAAATTACTAAAGCAAGGGGATTGATAGTTGTTTTAAGGGTATCATCTCTTTTAACAGCCTTCTTCTTTCCATCATCTTTTGCCGGTTTTTCATCCGGATTAAGCGCATTGAATGCAAAAAAAGTTTTTGGCTTGATACTTGTATGTAAATTATCAGGTGAAAACGCACTCAGCACCAATGATGTAGACATCATCAGTATAAAAGCAGATAGGTGTTTTGTTTTCACTTTTTATAGTTTTAATTCGAGATTTGCAAATATGTTGTTTTTTTTGATAAAAGCAAGTGTTAAATGCTGTTAACACCTCTATAGTTATTAACATTTTAACAATTTTAACAAATCTACCTTTCATTAACTGCTTAATTACAAAAAGGTTACAGAATTGAGCCTTGAATATCTTAAAAAAGAAGCAGCGTTTGGTAATCGGGGATTTCTTTTAAAATTTCAGGCTTTTCAGGATCCAGTTTCAGAAACACATGTTGGAGACCATTACTTAAAAAAATAAATGGAACATTGAGTTGCAGGTTATAGCGCAATGCCTGATTAACAGTGGCCTGATTAATGTCAACCTCAGGTGCCTTGCATTCAATAATAATGAGGGGCTTTAACAAAGAATTGAATACAACAATATCCGTTCTCCGTTTGGTATTGTTAAGTAATAACTGTTTTTCTACTGATAACATAGAGGCAGGAACCTGCTTATGTGCCATTAAAAAATGGATAATATGTTGTCTAACCCATTCCTCAGGGGTATTATCCACAAATTTTTTACGAATCACATCAAATATCTGCAGGTTTCCCTTTTCATTTTTTTGAAAACGAAATTCAACAGCCGGAAAATTTAACACAGGTAGATTCATGACGGCTTAAAGATAAGATAAATACTAATGACATGAATATACATTTGGGCGTGCCCGCGCAAAAGAGACAGCGCGGTCAGGCTATCACTTCAATCTTTTTGCAAAGAAACAGGCAAAAAGGATTTACGTTCTATCCTTCACGCGGCTAAATTTATATCGAAGGTTATACTTGAATCCTATATGAGTTTGTGCGAGGGATGCAAACGGAAATCCTTTTTATGAAGTAAAAAGATTGCAGTGACAGCCCGGTTTGGCTACCGCCAAACGCACCCAAATTAAAAGAAATGAAGTCAGATAGCCATAACATTAAATTGATAAAATAATAATCAGCAAAAAACATAAATACTTTGTACCTTAGCTTAATTAAAAAATCAGATAACAGATGAAGACGAAAGAAGAAATAGTAAATAACTGGTTGCCACGTTATACAGGAAAAAAAATAGAAGAATTTGGAGAATATATATTACTAACCAATTTTGCGGGTTATGTAAAAATGTTTGCAGAATGGAATGGAGTAGAAGTAGAGGGCTTGGACAGGCCAATGCAAACAGCCACGCACGACGGTATTACCATTATTAACTTTAGCATGGGTAGTGCTATGGCAGCTACTATTATGGATTTGTTAACAGCTATTAGCCCTAAAGCAGTCTTATTTTTGGGAAAATGCGGTGGCTTGAAAAAGAAAAATCAAATTGGCGATTTAATTTTACCAATAGCTGCCATCAGAGGCGAAGGAACGTCCAACGATTATTTCCCGAGCGAGGTGCCGGCATTGCCATCCTTTAATTTGCAAAAGGCAATTTCCTATACTATTCGTTTAAGTGGAAGAGATTACTGGACAGGAACTGTATATACAACTAACCGACGGGTGTGGGAACATGATGAAACATTTAAAGAATATTTACGAGTGATTCGTGCCATGGCTATTGATATGGAAACGGCCACCATATTTAGCGTTGGCTTTCATAACGAAATTCCTGTGGGAGCATTATTATTGGTAAGCGATCAACCGATGATACCGGAAGGCGTGAAAACAGAAGAAAGCGATAAAAAAGTGACGAATGACTTTGTGAATGATCATTTACGTATAGGAATCGATTCATTAAAAGAATTACAAAAGGCTGGAATCTCTGTAAAACACTTGAAGTTTTAATTTGTAAGAAGAAGTTTTATCTGATGATTAATTGTCAGGCAAAAGTTAAAATGTCGAAGTCATGCTGTCCGCCAGCTGGCGGATTCAGCATCTCATAAGACCCTGATCAGCCAACTGGCAGACAGGGTGACGGCTTGGTGTCAGTTCGAGCGTAGTCGAGAACAGCAAGCAATTATCTTAGAACACTTCTCAACTACGCTCGAAGCGACAAATAATAGATATAGTAAATAAAAAGGCTGCAAGATCATTCTTGCAGCCTTTTTATTATAATGAGTAATTATATTACACTTCTACAAGTGTACCAATTTTATCACCGTTGATTAATTTTTGTAGGTTTCCGCTTTTATTCATGTCAAATACAATAATCGGTAAATTATTTTCTTTGCAAAGCGTAAAGGCTGTTAAATCCATTACTTCAAGACCTTTGCTATATACTTCTTCAAAGCTGATTTTCTCGTACTTGGTAGCTGTTTTATCTTTTTCAGGATCAGCCGTATAGATACCATCTACACGGGTACCTTTCAAAATCACCTGAGCTTCAATTTCAATAGCTCTTAATGCAGCTGCCGAATCAGTAGTAAAATAAGGGTTTCCGGAACCTGCACCAAAAATTACCACACGACCTTTTTCTAAATGGCGCACGGCTTTACGACGAATAAAAGGTTCACAGATTTGTTCCATTTTAATGGCACTCTGTAATCGTGTTTGCACGCCCAGACCTTCTAATGCCGATTGAATAGCCATTGAGTTAATAACAGTGGCAAGCATTCCCATATAATCGCCATGTACACGATCCATGCCACCTTGTTCGGCTTGTATACCTCTGAAAATATTTCCACCACCAATTACAATAGCCACCTGACAACCGGCATCATAAGCCAGTTTAATTTCTTTGGCATATTCCATAAGGCGTTCCTGATCGATACCAAATCCTTTATTACCCATG
Organism: Bacteroidota bacterium; assembly: GCA_016194985.1. Classification (GTDB taxonomy): domain Bacteria; phylum Bacteroidota; class Bacteroidia; order B-17B0; family Aurantibacillaceae; genus UBA4416. The sequence continues at coordinate 10,975 of JACQAK010000050.1, forward strand.
AGGGCCTCGCCTGATAATTTTAAAAGTTAATAAAATAAAATTAAGATAATGCGTAACGTTTAAACGCCGTTGCAGTTAATCCTTTGTCTACACTTTGTAAGTATTGAGCAACATTTAACTTATTGTCTTTGATATACTCCTGGTTTAATAAAGTAGACTCTTTGTAGAACTTAGCAATTTTACCTTGAGCGATTTTTTCAACCATATCTTCAGGTTTACCTTCGGCACGGATTTGTTCGCGTGCAATTTCTAATTCTCTGTCTAACATATCCTGAGTAACTCCTTCTTTATCTAAAGCTACAGGAGCCATTGCTGCTGCTTGCATCGCTACGTTACGACCAACTTCATCAGCTACATCTTTATTGAATCCAACAATAACAGATACACGGTTACCCGGGTGAATGTATGCAGATACTTTTTCAGCTGTAATGGCTTCAAAATAACCGATTTCGATTTTTTCACCGATTTTACCAACTTGTTCCATGAATTTATCGCTTACTTTGATATCATTGTTGTAAGGTAAATTCATAATTTCTTCTTTAGTGTTTGCTCCTTTTTCTAAAGCGATAGTTGCTACAGAATCAGCAAAAGCAATAAAGTCAGCATTAATAGCCACGAAATCAGTTTCACAGTTAATCCAGATTAAAATACCTCTTTTTCCATCAGCAGATGTTTTTGCTAAAACAACTCCTTCTTTAGAATCTCTGTCGCCACGGTTAGCCGCTACTTTAGCGCCTTTTTTACGTAAAAAATCAACTGCTTTTTCAAAATCACCATTGTTTTCTTCTAATGCTTTTTTACAATCCATCATACCTGCTCCGGTTTGTTGGCGTAATTTGTTTACTTCTTGTGCTGTAATTGCCATTGTGTTATTATTTTATATATTAATTAATTTATGTTTAAAAAAAACGGCCTTCCCTTAAAAGGAACGGCCGTTAAAATTATAGTAGTGAAAAATTATTTTTTCGCTGTAGTTCTTTTACGAGCCGCTGGTTTACGAGCACCTTCTTCTTCATCAGATTTTGCTCCTTTGATTTTTAAGCCTGCCGCTAACTCTTCTGCTTCTTCTTTAGAATTTTTTCCTTCTTTCTCATCAGCTGCAGTAGCTTCTTTGTCCATTTTACGCTCACCTAAACCTTCGTTAATCGCTTTACACATTAACTCAACAATGTAAGCTACAGAAGTTGAAGCATCATCGTTAGCCGGAATAGCATAATCAACAAAATTAGGATTTGAGTTTGTATCAACAATCGCAAAAGTAGGGATGTTTAAACGTTTTGCTTCTGCTACAGCGATATGCTCTTTAGAAATATCTACGATAAATAACGCTGAAGGTAAACGGGTTAAATCTGCTACTGAACCTAAGTTAGTTTCTAATTTAGCACGTTCACGGGAGATTTGTAATTTTTCTTTTTTAGAAATGTTATCAAATGTTCCGTCAGTTGCCATTTTGTCGATTTGAGACATTTTACGAACTGCTTTACGGATAGTAGCAAAGTTAGTTAACATACCACCTGGCCAACGCTCAGTTACGTAAGGCATACCCACATTTTTTACTTTTTCAGCTACGATATCTTTAGCTTGCTTTTTAGTAGCAACAAATAATATTTTTTTACCTGAACGAGCAATTTGTTTTAACGCTGCAGCAGCTTCATCAATTTTAGCAACTGTTTTGTTTAAGTCAATAATATGAATGCCGTTTTTCTCAGCATAAATATAAGGAGCCATTGCTGGATTCCATTTTCTTTTTAAGTGACCAAAATGAGCACCTGATTCTAATAATTCGTTGAATGTATTTGACATGTCTGTATAATGTATTATAATAAATATTAACGTTTGCTGAATTGGAAACGAGCACGAGCTTTTTTCTGACCGAATTTTTTACGTTCAACCATGCGTGGATCACGTGTGATTAATCCTTCTGCACGTAAATCTTTTTTCAATTCCGGGTTTACTTCTACTAATGCTTTGGCGATAGCTAAGCGTACTGCCTGAGCTTGTCCTGTAGTACCACCACCGTTTACATTAATTTTTACATCATACTCACCAACAGCTTTCGCGTTGTTTAATGATTGTAAAACATAGTAATGTAAAGTTGGAGTTTTAAAGTATTCTTTATAATCTCTTCCGTTGATGGTAATGTTACCGCTACCTTTTGTTAAGTATGCACGAGCAACCGAAGTTTTTCTGCGACCTGATGTGTTAATTACTTCCATTTATATTATGCAATAATAGTTGATAAATCTACTTTTTTTGGTTGTTGTGCTGCATGATCATGCTCAGCTCCTGCAAATACAAATAAATTTGTATTTAATGTTCTTCCTAAACGACCTTTAGGTAACATCCCATGCACTGCATGCTTAATTACTTCTTCAGGTTTTTTAGCTAACATCTCTTTTGGAGTAGCAAAACGTTGTCCACCAGGATGTCCTGTGTAACGTACGTATTCTTTATCATCCATTTTAGCACCAGTAAAACGAACTTTCTCAGCGTTGATAACAACGATGTTTGCACCACAATCAGTATGAGGTGTAAAGTTTGTTTTATGTTTGCCGCGTATTAAATACGCTAATTTAGAGGCCAAACGACCTACTACTTCATTTTCTGCGTCAACCAGTAACCACTCTTTTTCTGAGTTGGCTTTATTGACAAATTTTGTTTTATAACTTAATGCGTCCACGTTTGTATTGTTTTAATTTTCTAAATAGGGCTGCAAATATAGGTCTTTTTTCGGTCCAACCAATTAAAATATCCTTCTTTTTCGAATATTTTTTTAATTTTGCGTTATTTGTGCAAAAAATAGCTTTATTTTAGCACAGAGAAGCAGAAGCTTTGAGTTCTCAGGGTTATGGTTGGGCTTGTTTCATAAAACTAAACAAAAGTAATCTTTTCTGAGGGAATTCCATTAACTCATCATTTCTGTATTGAAAAACAAAATACCATGGATCATTTTATATTAATGTCAGCCATCAGGCATCCGGGTTCCGGTAATAAGGACGATATTCTACAACAATTGCGGAATGTTATCGGGGTTATCAATAAAATACATAAAAAGCATTTCATTACCTCATTGGATATGGTAATGCCTAATGAGTTTCAGGGTATAACCAATAGTTTGCAGGCAAGCCTGGAAATTATTTTTGATATAGAAGAATGTATCATTGAAAACAATTTGGATTTCAAATTAAAGCATGTATTATATCATGATACATTAGAGTCTGTTCAAAGTAAGCATTCGGCCTACGAACGATTGGGATTTGGGTTGATTGACGCGAGGCAACGATTGGATCTTATTAAAAAAACGGATAGCAGGTTTTTGATAGCCACTAACAATGAGAAAACGAGTCTGTACCTGAATAATCTGTTTTTGATATATGAAGATTATCTGGATTCATGGAAAAAAAGCGACTACGATTATGTAAAAGCTTTTTTAAACCATATGAACTATAAAGAAGTAGCTGCGTTGTTTCAGGTAAATATTTCCAGCGGATGGCGCAGAGAAAAGAGCCTGAAGATGAAACAGTACTATACGATCAAAGAAATGATCCTATCGGCAACTGAGTAGACATTATTTTTTGAAATACTTATAAGAAATGCCGGCCAGTAAAGCCCCCGCAATTGGAGCTAACCAAAACAACCACAATTGTGATAAGGCCCAACCGCCAACAAAAACAGCCTGACAGGTGCTACGGGCAGGATTGACCGAAGTATTGGTAACTGGTATGCTAATTAAATGGATAAGCATTAACGTTAGTCCAATAACTAAGCCTGCAAACCCTTTTGGTGCCTGCTCGTCTGTTGCACCTAATATTACAATTAAGAATATAAAGGTTAAAACAGATTCGATAGCGAAAGCAGAAATAATATCGTATTGTCCCGGTGAATGGGTATCATAACCATTGGCGGCAAAATCTCCTACTACAAAGCCAGGTTTTCCCATACCCACAATATATATAATAGCCGCTCCAAAAAGGGCACCTAACAATTGAGAGATAATATAGGGGGCTAATTCTTTTGCCGGAAACCGCCCTCCCGCCCATAAACCTAAAGATACAGCCGGATTTAGATGAGCGCCGGAAATATTGCCCAAGGAGTACGCAACGGCGATGATACTTAACCCAAAGGCAATAGAAACACCCAATAAGCCAATACCTAGTTCGGGAAATGCTGCTGAGAATACGGCACTGCCGCATCCACCCAACACTAAACAAAAAGTACCCAAAAACTCTGTGTAGAAAACGATTTTCAACGAAAAGTTAAGAGTACTTTCCTGATTTATTATAAAGCATATCCTAGTTTAAAACAAGCAAAAGAAGCAGAAACGATTTTAAAACGAAAAAGTCGTATTAAACAGGAAATGGAAATTAAAACAATGAATCCACGCTGTATTTTTCTTAACCCGTTGTTTACCGAATCTAAGAGTACGGCATATCTTGTTGACACTAAGTAATGTGTCCGTAAGAAAATAAACTTATGATGTTCGTATTGAATTTGTTTTGTTTCTTTGTTATGTCCATAAAAAAAACCTGTAAATGCTTAATTTACAGGTTTTTGTCATTATTTCAGCGGTCCGGACGGGACTCGAACCCGCGACCTCCGCCGTGACAGGGCGGCATTCTAACCAGCTGAACTACCGGACCAACACCATTTCTTTCGATTTGGGATTGCAAATTTACAACTATTTTACTTATCTACAAATTTTTTTGCAAAAAAATCCAATTATTTTCATCACAAATAGTTTTAAAATACAACTATTATATTAACACATTTAAACTTTTTATATATTTTTGCGTCCTACTTTGGCACGCGCATTGAATAGCAGTGTATAAATTTAACGACACCATGAAAAAAATAATCTTATTAATATCTGTTTTTACCCTTTCTTCTTTATTTTCCTATGCCCAGGATCAGGACCCCAAGGCTAAAACAATTTTAGATGACCTGAGCAAAATTACCAAAGCTTATAAAACCATTACATCTGAATATATCTTCACTATTTTAAATAAGGATAAAAAGCAAACCGAAAAACAAACCGGCAAAGTTTTGGTGAAAGGCGCTAAATTTAAATTGGAAATCCCGGGAAATACAATTGTATGTGATGGTAAAACGATTTGGGCTCATAATAAAGATGCTAATGAGGTAACTATCAAAAATTTTGATGCTAATAATGAAGACCAGTTAAATCCTTCCAAGATATTTACGATGTATGAAACTGGTTATAAATATAAATATGACAAAGAAGAAAAGGTAGGGGCGGCAATATGCCACGTTATTACGTTATATCCTTCGGTAAAACCTGAGAAAAAGAAATTTCATACTGTAAAAATATTTGTGGATAAAGCTAAAAAACAAGTGGCACGTTTGGTAATGCTTATGAAAGACGGTACCACTCAGAGCTATGATATTAAATCATTTAAGGCCAATGCAGAGATTGCCGATAATGTATTTGTATTTGATACAAAAGGA
>JACQAK010000051.1 GCA_016194985.1 Bacteroidota bacterium
AATACCCTGTTCTTTTAGCAAAGCCACAACTTTTGCTTCGGTAGCAATGCTGGCATGATCAGTTCCAGGAACCCAGCAGGCATTAAAACCAAGCATACGTGCCCGTCTGATTAATACATCCTGTATGGTGTTATTTAACATGTGTCCCATGTGTAACACCCCGGTTACATTGGGAGGAGGTATAACTATAGTATAAGGCGTTCTGTGATCAGGTGTGGATTTAAAGAATTTTTTATCCAGCCAATATTGGTACCAGGTCTGTTCTGCCTGAGCAGAATTATATGTTTTTGCAATTTCCATCCGTCGTATTAAAATTTTTGTTAAATTTCGCAAAAATAGTGATACTAAACCATATCGGTACTATCTTTATGGCACGATATGTGAAATATTTTTGAAACATAAAAAACATAAACAAACTATAAAAATGAAAAAACTAATTTATACCCTTGGATTCGTTGCTTGCTTAAGCACTTTATCAATTGCACAAGAACACACTGCTAACGATGGTCATAACCATGGTGCTGCCGCAACTTCTACAGCTGCTCCTGTAAGTACTGCCGAAATTAAATTTGATAAAATGGTTCACGATTACGGTAACATTATGCAAGGTGATAACGGAGAATGCGTTTTCAAATTTAAAAATGTTGGTAAAGAACCATTAATTATCACAATGTGTCAGGGTTCTTGCGGATGTACAGTCCCTCAATGCCCTAAAGACCCAATTTTACCAGGTAAAACAGGTGAAATTAAAGTAAAATATGATTCAAACAGAGTAGGACCTATCAGCAAATCAGTATCTGTTCAATCAAACTCTAAAACAGGAACTCAAACCTTACAAATTAAAGGTAATATTGCAGCAAAACCGGTTGAAGAAGCATTTCCAACCAACCAACCTTCTCAGGGAGCTCCTTTAGAAAAAAAATAATTTAACCTATAATCTCTATAAAAAATGAAAAAAGTATTCGCAGCAGTAGCATTGTTCCTGGGTTTAGGACTTGCAGCAAACGCTCAGGAAGGTGGCTCAGTGGTTCCTAACATTGACCCAAATGCCGCAGAAATGAAATTTGAAGCTGAAGTTTTGGATTATGGTACTGTGAAATTTGACGCTAACGGCGTTCGTGAATTTAAAATAAAAAACGTAGGTAAATCCCCGTTAACTATTTCTAACGTTCAAGGACAATGTGGCTGTACTGCAACAACGATCGATGGTAAACCAGGTTGGCCTCAGGAACCGATTTTACCGGGAAAAACAGCCAGTATTAAAGTAAAATATGATACAAAACGCCCTGGTCCGTTCGAAAAAAATGTAACAATTACCTCTAACTCAAAAGAACCAAGCAAAGTAGTGAAAATTAAAGGAGTAGTGGAAGCCGCTCCGGCAACACCTGCAACAACAGATGCTCACTAAATTAAAACATAGTATTAAAAACCCTTTCAGAAATGGAAGGGTTTTTTGTTTCTGCCTTTTTTTCACAGGCCTGGTAGCCTATGCTCAGCCACAATTGAAATTTACCGATACCAAAAAGAGTTTTGGATTTGTAAAAAAGGGCGAAGTAGTAACGATAGAATTTCAATTTACCAATACAGGTAATCAACCTGCTGTTATTTCGGATGCTAAAGCCGAATGCTCGTGTACCACAGTGGAATTCCCTCATCAACCCATTGCTCCCAATCAATCAGCCACGATTATGGTAAAATTCGATACCAAATCTGTTTACGACAGACAGGACAGGATAATTGAAATTATCTCTAATGCCAAAAATTCCTCTCAAAAAATCAGATTTAAGGGTGTTGTTCTAAAATAAAGTCTTCCGAACTATCTATTACTAAAAATCTTATATTTAATTTCAAATTGAATAGAGTCGTTTATTAAATCACTGATACATATCCTTCTTTCATGCTGTTGTATGGTTGCTGTAGAAGCTCAACAATTATCCTTGTTCAAAGAAAACCGTAAATGGGGATATAGGGTAGGACAGGCAGTAATCATTACACCAGAGTATGATACCGCATTTTCATTTGACAAAACCAACAGAATAGCGCTGGTAGCCAATAAGAGCCAGTTTGATAAAGTAGTGAACCCTTTAACCGGAGAAGAAGAATCTGCTTTCGATTATTTTTACATCGATCGTCATAATACTAAACTCAGGTTACTGGCCGAACATTTTCCTGATAGTATGTTTACATTTCCTGATCAGCAGGAATTGCGGTTTGATTATCAGGATTCTTCCAATTATTTTAAAATTTTATTTCAGGATAAATTATTTTTATTCTCAAAAGATGGAAAACAATTGTCTTCCGGCTACGATAATATTGCTGAAACTAAGGTGAAAGGATATTTTATAACAGAGAATTTTTCGAAAATGGAAAAGAAAATGCTAAGGATAAAAGGGTTGATTGACTCTACAGGATTAGTAATTGCCAAATGTAAATATGCCGAAGTTTCAATCAATAACGAAGATAGTATCGCATATTGCTGTAGTGCTCTGGTTAACACATTTTTGAATGATGATGTGTATAATAATAAAGGGAAACTAATTTATAGTAACAAAAAACATATAGTCTTTTCATCCAAAAACATTCATGTTCTTAAAGTATATGAGCCTAATGACTATTTTCTGATTGAGAATGCATTAACCCATGATAGTTATGAAGTGGATGGAAGTGGATTTTTTTATCTGAAAAGCAATAAAGCCCTGGTTGTTCAAAAAGACACCTGGTATATACTGGATATGCTAAGCAGAAAGAAACAAAAGATTGATAAGGACGATTATTTCAGACATTTATACCAATTAATAGAGCCTTGATGAGTACTTTAAAAATAGATATTTCCAGGATTGAACAACATCAGGAGGCCGTAAAACAGCTTATGGCATTTGCAGGGAATGAACGTATATTTTTGTTTGAAGCCCCAATGGGAGCTGGTAAAACAACTTTTATAAAATCGATTTGCGCATATTTACAGGTAAGCGACACTATGAGTAGCCCTACTTATTCGATTGTAAATGAATATCATACTAAAACTCAAAATCCTTTATTTCATTTTGACTTATACCGTTTAAGATCATCGGAGGAATTGTTTGAATTGGGGTTTGAAGATTATGTTGCCTCCGGTAATTATTTGTTTATAGAGTGGCCCGAACTGGCGCTTCCGTTTTTAGATACTTACCTGAGAATAATCATAAGCAAGGAAAACAATAATCGTTATCTTTACGCCGAAATTATTAGACCATTGTAATGAAATTTTATATACTCTTTTTATTCTCATTATTTGCACTTTCTTCATTTGCACAAACAGAATCTGCCACCACCGGAACAGTTACTTCTAAAAAGAAAAGAGGAAATTTTTATGCCGCCTGGGGATACACCCGTTGCTGGTACAGCAAAAGTGATATTCACTTCATAGATAAATCCAATAAATACCATCCGGCTACCGGAAGATATAATGATTATGATTTTACGATCTATGATGCGAAAGCCAAGGATCGACCTGACTTTGATGCGATCAAGGATGTTATTAACATTACCATTCCTCAATTTGTGGTACATGCTGGTTATTATTTTAATAATAAAAAAGATTTCGGTATTGAGATCAATTATGATCATGCCAAATACGTTGTTACCAATTACCAGAAAGTTCACATTAAAGGAAATTTTAATGGAAATTATGTTGATCAGGATACCATCTTGGATCCGGCAAATTTGGTGCATTTTGAACACACGGATGGTGCCAATTTTTGGATGGTAAACTTTATTAAGCGCTGGAAATTATATGAACCGTCCAAATATTTTAATGTTGGATTTGTGGTGAAACCGGGTGCCGGATTTGTTTATCCCAGAACTGACGTTACCATGTTTGGAGAACGCCTCAATAACAACTGGCATATTGCAGGTTGGATAGTAGGTGTTGAATCAGGATTGAGAGTAGAGTTCCTGAAACATGGAATGTTTGAGTTTGTTGGCAAAGGTGTTTATGCCGATTACCGTAAATGTTTGGTATTAGGAAAAGGAAACGGAACAGCAAATCATCATTTCTTTGCTGCCCAGTTAACTATGACGTTAGGCTTAATGTTTTAAAATCCTATTTTTCCTTTACCGGATTCAAAACTGTTTTTTAGTCCCAGCATTTTGATGGCTGTTACAGCGGCTTCATCTCCTTTATTACCATGTTTTCCGCCTGTTCTGTCTTCTGCCTGTTCCTGAGTATTAACGGTTAATACACCAAAAATAAACGGTTTGCTAAAGCGCATATTTAAATTGGTAATACCTTTGGCTACGGCATCACAAATAAAGTCAAAATGTTTGGTATCTCCCTGAATGACAC
>JACQAK010000060.1 GCA_016194985.1 Bacteroidota bacterium
ATAGACATTGGTTTTCATAGTAATGATGAATTAACACAATACGATGAATTCCATAAAATGATGAAAATTAACCGTGTATTACAAAACTCACTTGAATCTAATGAAAAAAATCATCATTAATAATACAGAACAAACAAATTGGTATGTTATAACCGGAGGCCCAAGTTCCGGCAAGACTACTACTGTAAACATATTGCGTGACCGTGGATATATAACTACTATGGAACACGCAAGGCACTTTTTGGATACGCAAAGGTTAAAAGGAAGAACAATTGAAGAAGTCCGGAATAATCAGAGAGAGTTTCAGTTAGGTGTATTGGATATGCAAATTGAACAGGAGAATGAAATTAATCCTGAAGTACAAGTATTTCTTGACAGGGCAATACCTGATGCTTTAGCATACTACATGTTTTTAAATCTCTCAGTTGACGACAAATTGACCGAGGCTCTTAAAAATGTGTGTTACAAAAAAATATTTATTATGGACTATCTACCATTAGTAAATGATTATGCCCGTAAAGAAAATGCTGAGGCTCAAAAGAAAATTCATTCATTGATAACGGAAGTTTACGAAGCTCTTCCCTTTCCGGTTGTGCATGTCCCGGTATTACCTGCGAATGAAAGAGTAGATTTTATATTAAACAACTTATAATTTTAGAATGGTAATCTACATTAAAAATATGGTTTGTGATCGCTGCAAAATGGCGGTGAAATTTGAACTTACTAAACTTGGTATTAAGACAACAAGTATTGACCTTGGTGAGATTGCTATTGAAAGCGAATTAAGTGCTGATAAGAAAGAAGCACTATCTAATGCTTTAAAACAAATAGGTTTTGAAATTTTGGATGATTCTAAAACTAAAACGATAGAAAAAATAAAAACAGAAATCATACATCTCATTCATCACAATGATAATGATGTTCGTATTAATTATTCAAAATTTATCGAAGAAAAACTCAAGCGTGATTATAACTACTTGAGTAATCTTTTTTCAGAAATTGAAGGAACTACTATTGAAAAGTATATTATTCTACAAAAGATAGAGAAAGTAAAGGAACTTCTTGTATATAATCAGCTTTCCTTGAGTGAAATTGCTGATCAAATGGGATATAGTAGCGTAGCTTATTTATCAGGACAATTCAAAAAAGTAACAGGGCTTACCCCAAGTTACTTTAAAACTATTAAGGAAAACAAAAGAAAATCGCTGGATAAAATTTAACCAGTAAATATCATAAACTAAAAAGTAAATATCATAATATTCATGTAAGCCAAGCAGTCTACCTTTGAATAAAAAAAATTAACAATGGAAACCTTAAAAAATACAATAGAATTTCCTCTTGTTGGTATGGATAGCGAACACTGTGCTATGCTTATTGATGAGGGTTTATCCAAATTGGAAGGTATCTCTAAGCATCGTGTAGACTTTAATAATAAAAAGGCAATTATTGAATTCAACTCTAAAAAACCTGAGTTCAATAGTATTGTAAAAACTATCCGGGATTTAGGATATGATGTGGCAAGCATAAAAAAGACTTTTCCAATTACAGGGATGACCTGTGCTTCTTGCGCTGTTAGTGCCGAATCCATTTTGAAATCCTTAGATGGTGTAATCAGTGCAGCTTCCAATTTTGCGAATGCAAGTGCAACGGTTGAATTCATTCCTGATCTTGTATCCCCTCTTCAAATGAAGACCGCATTGCAATCAATCGGTTATGACATGATAATTGATGAGGAAAATACGCATGACCTAAAAGAGGAAATTCATCAAAATCTTTATCTCGAACTACGAAATAAGACAATTTGGGCGGTAACACTTTCTTTACCTGTTGTCATTGTTGGTATGTTCTTTATGGAAATGCCATACGCAAATCAAATAATGATGGTCTTAACAACTCCTGTTCTTTTTTGGTTTGGTAGGAACTTTTTTATTAATGCTTACAAGCAAATAAAGCACCTTAGTGCTAATATGGATACTTTGGTTGCATTAAGCACAGGGATAGCTTATTTGTTTAGTGCATTTAATACATTTTACCCTGAGTTTTGGCATAAGAGAGGTTTACATGCACATGTTTATTTTGAAGCAGCCTCAGTGGTAATAGCATTTATTTTATTAGGAAAGCTGTTAGAGGAAAAGGCAAAATCTAACACGTCATCAGCCATTAAGAAATTAATTGGTTTACAACCTAAGACTGTTACAGTCATTCATGAAGGCGGTCATGAAATGGAAATGCCGATTTCAAAAGTACACATGGGTAATATTCTTCTTGTGAAACCCGGTGATAAAATTCCGGTAGACGGTGAAGTAATAGAAGGCGAATCCTTTGTTGATGAAAGCATGATTAGTGGAGAACCTATTCCGGTAGAAAAACGAAAAGGCGACAAAGTTTTTACGGGCACATTAAATCAAAAAGGTAGTTTCAAAATTAAGGCACTTAAAGTTGGAAACGAAACAGTTCTTGCTCAAATAATAAAAATGGTGCAGGAAGCACAGGGTAGTAAAGCCCCTGTTCAGAAACTGGTAGATAAAATTGCAGGGATATTTGTTCCGGTTGTAATTGCTCTTTCCATATTAAGTTTTATGGTTTGGTGGATTTTTGGTGGTGAAAATGGACTTACACAAGGATTACTTTCAATGGTAACCGTATTAGTAATAGCGTGTCCATGTGCTTTAGGCTTGGCGACTCCAACTGCCATTATGGTTGGAGTTGGGAAAGGTGCCGAGCATGGCATATTAATTAAAGATGCAGAAAGTCTTGAATTGGCAAAAAATGTCACTGCAATTATTTTAGACAAAACAGGAACTATAACAGAAGGTAAGCCCGAAGTAACTGATATCATTATTTCGGATATAATAAGTGCGGATCAATCAAAACAAATCTTGATGGCCATTGAATCACAGTCTGCTCATCCACTTGCTGAAGCTGTAAGTAAGTATCTGAAAAAGGAGAATACAATTCCGATTCAATTAAATAGTATTGAGAGTATTACTGGTAAAGGCGTAAAAGCAATTATAGATGGGCAAGCTTATTTTGTAGGGAACAAGGCTTTAATGAATGAAAACAATATTCAAATAAATTCCGCTGATTCTGAAAAAGCAACTGCCCTGCAAAACGAAGCTAAAACAGTGACTTTCTTTTCTGATTCAAAACAGGTTTTAATAGTGATAGCTATAGCGGATAAAGTAAAAGTTAATTCAGCCAAAGCAATAGAGCATTTGCAAAATCAAGGAATAGAAGTATACATGCTTACTGGCGACAATACACAAACAGCCTCCGCAGTAGCTAAACAAGTTGGATTAAGAAATTACAAAGCAGAATTTCTACCCGCTCAAAAATTCGAATTTATTAAAGAATTACAGGCTAAGGGAAAAGTTGTGGCAATGGTAGGTGATGGCATTAATGATTCTCAGGCTTTAGCACAATCAGATGTAAGTATTGCGATGGGCAAGGGCTCAGATATTGCCATTGATGTTGCCAAGATGACAATTATTTCTTCAGATCTTATGCTCATTCCTGAGGCAATCAAACTATCAAGGCTGACAGTTAAAACAATCAAGCAAAATTTATTTTGGGCATTTATTTATAACATTATAGGAATCCCAATTGCAGCCGGAGTTCTGTATCCACTTAATGGATTTATTCTTAATCCAATGATCGCAGGGGCTGCAATGGCGTTAAGTTCAATTAGTGTTGTAAGCAATAGCTTATGGCTTAAATTAAAAACTATAAATTAAAAAAAAACATGGAAACTTTAAAATTCAAAACCAATATAAAATGTTCAGGGTGTGTTGCTAAAGTAACACCATTTCTTAATAATGAATCAGAAATCAAAAAATGGGATGTTGATATTCTTAATCCAGACAAGACGCTGACAATTGAAACCGAAAGCATGAATGCCGATACAATAATTGAAACAATAGAAAAAGTAGGATTTAAAGCAGAAAAAATATGAAAAGAGTTCTTAAAAATATTTTGAGAATTATAAAGTGAATATTTGTCCAAAAAAAAATCATGCTGTAAATAGAAAGTAGTATGTTTAAGAAATAAAAACAAAAGATGATAAACAATTTTATAACGTGGGCTCTAAAAAACAGGATCATCGTTCTGCTAATCGCAGCGGGTGTAACTGTTTATGGGATAATTGCGGTTAAGAATACCCCGGTTGATGCTATTCCGGATTTATCCGAGAATCAGGTAATTATTTTTACTGAATGGATGGGCAGAAATCCGCAAATCATCGAAGACCAAATAACGTACCCTTTGGTAAGTAACCTACAAGGTATTCCTAAAGTAAAAAACATCAGAGCTAATAGTATGTTTGGGATGAGTTTCGTGTTTGTCATTTTTGATGATGATGCAGATATCTATTGGGCAAGAACAAGAGTATTGGAACGTTTAAACTATGCGCAACGTTTATTGCCTGAAGGGATAACACCTACACTTGGGCCTGATGGAACCGGATTAGGCCATGTTTATTGGTATACATTAGACGCACCCGGTTATGATTTAGGTGAATTACGGGCATTACAGGATTGGTATGTTCGCTTTGCATTACAAACTGTTGAAGGAGTGAGTGAAGTGTCCTCTTTCGGAGGATTTCAAAGACAATACCAAGTTGTTGCCGACCCTAATAAGCTAAGATACTATAATGTAACATTGATGGATCTTAATGAAAAAATAGCTGCAAATAACAACGATGTTGGAGGACGGAAATTTGAACAATCTGATATTGGTTATATCATAAAAGGTTCGGGCTATATCAAAAATATTAAGGAGATTGAAGAGATTCCATTGAAATCCATTAATTCGACTCCGATACGGGTAAAAGATGTCGCTACTGTGCAAATGGGAGGTGATTTAAGATTAGGAATTATTGATGAGAACGGGCAGGGAGAAAAAGTTGGTGGAATAGTAATTATGCGCTATGGAGAGAATGCAAAGGATGTCATTGACAGAATAAAAGAAAAGCTTCCCGAAATAGAAAAAGGTCTTCCTGTCGGTGTAAAATTCAAAACAGCTTATGACAGGTCTGATTTAATTGAAGCTACAATAGCTACATTAAAAGAGGCTGTGATTGAAGAAATTATTGTGGTTGCAATCGTGTTACTCATCTTCTTATTTCACGTAAGAAGTGCTTTGATAGTTATCATTACCATTCCTCTTTCAGTCTTAATATCGTTTATTATGATGAGCTGGTTTGGTATAACGTCCAACATTATGTCGCTTGCTGGCGTTGCATTAGCGGTTGGTGACTTAGTAGATGCAGGAATTGTGATGGTGGAAAATGCTATGAAGTCACTAAGTGGAGAAGATGATTAATATTTAATTAAAAAATTCTGTTGATATGTTATCTAACGAAGAAAGAGAAAAGAAGATTGAAGATTCTTCTAAATTAATTGGAAAGGCAGTGTTCAATTCCATACTTGTCACTTTGGTGTCATTTAGTCCTATCCTTTTTTTAGAAGGGCAGGAACATAAACTATTCTCTCCGCTTGTGTGGACAAAAACTTTCGCTATGATAGGGTCTGCTTTTGTAGTTGTATTTCTTGTGCCTGTTCTTATGACCATGTTTTTAAAAGGAACGGTAAGACCGGAAAGTAAGCACCCCGTTTCACGATTTTTTCTTTGGTTGTATAACCCAATAATTCGTTGGTGTTTGAAATGGAAAAAGACTACTATCGGGTTAAGTATTGCTTTGGTTTTAGGAAGCGTTCCGCTTATTTTAAATCTTGGTACCGAATTTATGCCTCCATTAGATGAAGGTTCATTGTTATTTATGCCGGTTACATTGCCTGATGTTTCAAATTCTGAGGTAAAAAGAATTATGCAAGTGCAGGATAAATTAATACTTAGTATCCCAGAAGTACAAAATGTTCTTGGCAAAGCCGGAAGGGCCAATACCGCAACTGACAATGCGCCCATCAGTATGATAGAAACAATCATTCTTCTGAAGCCCCAAAAAGAATGGAGAGAAGGACTTACTAAAGAAGGAATCATTAATGAGCTTAATTCTAAAATGCAAATTCCGGGCGTAATTAATGGCTGGACACAACCAATCATTAACCGTATCAATATGCTTTCAACAGGAATCAGAACTGATGTTGGGGTTAAAATATATGGACAAAGTCTTGATACCATAAACAAGCTTGCTCAAAAATTCAAAAAGGAATTAGAAGGAATTGATGGAGTTAAGGATTTATATGTTGATCCAATTGTAGGAGGCAAATATGTGGATATAAAAATCAAAAAAGATGAAATTGGCCGTTACGACCTAAGTGTAGACGATGTGAATATGTTTATTGAAACAGCCTTGGGTGGAATGAATGTAACTACTACTGTAGAAGGAAGACAACGCTTTACAGTTAACGTAAGATTTGCACAGGATTTTAGGGACAAAATTGATAAACTAAAAAGGCTACAATTACAAACAATGGATTATGGGCCAATACCATTGTCTGCTGTTTATAGTTCTTGTGATAATTATGGTCATACTTTACTTTACCTTCCACACTTTCAGAGAAGTTCTTATCGTGTTGTCAGCAGTTCCCGTTGCCTTGGTTGGTGGGGCGTACTCTTTGCATTTTTTTAATGTAAACTTCTCTGTGGCTGTTGCTGTAGGTTTTATTGCCTTGTTTGGTGTAGCGGTCGAAACAGGAGTACTTATGTTGGTCTATATGAATAACTCTGTTTTTAAGAAAGTAAAAAAGGTGAAATCGGAAAACAAGGAATTGACAAGTCAAGATGTTGAAGACGCTATTTACGATGGTGCAGCTTTACGACTACGCCCAAAACTTATGACAGTGTTAGTGGATATTATTGGTTTAATGCCCGTATTATTAGCAACAGGAACAGGAAGCGACGTAATGAAGCCTATTACCATTCCGTTTGTATTTGGGTTGATTACCTCCACTTTATTTGTGCTAATTGTGTTACCGGTACTTTATGCGTTGGTAAGAGAATACGAGTTAAGAAAACACGGAAAATTAATTGTTCAGGAATTTGAAGATTAAAAATGATGAATACACATAAATATTTAATAAAAAGCATTCTACTGATTACAGTTTTTTTGCTTGACTCATCAAAGATGTTTTCACAGGTAATGTCACTTGAAAATGTCTTAAATGAGATTGAAAAAAATCAACCTGAGTTGAAAAAATACGATGCGAAAATCAATGCGTATGACACTTATGCTACAGGCGCAAAGGCATTGGATGCACCACAAGTTGGTGCAGGATTCTTTATGACTCCTTATAATCCTCAGATGTGGAAGGCTGACCCGGCAATGAACACAAACGGCATGGGATCTTTTATGTTGTCGGCTCAACAAATGATCATGAACCCTAAGAAATTAAATGCAAATTCAAATTACATGAAAAGCATGTCGGGTATCGAAAAGGAAATGAAAGGCTCTATGAAAAATGAACTCTTTTCTATGGCTAAAATGAGTTATTATGAATGGGTGGTTTTAAAAAGAAGAAAAACCATACTTATGGAAAGTGAAAGTATTTTGAAATATCTTATCGAGTCTACCGAGTTAAGATATAAATACGGAATGGATAAGCTCAACGCTTATTACAAAGCAAAAGGGATGTTAGGAGACGTACAAACTATGATGGTAATGACAAATCAGGAAATCAACCAAAAAATGATTGAATTAAATACGTTGATGAATCATGACAAGAGCCTCTCTTTTGATGTTGATACTTTAATAAAGTTTAATGAATATGAAAACGTGCTGGTTGACAGTGCTGCAATCATGTCGGCAAGAAGTGATTTCAAGATTCTTAAACAAAGTGAAAACCTATTAAGAACTAAACAGACATTTGAAAACTCGAAAAGACTCCCGGACTTTGGTTTAAAATACGACCACATGCTTGCCTTTGGAAAGCAGCCGCAGCAATTCAGTTTAATGGCAATGGTAACAATACCAATCGCTCCATGGTCATCTAAAATGTATAAGTCAACTGTGAAGGGTTTAAATTATGAGATCGAAGCATCTAAATTTGAGCAGCAGGGTTTTGTAAATAATGTAAGTGGGACTATTGAAAATATCAAAGTAAAAATTAAGAATAAAAAGCAACAGATTGAGCTTTCCGAAAAAGTTGTTATTCCATCAATGAAGAAAAATTACGAGACAACTTTGTTGGCATATGAGCAGAATACAGAGGAATTATTTATGGTGCTGGATGCTTGGCAAAACTTAAAATTAATGCAGTTAAACTATATTGACCAGCTGATGGAATTAGTTGAATTGCAAATTCAATACGAAAACCAACTTGAAATAAAATGATAATGCGTTTATTAAAAATAGTATCTATCGTTCTAATTTTTAGTTCTTGCGATAGCACGAATGAGAAAGAACATAACGATATGAATGAACATGATAACAGTGAACATAAAAATCACGTTGCAACAAGCCAAGGCATGAAGTACACTTGTCCTATGCATCCTGAAATTATTCGAGATAAACCTGGAATATGCCCAAAATGTAAAATGGATTTGGTTGAAATGAAAAATGAGGAAACCAAAGTAGAAGATACAGAGTTAGACATTCTACTTAAACCGACTAATAAATATGTGGTCTCTCAGGTTAAAACGGTAAGTATGCAACAAAAAAAGC
Organism: Bacteroidota bacterium; assembly: GCA_016194985.1. Lineage (GTDB taxonomy): Bacteria > Bacteroidota > Bacteroidia > B-17B0 > Aurantibacillaceae > UBA4416. The sequence continues at coordinate 8,621 of JACQAK010000060.1, forward strand.
TTCCTTTGCTTATTAACGCCACTGGAAAAGTCAGTTATGATACACGGGAAATTTCTACTATATCATCAAGAGTAGCAGGAAGGATTAAAAAATTGCACATCAAATACTTATACCAACCTATAAGTAAAGGGCAAAAGCTAATGGATATTTATAGTAAGGAACTACTAACAGAGCAAGAGAATTACATTTATCTTTTAAAAAATGATGCTGATAATACTGCTCTTATTAAAGCTGCTGAAGATCGTTTAACACTTCAGGGATTAACAGCAGAGCAAATCAAGAAAATAAAAGGAGATAAAAAGGCAATAGAATATGTGACAATTTATAGCCCGTTTTCAGGACACTTACATGATTTAATTGGACAAAAAACAAATTCAGCAACAATGACTTCGATGAACGAACAAATACAACAAGAACTTTTGATTAAGGAAGGTATGTATGTTCAAAAAGGTCAAGCTGTTTTTAATGTGTATAGCATCAATAAACTTTGGGTATTATTAAGTATTTATACTGACAATCAAAACATAATTTCAAAGGGTCTGAAAGTTTTGCTTACTGTCGATGGCAAAGAATTATCCAATGGTAATAAAATTGATTTTATAGAGCCTGAAATAAGAGCAGGACAAAATACTCTTACTGCAAGAGTTTACATTTCTAACCCAAACAATTCAATTAAAGTTGGTTCAAATGTAAAGGCAATTATTGATGCAGGAGAACTAACAGGACTCTTTATTCCTGTTAGTTCTATTGTTGATTTAGGCAATAATAAAGTGGTGTTTTTAAAGGAAAACAATTTGTTTAAGGCCAGCAAAATTCAAACTGGTGTGATTGCAGATAACATGATTGAAGTTATTTCAGGAATTACAGAAAGGGACGTTATTGCTGAGAATGCTCAATTGTTAATGGACAGTGAAAGTTTTATTAAAAGTGAAAACTAGAAACATGAAAAATATTATCTTCTTAATTCTATTTACCTTACTACTTGGTGCTTGTACACAAAAGGAAGAAAAGGTGGAAAGTGACGTATATTATACCTGTTCAATGGATCCGCAGGTTATAGAATCCAAACCGGGAAATTGTCCCATTTGTAAGATGCCACTTACAAAAGTAAAGAAGGATCACTCCACGCATGAGGGTGGATTGCATCTTAGTGATCAACAAATTCAATTAGGGAACATTAAAACAGATGTGCTGGCAGAACACGAATTAGGCGATGAAATTCAATTGACAGGAAGATTGACCATTGACCAAAATAAACAATGGTCTATAAGTTCAAGGGTAATGGGCAGAGTTGATAAACTATACATAAAGAACACAGGAGAGCCGATAAAAGAAGGTGATGTGGTTTATGAAATATACAGTGAGGACTTAAATTTAGCTGCACGGGAGTACAAATTAGCTTTAGATAAAAAACGCTCACTCAAAACTGAATCGATTGATATTGACAAAATAATACAAAGTGCAAAAAACAAATTGAAGCTCTATGGTTTAGGAGATAAACAGATTGAAAAACTAAATGATACCGATTTATCCAACGATCTTTTCAAAATTACAAGTAGCGTTTCGGGAATTATTTCTTCTGTGGATATTAAAGAAGGAGACTATGTGATGGAAGGTGGCAGTATCTACCATGTAGCTGATTATGGAAATCTTTGGGCAGAAGCACAGGTTTTCATTGATGATTTATCAAAGGTTAAAGAAGGGATGAATGCTACACTCCGTTTTCCTGGATTAACCGAAAAAAAAGTTGAAAGTAAAATAACATTTATGAATCCGGAATTAGGTTCAGGAACTCAAATTAATATAGTGAGAGTTGAAGTTCCCAATCTTGACAATCGTCTGAAAGTTGGGATGCAAGTAGATTTTTCGATTTTACTGAACACCAAATCGGTATTAGCTTTACCAACTAATGCAGTTTTATTAGAAGGTAAAGGAGCTTCTGTTTGGGTAAAAAAAGGTCATAACAAATTTGAAAGTGTTATGGTACATACTGGACTTGAAACAAACGAATACACACAAATTCTGCATGGATTAAACAAAGGAGATACGATAGTTGTATCGGGCGCATATCTATTAAACAGCGAGTATATGTTCAAAAAAGGAGCAAATCCAATGGAAGGACATGATATGAGTAAAATGAAATAAAAAAGGAGAAAAAAATGAGTGTAATACCATCAGTTGTAAACTATTTATATTCTCTACGTAAAAGTGGAAGAGATGTTACTATCGAAATGAAAGTTTGGGGAAATTGTGGAAAATGCAAAGCCCGAATTGAAAAGGCTGCAAAAATTAAAGGCGTAAAAAAAGCGAAATGGGATATTGACACAAAGATGTTAACCGTAATATTCAATCCTAAACTTATTAAGCTTGAGCAAATACATGAAAATATTGCTTCTGTAGGTCATGATACTGAAGAACTTTATACGAAAAAAAACGAGTACAGAAAGTTACCTGAATGTTGCAAATACAAAAGAGAATAATTCGTAAAAGACAAAACTATGCATGAATATTTGATGGAACTATTAGGTGCTAACCAGCTCGCTTTGCTTGTTGCAATTGGTATTGGTTTAGTTGCGGGTATTGAACGTGAAATTGATGCGCAACCAGAATATAAGCACTTTGCCGGAATAAGAACAATGCCGTTGATTGCTGCCTTAGGTTGTATAATTACTTTCGTTGCAAAAGAAACATCCATGCTGTTAATTGTTTCAGTAATTACTTCCTTTTTCATTTTTTTAACCGCAATTTATTATTCTAAAAACCGCACAGGATCGGTAGAAGTAAAACATGAAATAATGTTGTTGATTGTTTTCGTTCTTGGAATATTAGCCGGTTTACACCTGTTTCGTGAAGCATTAGTTACAACTGTAATCATGATTTCTATTCTTTCACTAAAAGAAAAATTTCATTCCGTAATAGATCAACTAACCAAGCTGGAGTTGCTGGCATTCATAAAATTTGCTATTTTATCTATAATAGTCATTCCTTTTATTCCTGATAAAAAACTTGGCCCGGATGGGATTCTAAATCCGCAAAGCATATCATGGGTAGTTGTTATAGTTTCTTCTTTAAGTTTCATTGGTTATTTTTTAATGAAGTTTGGAAAATCAGATAAAAGCATTTTATTTACTGCTATACTGGGCGGCTTATTTTCAAGTACAGCAGTAACTTGGCTGTATTCTTCAAAAAGTCGTGAAAATCCTTCTACCGCTCATCTTTATGCCTGTGGAATTTTATTGGCGAATGCAGTAATGTTTTGCAGGGTTCTTTTTTGGACAGTTCTTTTCAATTCATCAGTATTTTTTATTCTCGCTATGCCTAATATAATAATGACATTAACACTGTTGACTATTACATTTATTATTTTAATAAGAAATGCAAAAGTGAAATTTTCAGAATCAATAAATCTTGGTAACCCAGTTGACTTAAATAATGCTATCGGATTCGCTGCAATTTATGCATGTATAATTTTTATGGTTTATTACGGGAATAAATATTTCGGTTCGATAGGACTTTATTTATCGGGTATCATTTCGGGATTCTCAGATGTAGATGCTATTACAATAAACATGAGTAAGTTGGCAAAAAGTGGGACACAACTTCACACTTCTACTATTGTAATTATTTTAGCAATGCTTAGTAACGGTCTGGTTAAATTAGGAATATCATTGTTTAGGGGAGATAAAAAAGTAAAACAAATTGTTGGATACTCATTAGCTTTTATTATAGCCTTTGGTATAATTACTTCATTAGTAATAAATAAATTTCACTCATAAAAATCACAATTTTGTACTTAGTACAACTTAACCCTGAACATGCATATCCTTTTTAATCTATCATTTCAAATAATTTCAAAGAGAAATTGGGTTGATCTTTTCTAAAGTTTCTAATATAACTATCGAGCTTTCTATTAAAAGAGTTTTATACACTTAAAGCATGTGTTTTAAGTGGTGAAAATAATAGAAATTGTGAGTGTTTTAAGTACATAGTCACCTAATTTTAATAACCATACAAGTTTACATTAGTTTATCTTAAAGAAGCCTTATTTTGAAAAATTGCCGAATATTATTCCAGACTTAGTAAGATTTTTCAAATCCTCATCCGAATAGTTTTTTTCATGAATTTTATAAAAACTATCCGTAATTATTTTAAAATCTTCAGATGTTCTTCCTTCTTTTAACCAATTTTCAAACTCATTTGTGCTTAATACTAAAAGTTCAGAGTAATGTGAGATAATCTCTGGGAAACTTGAAACAACAATGTATTTATATGTTGATGGTATTGAATAGTTTTGATGATTTACCTTAAAATGTTCAACTCTTTTCAATACCTTTTTTTCCCAAGTAGATTTTAAAGTACTAAGATGCTGTCTTGTTTTAGCCACATCTTTGAAATATACATCTAATAGTAAAGCATGATTCTTGGCTTCCTAGCAATTTCCGCCAATTTATCAATAAAAAAAGTAGCTTGTCGTGCTTTGTAATCCTCTTTAACGACAAATGATTCAAGGAGAGAGTAATGAATATTAGTAATAAGACTATCCAATATTAGTTCAGGCGAAATTAGGTATCCATCCATAATTTTAATAAATGGCGAACGTGTTAAAAGATGAAAACGAAGCTCTTGTTCATTATACTTAGCTTTATCAAAGGTCATTAGGTTTATTATACTATTATATTTATCTCCAAATCTCTCTCTTATGTCATTTTCCGTAAATAGAAATGAAGGAATAAATGCTAACATGGTTATTAAGCTTTGGTCATTGACATTACCATTTTCTAAATACTCGAATTTATCTTTGGCCTTTAGAATCTCTTCTTGGCTTTTATCAAGTATCCATAATATAAATTCGCAATACTCATCTATCGATACACCATGAGCTTTTAGAAAAAGATCTTTAATAGGTTCGTATTCATTTTTGAAGTGTTCGATTAACTCTTCTTTTTTTTGTACTAATGCCTTCTTAATGTCATCATCTCTATCAACCCTTAAAAAGTAATCAAAAAAAAATCTTTACATCTTCGTCTGTTTTAATATTATTCATGTCAATTTTTAGGTTTTTGGCCTCCTTCTCCTGCAACTCAACACCAAACAATTGTATAAAAGATTGGCTTTCGTATTTAGAATTAATATAGATACATTGCTTATTGAGAGCTTCTGTTAGTGGGAAATTTACGTGGGGTATATTAGTTTCCTTATTCATTGCCATTTCCAATGTTCCATATTTGGCTACCAGTTGAATAATGTATTTTGCAACATCTTCGTAAACATTTGTTGTTGTTCTTAAATATGATGTATTTCTATTTTCTTCTTCAGCAATGACATCATTTAACCTAAGCGTTTTAAAACCATATATAAAATAAAGTAAATCGAAGAACTTACATTGTTTAGCTAAATCAACTGCTAAGGCAATATCTTTTTTTAATTCAAAGTCTAATTTTTCGAGAGCCTTTAGTTGTTGATATCAAGTTTTTTCATGTTTCTAAGTATTAAATAAATGTTTCTAAGAGTTTTTTCTATGATAAAAATTATAAATTGATTTTAGTTGAATCTATATTTTTTAACTTCCATTTTTGTAATCTGCCGCACACAGATTTACCTATTCAATTTTTGAGCTTCTTCTAATAGGTACGTTGCGTAACCTTTGGGTTTTAGTTTATCGCTTTTAGTATATAATGGTAATTTGTACTTAGTCGCTGTTGCTCCTGTTAAACTAAATAATTTTTCATCAATCAATACACAATAAAAGAAAGGTTTTACATAATAGACTTTTAACCGATTAACTAAAAAAGGCCAATCAGGATAATCTTTGGATGAGAGGTTTTTGGAAGCAGCCCCTATAAATGGGAAATATTCCAAAGAAAATTTGGTTATTGGTTTATAAGTGTCTGAAGGGTTAATTTTATTTTCTGTGTAATTAAGTGTTCCTAGATCTTTGTCTTTCAACAAAATTAAATTTGAGAATTTGTTGTAAAATTGTCTACCAAGACTGTCAAAACCATGAGTGAAAAACCTTGAGAGTGCTCTTGCTCCTTTTTCTATACAAATAGTAGCTTCTATAATTGCAATATTTTCTTCCTCTTCATAACTGAGTGTACTTGTATCAATGTTCCTGTAAAAATTTAAAATGAATTGTTTGAATGAATCAAAAGGATTGTATTTATTGGAGATTTTTTCGGAGGCAATAATGTCAATGTAGAAATACCTTTGTGAAATAGAAAATTCGGTTACTATTTCAATAAATTTTGTAAAATCACTATCAGACTTTAAATAATCGAGATCTTCTTTTACTATAGGTATATCCTGCATTAATTTTACTGATTCAGAATAAGCTAACAATTCATCTAGCATGCTCTTAATTCCATGTCCACCTTTATATTTTGAAAATCTCTTTTTTGCAACATCTAATTCAGGATATTCCCCATCATTATGTTTGTCTTTTATCAATAGTAGAATTTTCACCAACCTTTCAAAACCTGAAGAAAGTAATTGTATTGTAACGTGATTATTTGAAACGGAGCTTTTCTGTTCCTTCAAGTTTTTCAGTCCTCTACTCATGAAATCGAAAGCTGCATCAACTTCTTCTAATATAGCGCCTATTTTGTGCGCTTCGACAGCATTATTAATCATATTGGGAGAATTCTTTTTAAGTATTTTCTTACGTCCTCTTCATCTTCATCGTCCAAAGCTTCTTTTAAATATTCAGCGTTTTCTTTCAATGTCTCAATCTTTCCTTCTGCGATTGAAGTTTTCCTCTCATCAGATAGATTATCAATAGCGTAAAAAAAGCCATCTTCAATATCATCACCTGAAAAATTCATAGATGCTACTTCTCGTTCCAAAGAATACGATTTTATTGGGTAATTAACTTTAGCATTCCAGGCTTTTAAAAGCCTTATTATTCTTTTAACATTAAAATCATATTTTTTATTTACATCTTCCAGTTTTTCTGAAAATCCATCTATATCTGTTTCCATCCAATGAGCATCACTAGATGGAATATATGTTCTTATATTCTCAAAAATCCATCCTGTATCTTTTCTGTATGCGGGCACTAAATCATAATTAATGTGATTTAATTCCAGTACTACTGATGGTTTTGACTTGTATGTAATAGAGTTCGGATAAAAACTCTCAGCAAAGTCGAGTAAATGTTTTCTATATGTTGATGGATTTACGTTTATGTTTTCATGATCAAAAACTATGAGTAAATCAATGTCTGATTTTCTATCATAATTTCTTGGTAGAATTGTTTTACGTGCATATGAGCCAAACACCTGAATGGAAATAATTCTGTCGCCAAAATCGTATTTCAATTTCTTTTTGATACTTTCTAATGATGCTTTAATTTTAGGCTGTTCTGAGCTATTGACGCTTATGTAATATTTTTGCGCTAACTCTTTTAAATTTTCTTCAATTGAAATTGCCATAAACAGATTTGAATTAAATACGGTAATCTCTTTTCATTTCACCCCACTTAGTAGGTAAAATCTGTATATTTAGTTCATCAAAGATTTTTGAATCAGTAAGAATTGATGCCCAAGATAACGTAGTTTCATAGTTTAATACATATAAAATCATTTCACCTTCTTTTAAGGTTTTATCAGACCCATCTTTTAAATCTGTAAAGAGTTTCTTAAAATCAGAGTGTATATCATTCATTTTACTGGAAAATAGTTGCAATTTAATAGCTTGGAGTATAAAAACACCTGTGGCACCTAATTGAAGAACTGTATTCACGAAAAATTTATCGCCAATACATGCAGATAAAACAAATATTGCTGTTATAATAATTGCCACGATCCATTTTCTAAGTGTCATTCTTTTTGCTACTTCACTAGTATATAGTGAGTTTTCAAAACTTTGTACGGCCAATTTGTAAACTCCAATAGGTACTCCCTGGGCGTTAAAATAGCCTGTTGATTTTCCTCCTGTATAATTTTTATCAAAGGCATGATCAATTAAGTCTTTTCTTCTTTCAATTTCTGCTTTGTAAAATTTATAATTGACAATAATATCTAATGTGATGAATACTATTGAAAAAAAAGTTGAAAAACCATTTGCTATATCATCATAACATTTAATGTTTGGAATCTCCTTCGAGGAAATATTTGATAATACTACATGGAGTATTGCAAATACAGTTGATATTATTAATGCTATTGCTTGAAATTTGTCAAGTTTTTTAGCAAAGTCAAATGAGCTTTGGTGAGGTACAAATCTTGTCATATACTTATTTTTTTAGTGTTATTATGTTCTGCTTCTGGGCCATACCAAGTTCCTGTCTCTTTCCAAACTTCATAAAAATAGAGCCAGCATGCTGTCCATGGAATTATATAGTTATATATAGGTTTTGTTCCTGACCAGCTAAAATTGCTTGGTTTATATAAACATAAGCATTTTTTGTCATCATAAAAATGTGGGGGATTAATGACCAGTTCTGGTTCTATAACTTTTACATGCGGCATTTTGTTCCCTCTGAAATGGACACTTACAGTATATAAAGGCATTGTTTCAGATGGTTGAATTTTTCCAATAAAATAAAGATTGTCTTCTTCACCTCTAAAGCACTCAAAATCTGGATAATGTAATTTCATGGTATTAATTTGCATTAATACCGATGGGTAATGTCTTTGTGGTATGCTATTTTTTTTCTTCACCGAAAAAGCCTTTTGATGCAGGAACTGCACTGCCTACTGTAGTTGATAAAATACCAGTGCCTCCTATCTTCATGGTGCCATCTGAGAGGGATTTTGAGAAATTCTTAGCTTCGTTTATATCAGCAGTAATAAACTCTTTATCAAAGATTGCTTTCCAAATTTTGATTGCTTCAGCTTCTTTATTGTCATCATAAAGTTTTTTCGCTTCATTCAATTTTTCTTTGACTTTATTAATTTTATTAGTTGCAGCTGTATATTCTTCGTTTGATTTGAATTTATCAGAAAGTAAATACATACTGGCATTATTGAACCAAAGGCGAATTGCTTCTTCGTAATTGTTGAAACTAGTATATGAGAATATACTTATAGCTACTTCTTCAATGTGATATGAAGGAATTAATTTATTGTTTTCTCTGTTCCAGTATTTGATAGCTTTTATTAGAGGTTTCAGTTTATAGTTTCTGTTTCTGTTAGAATTGTCAAGATTTGTTGTTAATTGCTCAGGATATGAATAAGTCCATGACTTTAAATCATAATTGGGGATTGAATAGCCACCTCCTAATTCTTCGAAGCTAGGTAAAACATCGAACTGTTTATCACTTAAATGAATTGTAACGCAAGGTCGATCCTGTTTTACTTTATCTTTATAGTCGGTAAGTGAGTTTAAATAGTTTTTAAATTTACTTAGGACGCTTTGAGGGTTTGGGAGATTTCCGTACTCATCTTTCCATTCATCTTTCTTTAATACGGCAAACAAATCAATGTCATTAAGAGGTCTTATAATGGTATCTCTCTCATAAGAACCATTGGTAAACACGTCATGAACAAAAAGGTCGCTTTTCGTGTCTTTAAGGTAACCTGTTAAATTAGACACGGAGCCTTTTATGTTCTCCTCCTGTCTGTCAGTAACTGAGATGTTGTCGATTAGGTCATTAATGCATTGTAAAAGTGTTTTCATAGGCTTTTTATAATATGTATCAAGGAATGAACCAGTACTTATTTTTTGAAATACTGACATGAAAAACTGTTAAAAACTGCAAATTTGTCTGTTTGTCGACATAATTTGGGGTTAAATTGGCAAAAAAAAATAGATTTATCGAATATGGAAAACACAGCAATATTAAACTATTTAGAACTTTTAGTCGAGAAATTGACTTTACAGCCAGGAGAAGGAACTCGAATAACAGGTTCTGTAAATAAAATTAAGGGAAAACTGGAGAAATGGTTCGAAAATGATGGTTTAAAGGAGGTGAGAGCGTTTGGCTCTTACGACCGAGGAACATTAATTTCTCGGTTGGTTGATACTAATTCGGATGTAGATATTATGGTAATTTTTGATGAGAAGCGTTGGGAATCGCAAACCTATTTAAATAAACTCAAAAATTTTGCGGAAGAACACTATCCAAAAGCGGAAAGATACCAAGATCATCCATCTATCGTAATTGAAGATGAGAAAATTAAATTTGAATTAGTTCCATGTATTTATAAAGAAGAAACATTTTTTTTGGAGGAGAAGTATCTTGTACCTCAAAGACAAAACTCAGAATTAGAATGGATAAAAACAGAACCAGATTATTTAAAAAACAAACTTAATGAATTTGTAAACACAAAACCTACATTGATTAATTTGATACTGTTATTTAAGTATTGGAATTTATGTAATAGTTATCTTTATAAAACTTTCAAAATTGAAAGTTTTATAATAAATAAATTTGATTATGAAGAGGCTCTTGATTATAATTTTTTCAAATTGATTGATAATTTGAATTATAGCAATACCGATAATCAAAATAGTCTTAATAAAGTTTTAAAAAAGCAGAAAGATAGAATTGAACTATTGTTAAACAATGATATGGAAGAATATGCATTGCTGGAAATACAAAAAATATTACCCAAAATAGTTGATATTACTAAACAATAGAAATGAATCACCGTCTTCCAACTCCTTTTATATCTGTGAAAAGAATGTGATTTATTTTTTCCTTCTATGCCTTGAAGACGCTCTTCATTTTCAGATAATATTTGACCACAAGTTGAAATGTTTGCACAGTATCTGTAATAATCCATTGCCAAATCCGAAGGAATCTCCTCCCAGTTCGAATCAGGTTTTGAATAAATAACTAATGGTGAGTCAAATGTTGGAATACTAGTAGTGTAATCTTTTACTTTTGTGGTTTTAGTTAATACAAGTATTACAATTACTTAAGTAATAACCTAGATATAAATTGAAAAAAATTTACAGCAACTTTAGTTGCTAATTTTTTTTTGTTTGCTTTATAATTCGCATAATTCTTTTTGTAATATCCGTATGTAATAAATTTGGTTAAAAAAAATCAAAACTTGAACTTTCTTCCTTTTTCATCCTTCTTCTTCTTTAATTTCTCAATATTCTCTTCAATAGATTGCCTTTCTGATTCAATAGGAGAATTAAGTCCTTGAAGTAGTATTTCTGAAATACTCGCTATAGCAGTTTCAGTACTTATATCTTTTTTCTGAGTTCCTTCTTTAGATTCTAGACTGGGCTTGTACGATTCGTATTGTTTAACACCTAAATCGTTCCCATCTCGTTTAATCATCATTGCTTCTAATTCTTTTGCGGAAGTGTCAAATAAATATATTTCATCAAGCTTATAGCAAGCTTTTAGTTTTAATCCCTCAATATGAAACGCTTTTTTATTATTCACTAAAGGAGATATTTTGTGTTCGTTACTTTTATCTTTTCTACTCACAATAATATGCACATGCATATTGTTTCCAGGTTTAACTGAGCCTTGCTCAACGGTTCCATCTAATACTTCTTTATCAGTGCCTTTGTAGTGTCTATCAAATTCAATTTTAGCAAAGTATTCTATATCTTTTCCCTTCAAATTTTTGGCTTTAGTTATACCTTTAAAATTTTCAGCATAAATTTCCATCATCATTCTAGTATAATCTCTCAACTCTTTTCGTGGATCTTTCATGCAACTCAATTCAGCATCAGTTGGCGCAATAACTAAGCTATAAAACTTTGTATCTTTTTTCTCTAACCCTTTTCTGTAA
>JACQAK010000061.1 GCA_016194985.1 Bacteroidota bacterium
CGGTGTAAGCAATATCTGCGGCTTCTATATTGATATAAGTAGTTTCGTTAAATTTATAATTTAGAAAATTGTTCCAGTTTTTTTTATTTTTCTTAAGTTCAATGTCATCTACAAATAGTATTTCCTGAAAATCGTTATATAATTTTTTATTGAACTTTCCATAGGGAGCCATTCCCATGACCTTCCATTCTTCTCCTTTAAAACTGCTTAATTGGCACAAATGTGTTAAGATCCAGTAAAAAGTTCCTAACGAGGCATCCGATGCATTTGAATGAACTTTCCGGATGTGATGATTGTCTGCTTTATATAAACTTATGGTGGTATTGTAATCTCCACTGCCATCAATTATAAGAATGATCGATGACTTGCAATTTGAAGTATAATAGGCGTGATAGGCGTGGCATAGATGATGATTAAAGCTTTGTATTTTTTTTGGAGCTAAATTTTTATTGAAACTTAACAGTAGCCTGAACGTATGTCCGGAAAGGTTTCTTAAACTAAAATTGGCAACATAATTAAAGTTGAAAAGATGGATCAGCGGTTTCTTTTTTATACCTGAAAAAAGAGCTATTAATTTATTTAGCAAAATGTGTTTTCGCGAAGAATCATAAGAAATTACAGTAGAAAACATTTTCCCGGGTAAAGAATTTCCGCTATTCCAATTGGTAGCAATCTCATAATCTTTAAATGAAAATGATGTGATGATGCTTTCAACAAAAGAATAATTGTCTGCCACTGAAAATAGACTGCGCTTGTTTTGCGTGTGCCTTTCTGTGGCTTGAGCAAAAACAATTTCACCTTTTTCATTTACTAATGCTATTGAAGAATCATGGTAGCTGGTATTAAGTCCGATATAATACACGCTATCATTTTGCTCTTTAGCTAACATTATAGTTTATTTAAATGATTATAGTTGCAATATAATATTACAGATACTATTAAATCAGCACCTCGTCAACTACTTTCTTCCTCTGCCGATACTAATGTTATATCTTACACAGTCCCAGTATTCTTTAGTGTAGCTTACAAAAATCTCTTCTCCCGCTGCTATGTCTCTTGTACTTACGATCCAGCATCTGTTGCCTTCTGTTTCGTATACAGAATTATTCTTTAAGCCTTTTACTCTTCCTAAACCTGCTGCATCATTGGCAAAGCGGGCTTTATGCTGAGGAGTATTCCAGGCATCGATACAGTGTTTTTTATTGATGAAAAATAAATAACCGTCTTCATCACGTTCTACTCTTTTTTCGTATTCTTTCCAGTCGATGATTTCTCCGAGGTATTCAATAATACGGGTTCCTTTTTTGATTGCTGTTGTGGTAAATAAACCTTTACCTGAATTTGGAAGTTGTGATGTTTTTACAATTAATGCCATAGTTGGGTAAAGATAACATCTGCATTGGATATATGAAAAAAATCTTATCTTTATTTAAGCATTTATCACCCTGTATTTTTCATGAAATTAATAACATTTCTCATAGTTGTTTTTTCGTTTCCGCTTTTTTCACAAACGCTGAATGTGCCTGCCAGACAGGTGAGTGCCATGAATGGCTCACAGTTTATAACAGCCATAACCCCTCTGTCGTTTACTGCCAGAGAAAATTTGATTCTGCAGGAAGTAGTGAATGGGAATGTGCCAAATTTCTACAGAACCCTTTCCCCTGTTACTTCCACAGCGGTTATTGGAGGCGTAACGCAAAGTGTTACCTATTATGTTATTCCTGATTATCTGGCTATTGGCTGTGATACCAATTACTTTCTTTGTCCTATGTCGCCTATTATTGCAACTAAGATAGCAGATTCAATAGGTTGCACTTTGCCAACCCGTAAAATGGTAAATGATATTTACGCACAGGCCGCATTAAAATTACCTCCCTTAACGATTCCTGCCAGTGGTACTATGACTACCGTACAGGCTTTTGCACAGCACAACAGCATGGTATACGCCCAGAGAAGCTCTTCGCTAACTGCATATCCATTAGGTACTTTAACGGGAGGTGACAAAAAAGATGTGGTAATCTCTAATTTGATTTATTCTACAGCTAACAGAGTTGTTATTTATGGATGGCATACCAGTATAGGAAATCCCATACAACCTTTGAGTAATGTGCATGCCGATACGTATATGGATTACAGTCATGGGATGCGGTTTATTCAAAATGATGTGATATATAATGGAATCCCAACTACCGTTAAGGCCATTTTACAATCCTCCACCTTAAATCCGCTGTTAAGCGATGAAGGTGTCATTAATCCACCGGAATATCCTTATGGCAACCCGGTTACCTCATTAAGCACTCCTAAATCATTTGCAGTGATCAATAAAGCAAATAATACTCTGGAAATAAAAGTAAAAAATGATGCCAGTGCCAGTCATTATAAAGTATATACAAGTACAGACGGAGTCACATTTAATAGCCCTGTTACTATGCTCAAAAGTAATTTGATTCTAACGGGGTTAACATCCGGCCAATTATACTATATTAAAATTGCAGCGTATAATGCCACTTATTCGGTTACCTCTTCTGTAAGTGAATTATTGGGCGCTGTTCCTTGTAATTATCAGGATAGCATGTTAGTGATTAATGGATTTGATAGGGTAGTAACAGGCAATACATTTGATTTTATTAGGCAACATGGTAGTTCGATTCATGCCAATAATCATAATTTTTCGGCTGCTACCAATGAAGCTGTTCAGGATGGCTTGATAAGCTTAACGACTTATAAAGCGTTGGATTGGATTCTGGGAAAGGAAAGTACGGTTAATGAGACCTTTAGTTCATCCGAACAAACGTTAGTGAGTGCTTATTTAAAGCAGGGCGGTAATTTATTAGTGAGCGGATCTGAGATTGCCTGGGATCTTGATAATAGTGGAACAACAACCGATAAAGCTTTTATCTCCAATTATTTAAAAGCTAACTATGCATTTGATGCTCCTAATAGTCAGGCTTCTACCTGGTATAAAAGTATTAACGAAACGGGTAACAGCATCTTTAATTTTACAGATACCGTATATTTTGATAATGGCACACATGGTACCTATAATGTGGATTACCCGGATGTGATTACTCCTGTAAATGGAGGCGTTTCAACGTTAAAGTATACCAACAATTCAAGCAGTACGTCTGCGGTTTATTTTTCAGGAATGTTCCCGTCAGGTACGGTTAATGGCAAGTTAGTGTATTTTGGATTTCCGCTGGAAACCATTTATAATACAACAAAGCGTGATATTTTAGTTGGCGACTGCTGGCATTTCTTTTTTGCAAATGCTTTGGTAACGGGTGTTAACCCTCCAGAACGAAGTATTTTTTCAGTTTATCCTAATCCAACAAAAGGAGTGCTTAACGTCAATAGCGAGGATGAATTATTGGAGATGGAAGTATTTAACGTGCAGGGACAACTTATGAAACATAAGGATTGTCAATCATTTTCAGATTCAATGGATCTATCAGAGTTTGAGGCTGGAATTTACTTTTTGAAATGCAGAATGGCTAAAAAAACAGTTACACAAAAGCTCATGAAGTTGAAGGATTAAAGGCTCTGCCATTTCGAACGAAGTGGGGAACACCACATGGCTATACTCGAAGAAACATATCTATCTTGAGAAAGATCATTTAATCTTCTCTACTAATAGATCATACGTTACTTTCTTCTCTATAAACTCATTCAATGATTTATTCTTTCTGGTAATGAGTGTTGCCGGAATAGCACCACTCCAGCTTTCGGAGATTTTATTAATGAAATCGTTTCCGTTGATTTCGTCTAATAGAACAACTTCGCAGGTGTAGTTGTTTTTTTCTAAAAACACTTTTAGTTTTTTATCACGCTCTTCTATAAAATCCATACTCACTAAAATGACTTTTACTTTTTTGGATGCGAGATCCAGATGTAGTTTTTCAAACTCCGGTAATTCAGATACGCAGGGCTTGCACCAGGTCGCCCAAAAATTAACCACATAGGTTGTATCGCTACTATTATAGATACGTTTTAAAAGATCGTTTATTTTATATACGGCTGTTGTTTGTGCATTGGTCTTAGTAAAGGCCAGTATCAAAAAAATAAATGCAATTCTATGGATGTTTTTCTTTGTAAGCATACTCTTCTAATAATAAGTTAATATCTACTATTAAACGGGATACATCTAGGCTATCCGTTCCATCGTAAAAACCTCTTAAATGCCTTTCTTTATCTACTAAAGCAAAGTTTTGTGTATGTATAAAATCATCTGGATCGCCATTTCCTTCATCTGCATTTAATAAGTAACTTTTGCGGGCCATCTCATATAAATGTTTTTTCTCTCCTGTTAAGAACAGCCATCTTTTATCAGTAACATGATGCATCTTCGCGTAATCCAAAAGAACAGTTATAGAGTCTTCCTCAGGGGCTACCGTATGTGATAAGATCAAAACATCTTTGCGATTGGCAAATTGCTTATACACCCTTTCTAATTCATTGCTCATGATCGGACATATCGATTGGCAGGTGGTAAAGAAAAAATCAGTGACATATATTTTTCCTTTTACGGTTTCTTCTGTAACCTTCTCATTATATTGGTCGGTAAAGCAAAATGGTTTAACTGTATGGAAAATGGTATCACCTTTTGTGATGGTGTTTTTTTGACCAAAATAAGGGAGTGTACGAAGCGGCTTTTGTTCATTT
This sequence comes from Bacteroidota bacterium, assembly GCA_016194985.1. Classification (GTDB taxonomy): domain Bacteria; phylum Bacteroidota; class Bacteroidia; order B-17B0; family Aurantibacillaceae; genus UBA4416. Next base: position 4,660 of record JACQAK010000061.1, read on the forward strand.
TTGTTAAAAAAATACCAGCCGACAAATACAAGGGGGATAAGAAACAATGCCCAATAATAATTACCTTTAGACTTCATTTTACAAAGGTATGATTAAAGAAACGTTAAGCAATAAAAAAAAGGTGAGTGCTGAATTAGGCTTTGGTAATAAAAATTATAACGAATCTGTCAGATTTTTGAATCAGGATGGAACGGTAAACATCAAACGTAAAGTATCTGATAAGCATGTAGGGTTTGATGTATACCACTGGTTATTGAGTATTACCTGGAAACAGTTTATTGCTTTGGTATTTGTAAGCTACGTTGTGGTTAATACTTTATTTGCACTGGTTTATTTTTCAATAGGAGCTGATAAATTTGGAGGACTGGAGGTTGGTACCGGTTCAGAAAAATTCTCTCAGTTATTTTTCTTTAGCGCTCAAACTTTAACAACCGTGGGTTATGGGCATATTTTTCCCAACAGCGTTTTTACAAGTTCGGTTTCAGCTATCGAATCGATGTTGGGCTTAATGGGTTTTGCCTTGGTTACCGGATTATTATATGGTCGTTTTTCGAAGCCCAGAGCCGATATACAATATAGCAATGAGGCTGTTATAGCACCTTATGGCGACATTACAGGCTTTATGTTCCGACTGGCCAATAAAAAACAAAATGAATTAATTGAAACGGAATGTAAGTTGGCGTTAGCCATTAATAATCCTGAAACAAAACGCAGGGATTTTCATTTCCTTGAGCTGGAAAGGAGTCAAATTAATTTCCTGCCATTCACCTGGACCGTTGTTCATCCCATAGATGATAAAAGTCCAATGTATGGTATAACAGAAAAAGAATTACATGAAAGAGACGCTGAATTTGTGATCTTAATTAAGTCTATTACAGATACCTATTTTCAAACGGTATATTCCCGTATGTCTTATAAACCTAAGGAAGTTGTATGGAATGCCAAATTTGTTCCTATGAAACAAACACCTCATAAAAATGGTAGAATATCCATCAATATAAAGGATATACACTCTTATGACAAATTATAGAGTTTTGGCTTTTGCCGCTCTTTTGGCTACCAGCTTGCTTACTCTGTAGATCATAAAAATGCATACAATACTGATGCCTACCATTACTAATCCAAGTGTATCATAATGTTCCAGTGGACTTGTTTTTGTTTTTTGAAATACGATCAGCCCACTTACGCCTGCTGCCAAACCACCTGCCATTTGTTGTAACGATGAGTTAATACTCATATAAGCCCCGCGATCGTGCATCTCAGGTAATGATGTGGTAAGTGCCATGGATGGAACCATGCGGCTCATGATGCCCATCATCATTAATACGTTCACAATCATCACTACCCATAAAGGAACAGGTGTCATATTGGTATAAAATAACACAACAATGATCATCCATATCGAAGCAGCTGAAAATAATTTGAACTTATCTACCTTGTCACTTAACTTACCAATCAGGGGCATAATAATTAAAGAACTGATACCGGCGACCATAAATAAGCTGGGCATTTGTTCTTTGGTTAAGTGGAGATTGTTAATTGCAAAAGCAGTTCCCCATGGCATCATCATAAAACCACCCAATGATAATAATGCAGTGGCAGAAAACCCGATACGGTAATCTCTTTGTTTAATGGTATTCCATAAATGTTTTAGTGCATTTCGTTCTGTTTTTTCGTCGAGGTGTTTATTGATGGGCTGTATTTTCAAAACAATGGTTAACCAAATTAAAGATGCCAGGCCAACGATCATAAAGAACGGCGATTGCCATCCCCATTGGTTGGCTATATATAAACTAATAGGAATACCCAATACCTGACTGGCGCCAAATCCCATTTGCATAAATCCCATAACACGACCCCGTTGCTCCAGTAAAAATAAATCGGCTACAATTGCCATGGAAATAGATCCTATTACCCCGCCAAAAATACCGGTAACAATACGGGCAGCAATAAGCATAGGGTAGGAGGTGGTTAAGCCACAGAACAAGGTGCCTAAAATGAATCCTATATAAAAGAACAATAATAATTTTTTTCGGTCATAACGGTCGGCAAAACCTGCCGTTAATAAGCCTGATATACCTGCACTAACGCCGTAGCTTAATACGGCAAATCCAAATTGTGAAGTCGTAAGTTCCATCGACTTCATAAGCAGATCTCCTAAAGGAGACATAACCATAAAATCGAGAACAACCGTAAATTGGGTTAAGGCCAATAAAATAATGACCAATACTTGATACTTTGATAGTTTAATCGTTGTTTTTGTTTCCATAAAATAAATAGTATTAAATTAATCAGGTAGTTCTTCACACATAAAACCAGCCTGGTTAATGGTAGAAATAATTTCCAGTGAGTTATTAGCTGTTGATTGAACACGAAGTACTTTATCAATATCTTCTTTGTCAATATTCCAATCGATGATGAGGGGGTGCGAGTTTAACAATTGCCCTACTTCTTTGTGGGCATCATCGGTTTCTATATTTGTTCTGAATATCAGTATATGCATATCCTTTATCATTTACGGTTTGAGTGCTTTTAATACGAGTTCTAATGTTTGGTACATGGTTGTTTTCGAAAATTTGTAGGGCTTATTGCCAACACTTTTACCGCTTATATCAAATTTTAATAAGGTGTATAAAGGACCAAAAGCCACGCACCAATATGATTCGAATGAGAGGTATTGCAGTTCTTTTTTGGCAATGGCATTCTCTACAAATTTTTTCATGATAGGTCTGAAATTGCCTGATATTTCTTTTAAAATGGGTTCAGCATAAGGCGTGTGTTTTAAATTCTCATAAAACAAGGAGGCTTCTTTGTTTTTAATCCAATACGATGAACGGTTTTCCCATTGTTTTTTTAATCCTTCGGCAAAAGGCATATCGGGTGAAAAACCTTTCATGGTTGCTTCCATCATGCGTTGGCCTTCTTCTATTCCTATTTTTAGAATAAGATCGTCTTTATTTGTGTAATATATATATAATGTACCTACAGAAATATCACAGGCTTTGGCCAGCTTTTGCATACTAAAGCCGTCGAAACCATCTCTGATAAATAATTCGATGGCTTTTTGTTTTACCAATAATTCTTTTTGATTATCTCTTGTTCTCATTTTCGACGACAAATATAAATGAATGTTCATTCATTTAAAAATAAAAAAGAATGATGATTGAAATTATTTTTTGACAAAGCCGTATAGGATGTAAAAATAGAAGTTCCTTTTTTACCTAGCAGGGTGTAAAAACGACAATATGAAAGGCCGTTTGCGACCGTTACTTGTTTTTTATGAAATGATGATTTGTGAGATTTCATATCCCTGATCTATTATTGATCAGTCGGTCAATTAACCTTAGTCGTCTAATCCCTTACCTTTAAGAATATGCTTTACATATTTTTTTATTCTGGTTTCGCGGGTTTTAGCTTGTTTGGCAGAAGAAAAATATAGCAGGTAGGCTCTTTGCCGTCCAGGGGTTAAGGCATAAAAGGCATCTTTCAGATCGGGCATTTCATGTAATTTATGCTGAAATTCATCAGGCATGGCAAACTCTGTGGTTTTTTTCAATTCTACTTTTAATCCGGCTTTCTCAACTTCAATCGCTTCATGGATATATGTCTTTAAAACGCGTTCCAGCTTTACTATTTCTCTGGTATTAGTAAACCGGATCTGGCGGGCAGCCTGCACATTTTCTGTTTGCTGAATTAAAATGCCTTTGCTATCTTTTAATAAAGCACCTTTGAAAAACAAAAATGCACAATAGTCTTTAAATGCATGAATCAGAACAATATTACTTTTTTTATAGGTATAACAAGGGCACCCCCATTTTAATTCTTCCGTTAAACCACAATCTAAAGCAATTGGCCTTAATAATTGCAGTTCTTCCTGCCATTTTTTGGCTTTCATAAAATAGAAATCAACTTTTGGATTCATTATTTAAATAATTAAGGTTTAATCTTCATACGGGGCTTGTTTAAATATACAATGCTGTTATTCATTTGCAAAAAAATATCCGGGTTTTATTTAAAAAAAATCCCCTTAAGAATTTCTTAAAGGGATTTGAATTTATAGAAAACGAGTGTTTAATCTCTCTTCTTCAGCCAGGATGTTACAGCCGGCGCTAATTCTTTTTGAGATTTGCTGCCTACAAACACACCGATGTGTCCGCCTTTAAAGCTGTATAATTCTTTGTCTTTACTGCCAACATAATCATTCAGAGGGATAGTGGCAGCAGGAGGCACAAGATGATCTTCAGTAGCATAAATATTCAATAAACTACAGGTCAGGTTTTTTAAATTTACTTTTTTACCACCTACTTCCAGTTCGCCTTTTATTAATTTATTTCCCTGATATAACTCTTTCATAAACTCTCTGAAACATTCTCCGGCTTGATCAGGACTTTCACTGATCCATTTTTCCATGCGTAAAAAGTTCATCAACTTATCTTTATCATCCAATGAATTGGTAAGGGTTTGTTGTTTTTGAATTTTCATCATTGGTTTAAGCATATCAAATCCCTGATTTAAAAAATCGCCCGGAATCAAGCCATCAAAACCTTCTACCACTTTATCAAAATCCATATCCTTGCTCCAACGGAACAATAAACCATCGTTAGTACTAAAATCAATTGGTGTAACGTGTGTTACCAGATTTTTTACTTTGCTTGGGTATAAAGAACTGTAGATAACACTAAAAGTACCACCCTGGCAAATGCTTAAAATATTGATTTTTTCTACCCTGTTTTTTTTACGAACAAAGTCTACACAGTTGTTGATATATGTATTAATATAATCATCCATACTGATGTATTTATCGGCTTTTGTAGGATTGCCCCAATCAATTAAATAAATATCCAGTCCGGCAGCTAATAAGTTTTTAATATAGCTTCTGTCGGGCTGTATATCCAGCATTTTGTATGTGTTTACCAAAGCGTAAACAATTAATACAGGTGTTTTATAAGTAGGTTCGGTGTCTCTGTCGTAACGATAAAGGGTTAATTTATCTTCAGTATATAAGGCAGTTTTGGGAGAAGTAGCAATATCCACTTCGTGGATCTGGTTCAATGTTTCGTAGCTCTTTAATAATTTAGAGCTCATATTATTCATCTCTTCTACAATTTTATTTTCCATAGGACTCTGTTTTTAATAGGATAAATTTACACTATTTTTTTTATGTATGTATGGTTTGATATTGCATCTTTTATCAGTTAAAAGCTTATTTACAAACCACTTGATGTCAAACAAAAAAGGCTGCCCACAAACACATTGGCAGCCCTCTTATTATTGTGCTATGAACACAAAAGGTGATTATTTCTTTTTAGCTTTTGCAGCTTTATCTTCGTCAAATAATTCAACAGAAGCAGCATGTTGCATGGCTAATTTAGTTTGTAAATCTTTTACTGTTTTTTTAAGCTCGTGCATGGTTTTGTAAACTTCTTCCATTTCACTTTTAAAGATTACAGGGTATTGCTCAAATACATTTTCGAATTGTTTTTCGAAATGTTTTTTTACATCCATGCTTAAGTTTAATGCTTCTGCTTTTACTTTAGAAAATTCTTCAGTAGCAAATAACTCAGAATACATTTTTTCGTTAATTTTTACCCACTCATTATATAATTCAGTAGCAGTTGGCATTGTAAAATTACCGGCTTGCAGATCTTTATATTTTTCCTGAGTATCTTTAGCTAAGGTTTCCATAGAATGTTGCATCGTTTTATACAATTGAGATTGTAACTCAGATTGTTTAATGCTGTATTCTGTTACTTTATCTAATAAAGCGATAGTTGCTTCAACGTTTTCTTTTTCTTTACCCGGATTTGCTAATTTTAATAATGGTTCAAATGTTTTACCAAATACATTATTCATTTTAGCATATAAATCTTTCATTTGCTCTGAGTTACCTGAAAACAATTCAGGAAACTGGGCAGACATATTTTGCATTTGTGCATAATATTCTTTTCCTAATCCGTTTTGTTTTACAAAAAACTCCTGCATTTGTTTGGTGGAGTTTTCAAACACTTCTTTTAAAGAAGCATTATTAAAGAAAGAACCAAACACTTGCTCAGTCATTTTTTTATAGTTGTCTGCACTATAAATATTTTTCCAGGTATCAACACTGAAATCAGAATTTTTGATAGCATTCATCATTGGTTGAAAAACCTCCTGTGCTTTCATATACATTTGACTGCCTTCATACATGTTTTTGAACATGTCAGCATTAAAAGGGTTTTTCATACTTTTCGAAAAAGTTTCGTAAGAAGTATTCATGGTGTTTGTCCAGCTATTGTAAATATTGGTCCATGCATTGTTCATCGTCGAAAAGTTATTGTTATAATCATTGGCATTTTTGCCATAGCTTAACATTGAGTTATAAATGCTTTGGTTAAAATCAGTTAATTGTTTTAAACCGGTCATTTGTTGGTTGTACCAGTTTTTGAAAAATTCTTCAGGTTTTGAATTATCATTCGTGAATGGATTTGCAAAAGGATTAGCTCCTGCATTCATACCACTAAACATAGCAGCTTGTTTTTCCATCATATCTTTGTAAATAGATTGACTCTCAGCCACCACATTGCCATTAGCAAATGCTGATTGGAATTTTTTTGCAGAATCCATCCAGGTGTTCATAGCATTGGCTTGAGCATCCATTAAATTGTCGATCATTGGGTTGTTTGTTTTCATTTTAACCTTTATTTTGTATATATAATTTAGTAAATTCGTCTTATTCCTTGAAAATCAAGCTTTTAACAGCTTGTTTTTAAATTCGCTGCAAATGTCGACATTTTTTCCTATATGTGTCAAGTAAATTCGTATTAATTTTACGTTAAATTGTCGTAAAAAATAATTATTTGGTCTAAATCGAAATAAATTTATAAATACTTGACATTTTGGATTTTTTTTTTGAAAATTACCTAAAAACTAACATTTATGATAGAAACCGGACAAACGTACTCCCATGATTTTAAATTCACACAAGACGAGGTTAACCGTTTTGCTGAAGTAACAGGTGATAAAAACCCTGTTCATATTGATGCAGATTTTGCTGCCAAAACCATGTTCAAAAAACCTATTATGCACGGAATGCTTGGTGCAGCCTTATTTAGTAAGGTGTTTGGTGTGTTGTTTCCTGGCGAAGGGACCATCTACTTAAAACAGTCCCTGAGTTTCTTAAAACCAATGTATGTGGAAGTGGATTATGAAGCGGTATTTACCGTGCGCGAAGTGATGAAAGATAAGCACCGTGCCGTAATTGAAACACTGATCAAAGATAAAACCACCGGAAATGTTTGCACCAGTGGCGAAGCAACGGTGATGAATACCGATAAGATCTAAAAATGATCACCATTTTTTAACAAGGAGTTTACATCTCCGAAATATAACGAACCTAATATTGGCACTTAAAAAACGAAGGGTATGAGCACATCCAAATCAAATAAACGTACTGTTCTGGTTACAGGGGCTACTGGTGGTTTAGGAACCGCCATGTGCAAAAAATTATATACAGATGGCTACACGGTAGTTGGTAATTACCATACCGAAGAAAAGGCAAAAAAATGGATGGAGCAAATGAAAAGCGAAGGCTATCCTATTGAATTGTTTTATGGTGACGTAAGTGATTATGAAAGTGCCGGGAAAATGATAGCTAACATTGAAGCCAAATATGGTCACATTGATACCTTAGTGAATAATGCTGGTATTACACGTGATGGTCGTTTATTAAATATGAAAGTAGAAGACTGGCATGCCGTAATCAATACAAATCTTAATTCCGTATTTAATTGCACCCGTCAGGTTATCCAGGGAATGATCGACCGTAATTTTGGCCGTATCATTAATATTTCTTCTGTAAACGGGCAACGGGGCCAGTTTGGACAAACAAATTATTCGGCTGCTAAAGCCGGGATGCATGGGTTTACCAAATCATTATCTATGGAAGTAGCAAAATATGGCGTAACAGTCAATACCATTTCTCCGGGTTATATCGGTACGGATATGGTTATGGCCGTTCCTGAAAAAGTATTGAACCAAATTGTGGCACAAGTGCCAATGGGGCGTTTAGGTGGAACACACGAAGTAGCGCATTTGGTGTCTTTTTTAGCAAGTGAAGAAACCAGCTTTATTACAGGTGCTAATTACAGCATTAATGGCGGCCAACACGTTTATTAATCGCATAAGTTGATTTATATATTTTTACAAGGAATTGTTGTAGAATAAGGGAGTTTTATTTCAATCATTTTAGTAAAGTTTTTGGGTGTATCACGCCAGTTGGCGGACATGCCCTCATGATAAAATAAACCTACATTATTTTAATACCTCCTGTTTTGTAATAAAAATATTATACTTTTAACTTATGAAGTCTGATGAATCCATTCGATCTTTAAAAAAGAAAATTAAGGAACTTGAAAAAGAAAATCAACTTCTTAAAAAAAAGAAAGATGTTTTCTTTACTTCTGAAAAAACTGTAAAAACGCCTGCAGAAATTTCTCCCATTTTTGATAAAGCTTCCGAAATTGTCAAAAAATATTTTCAAACCTTTAATGCAGATCCCGGTTTATCCAAAATAGAAGTTAATGGACAGCGTTATGTATTAATGAGGGCAGAGTCGTTGGCAAACGATTTTTTTAAGAACATATTAAATTTATATTCAGACAGGCCTAAACATGAGGCTGTAAAAATCGGACGGAATTTACTATTTGACTTCGCTCATTTAATTGGGATAGAAGATGCCAAAAACTTCCATAAACAAATGAAGTTGAAAGACCCTATCTCAAAATTATCGGCCGGTCCCATTCACTTTGCGTATACAGGATGGGCATTTGTAGATATTTTACCGGAAAGTAAGCCTAGTCCCGACGATAATTTTTATTTAAAATACCATCATCCTTATTCATTTGAAGCAGATTCCTGGATCAAATCAAAAGAAAAAACAGATTTTCCGGTATGTTCTATGAATGCAGGTTACTCATCCGGTTGGTGCGAACAAAGCTTTGGCATTGAATTAACGTCTGTCGAAATTTCGTGTCGCGCTAAAGGCGACAAGCACTGCACCTTTGTGATGGCACCTCCACATAAAATAGGAGAATATTTAACAACACAAGAACAGAAATTAAACGGTAAAAAGAAATATGATGTTCCTTTATTTTTTGAAAGAAAAAAGACGGAAGAAAAAATCAGTCATACTTTAAAAGAAAAAGAAACATTATTAAGAGAAATACATCATCGTGTAAAAAATAATCTTCAGATTATTTCCAGTTTATTGAAACTACATGCTGATAAAGCAAATGATCATGATTTTTCAGGATTGGTTGAAGAAAGCCAGAACCGGATCATTTCGATGGCATTAATTCATGAAATGCTTTATGCCAATTCAGATTTAAGTAAAATCAATTTGGCAAAATATACCAAATCGTTATTTGAAAAATTGCAGAGTAGCTATAATAAAGAATTTGTAAAATTAAAATTGAAGGTTCCCAACGACTTTCATTATGAGATTGATAAAATGATCCCCATTGGATTAATTATGAATGAAGCAATGAGCAACTCATTTAAATATGCTTTCTCCAATAAAAGTGGAGAGATTTGCATCTCTATAACAAAAAACGCGTTAACTATTTCTGATAATGGAATAGGAATTTCCGATAATCAATTTAAAAAAACTAACTCCAGTTTTGGATTGCAATTAATACATCTATTAGCTGAACAAATAGATGCAGGCATTTCTATCAAAAATGTAAAGGGTACTGTTATCGAATTAAAATTTTAAATTCAGTGCTGAGAGATAACAGCTCTAAGCACTGAATACTGTTAGTTTAAGGCAATGTAAATATCCACTTCTGCCTGTTCAGGATTCTGAGATCTGGTACCATAAATTTCAAAATCAGACGTGAAGGAACGGTTTAATTCATCATTTAAATTCCAGATATTCTGCCATTCTTTAAATACAATGCCTTCCGATAGCTTTCCGGAAGCCGTAAATCGTTTGTAGTTAGTGGCATCTATGGATTTGGCTACTAATCCTTCAGGAATTGGCTCATTGACATCAACCTTATAACCTAAGATCGTTGTGTATGGTTTGGTGTGATCTTTTTCATAATGCGTGTATACACAATACAAGTCATCACTTAACTTATTTGAAATTTTCTCCGAAATATTTTCGGTAAAAAATTTATCCCACAAAAATGGAATATCTTTCATGGCTTGTCCGTTCTCATTAGTAGTCCTTACAGAAATACCAATCACTTTAAATTCGTCTAATTGAGTTGTCATAATTTTTTCAGGTATTATTGTGGAATATGGTAAGTTGTATTTGGGCGTATCCCTCCTTCGTCGGGTCGGGCTTTCCGTTTCAATCTTTTATGCATCAAGCTAAAGCATAATGCATAAAAGGATTTCCGCTTCAATCCCTCACGCAATTTTATATTTCAAATTTAAGTTATAATCTCCCTTCTAAGTTATATTTGCGTGAAGGATTGACGTGAAAAGCCCGGTCTGCCAGCCGGCGGACACGCCCAATCACAACAATTTTTTGTTATTAAAATGATTCGTCGGCGCTTGGACCGTAAACTCCGGGAATTGGGATGTTCAACAATCGTAAATAAACGCCTAACTGAGCCCTGTGATGTACCATTTGGCAATATGAATGGCGAATGGTTTCTAATCGTGTAGATTGCATATAAACGATATTACCGTTTCGTAAGGTCCATATTTCTTCAAGAATGGAATCTTTACTTTTCTGTAAAAGCTGTTTGGCTTCTTCCGCATTTTTGTCGTAATAAGCAACCAATTCTTCTCCTCCATTGCAATTGGCCGGATTATAAGGGGAGGTGGCAAAGTCTAATTCATCTTTATGAATCGCCAATGTGATCCATGTGGGCAGATCGGCCAGATGCGTTGCCAGATCTTTTAACTTCATGCTTTTTTCATGTGGCTTCCAGTCAGCTTTATCAGCAGGCACCAGGGCTAACATTTTTCTTGTTCCAATACTTTCTTTTTCCAGTTCTTTTAAGAACGATTCCATAAATGTGATCATACGTTTTATTTTTAAAGATTTATGATACAAAGGAAATTCGGCTAAGTGACAACCCTATGTCAGTAGGAAAAAATAAATTATAGTTATGCCGAAATTAGTTTGGCAGCTTTAAATGAATAAGACTCTGAAATTAGTTCAGGGCGACCATTACCACTTAGTTAGAGCTTTTTAGCAATAGCTGTAGCCATTTTTTTGATGGCTTGCTTTAACGTAAGCGGACTGACAACCTCTGCGTGATCGCCAAACATCATATACCATCGGGCAAATCCTTCGACAGAGCATGTCAGGAAGGTCATCTCTATTTTATCCTTTACTTCCCGTTGAGAGATAAAGCCATTGTAATATTTTTGCTCACCTAAGTGCTTCATGATCTCTTTATTAACCAATATCACAATATGGTTCAGCTCTTTTTCCTGAGCAATTTGTTTTAAAAAACTTTTTAAAGACGGATGCTCTTTTTTAAAGGGCAGGGGCGTAGAGGTTATTTGCTGTATGCGATCTATTCTGAAATCCCTGTAATCGTTCCTTAACTGACAAAATGCTAATAAATGCCAGTTCGATCCCGAATAAAATATTCCTACAGGCTCAATGTTTCGGGAAGTGTTTTCCTGACTATGGTTTGCAAAATAATGAATGCTTAACACTTTTTTTTCGGCAATACTTTTTAAAATGGGTTGTAGAGAATTATGTGCAGTTCGCTCCTTTGGAATATAAGGATTATCAAGCACCTCGATGTGATGATCCATGGTTTCCAAATAATCTTTTTCGGTTGAGCGAAGAACGGATTTGATTTTATACATAGCCGATTTATAGCTTTCATCAGTTGAGGCATCGGTTAATTTCTCAACTAATTTTTCGGCAGTTAAAAAGGCAGTTGCTTCATCTATAGTAAACATAACGGGAGGGAGACGATAACCATCCATAATGGAATAACCAACGCCTGTTTCCCCAACCAATGGAATACCGGCTTCTTCCAGTGTGCGGATGTCTCTGTACACTGTTCGTAAGCTGATATTAAAGCGTTCAGCAATATCCTGTGCTTTTACAATTCTTTTGGATTGTAATTGGATAAGGATGGCTGTCACGCGGTCAATACGATTCATGAAAGGGTTAGTTTAAGAAACGTTAAATATAAAAACATTATTTTTCTTCTCGATAAGCCATCTTCATATACTTCATGACTTCCGGATTAATGTCTTCTTTATAATATACTCTTAAATGATGATTGAATTGAGTGCTACTTCCCGGAACCTGAGCCATTTTCTGAAAACACAAATTGTCTTCATATAATTGTTTAAACGGGAATACCACATGAATAAAATTTTTCCCAAGTTGTGTTACCCAGGCAATGCGTTTGTTGGCATTACTAATTCCGATCATGGTTTTGGTGGGTTCGATAGAAATATGACCTATGGTTTCAAATTGTTTTATAAAATGGTCAAACAATTGAAGGGTATGTTCCGATTTTCCGTTAAGGAAAACAGATACATGTTTGTAGGGATTGTCATTGGCAGGCATAAAGTAAAACTAATCAATTAAATTTAGTTAATAAAAAAATCCCTGCCAATGATGGCAAGGATTTTTAGTGGTTTTGTTCAGGAATAGAACGGCTTTGCTTAGATGGTTGGTTTGTCTGTGGTTAAGAACACCAATTTGTCTTTTAAGAATACGGCAATCCAAAGAACGGTTAAAATAATAGCCGCAGAAGGGGGCTGTGCACTTGCTAATTCGATTGATAATGCTCCTCCTAAATAAGAGCATAATAACAGAAACCCAATTTTGTAAGTTTTAGGATAAATGAACAGACCAACAGATATGAACTCTATTATTCCAAATAAGGTGATGTAAGAGCTAAGTCCTGCTTTTGTTAAACCGGTAACTACCTGTTCGGCGCCAATTAGTTTCATTACACCGCTCATAATTAGCATAAGCGATGGAATAGCCATTAATACAATAGAAATGATGCGTGTTGTTTTTGTTGACATAATTTTTAGTTTAAGATTAGAGAACAAAACTAGGGAAATACAGTATCGATTTGGTACCACTTTCCTAAAGGATATCGGTATACTTTGGGAAACCGATATAAAAAATATAGTAATATCTGTTGTATATTTGATACATAATTAATGCTAATGGAAGCGATAGAACATGACAAGAGAAAATGCCCTACGCATTTATCAACTGGCGAGTGCACCAAACAATTGTTGCCCGTAAAAGATGCGTTGGATATACTGAGTGGTAAATGGAAGCTACAAATTATTCTTTCTTTGACCTTTGGAAAAAAACGGTTTAAGCAAATTCAAAGAGAAATACCGGGCTTAACCCCTAAGATGTTATCCAAAGAACTAAAAGAACTGGAAGTAAATGAACTGGCCAGTCGCCATGTATATGATACGGCTCCGGTAACGGTTGAATATGAATTAACGGCTTATGGCAGAACTTTGAGGCCTTTGATTGATGAGCTGCATAAATGGGGAAGCAGGCATCGCAAACGAATTATTGCAAAGAGTGGGAGGGGATAATTTTTGTACTATAAGGCAAAGTATTAATTCTCTGGATTTTTTTACGTCCTGAGCCAATATGTAAAAAGTCAGATATATTGAAGATGGCTTTTATTTTACTTCACATCTTAGAACGCTTAACGCAAATATCTCATTAAAATAAAAAAAGCGCCTTCAAGAGCGCTTTTTTACATTAATCAGCGGACATTATTGCTTAATGCTCGAACCTTTTACGAGCAATTTTAAGCAGTTTTCTGTTCAAATTTGGCAACATTTATATCAGAAAGTTATTTTGTTAACTTGTTATTTAAGTAACTTTTTATCATTTTTATCTTTCTGTTGCTTTTTTTTAGGCTAAAAAAAGTAACCAAAAAAGAGCCCCACCAAAACCAACCTCAAGCCCATATCACGCACAACCCTTCCAACAGCGTGTCAATATGTCTTGCGGTTCGCACTTTTGCTGTAGAGTCTGCGCAATCAGCGATTAAATTAAATGGTAATCCCTTAATGAATTGACTTTTAATATTATAAACAATGATGGTAATCCACACTATCAATAATGGTAGGTTTTTATTATTCGGGAATTCGACATAGTCCCATTCCTGCTTGCTATAAAAAGTTATAAAAAAAGTTATCAAAAAGGCATTTCAACTCGGTATGGATTTTTAACCTTAACCGATTTTTAGTATTCCCTTGAACGGTGTGGGGTTTGAAGAAAAATAAAAACCAAATATAATATACTTATATTATATATTAAAATTTTGTAAAAAAAAGTAATTAACAGTGATGATAATTTTTTTAGTGGATTAACTAATTTTAATAAAAAATAAAAATAATTAGTTATGAATGAGCTTAATAAAAAAAGAGAGAAGCGGTATAATACCGATATAGGTAAGGATTCGGACGATTTAGTGAAAAAATTACAAGTTGTTTTTGGAAATAAAAAAATGACAAAGAAAGAAGTGATTTATAGGTCTCTTGAACATAGTCATAAAAATAAATTAAATTTAAAAGAGTCTCCAGAGAAACCTATTTCAAGAAAAGATATAAATAAATTGGAAAATAGCATTTTAGAAAAAATCGCATTTCATACAAAGTCTGTTCAGGTTATGATTGATTTACTTAAAAAACATTTGGCATCATGATTCTAAAAATTATTAATCCTAAAAAAGATGGGAAAAACTTATACCAAAATAATGGTACTTGTTTCCCTTTAGTTCAATATTTATCAAAAGAAGATGATAAACTAGGTGATGATAGGGAATATTTTTTTAACCACGATCATGATATTGTAATGGCAACGGAAGTATTATCAACTATTGATAGTTACAGAAAAGGATTAGAAGAAAAAGATACAAAGTTTTATAGTTTAGTTATTGCACCAACTGACGCTGAATTGAGTTGCATGAAAGATCCTCGAAAAGAGTTGAGAGATTATACAAGAATGATGATGGAAATTTATGCTGAAAATTTTAAAGGTATAACTAAAGCGAAAAATTTGAAGGGAAAAGACATAGAGTACTTTGCTAAAATCGAATTTGATAGACACTACAAAGGTACTGATAAGGAAGTATTAGATGGTACGGTTGAGCAAGGCTCAGTTAAAACTGGAAACAATATGCATGTTCATATTATCGTTAGTCGAAAAGATAAAAGTAATGAGCATAAAATTTCTCCTTTAGTCAATAATAAAAAAGCGTTTCATATTGAGGGATTAAAACTCAAATCATGTTACAAATTTGGCGAAATTTATTTACTGGATACACCAGCAAAGGAACTTGAAGCGATGATGATTAAACGAGATGGGAATGATTTAGGTGTTAAGCAATACGAATCATACAAGCCAAATCTAGAGCCGAAAGAAGGAGTTCAAGAAAAAAACACAGGCACTAAAGAAGCAATAGCGAGTATTTCAGAAATACTTTTAAAGGGGCTTAATTCTCCAATTGAATCTGAAAGCCAATCAATTGATGAGGATGTTGAGAAAATGAAAAAGAAGAAAAAAGACGAAGAGAAACAAAGACGAAAACTTTAACGTTGATTATTTAGTGTAAATTTACTAATATCGGAAATCCCTAATATATTTTTTGTTTTATTGATGAGATGTTATGTATCATTCAAATACATTTTAAAATATATAGACACATAAGTGAAAGATGATTTACGTCTACTATCTTTAGTTTAATTGTTCTTCTATGGCGTTCCACAATGATATTCTTGCTTTTAATGATTTTTTAACTTCTTCTGTAGCTTCTTCCCATTTAGTTATATTACTTCCACAGAGTTTTTCGGTCATTTCATATGCTAGATGTGAATGATGTTCACCATCTACTTCAATATGCCTTTCCAAATAGTATTTTAAAACACTCACATTATTGGATGTCTGATTATTTAATTCTTTTACAAAGCTCAAAAACATACCAGGAATTAAATCTTCACGTCCAAATGTAAATACAGCTGCTTGAACATGGGTTTTGTTAGAATTAATAACTTCAAATGTTTTTAAAATAAAATTAGAAGCGGGGGAGGAAACCCCTGCAATCTGCATACTAATTTCCAGTGGAATTTTTTTACTAATATTTTTTATGAAATCATTTATCTGTGTTAAGTTGCAACCTGTTTGCTTCATTGCATTTAAATACAATTCGAAATGACTAGTCCGAAAACCTTGTTCATCTATATCTGATTCTTCGCCTAATACTATTTCATTAATAAGGTATCTTGTTTGTGGATTTCCAATTGGAAACCAAGGTACATCAACACAGGTTAAAATTTTTTGCAATGTTTTCAATAATGACATAAAATCCCAAACAGCAAAAACATGGTGTTCCATGAATTTATTTAAATGATTTATTGTTTTTATCTTGTTGTAAACGGAGTGTTGAATTAATTGATTTCGCAAAGGTTCGATTTCAGTTTTTAATTTTAATAAGTTCGGATTCATAATAAGGTCACTAATTTTGTGTAAATCTAATAAAAAGCACTTATTTTTCCTTTAATGAAGGAGTTGAGTTAAAAACATATTGCCTGCTGCTAAGCATTATTAATGATAATTAGATTTAAGTAAAAAACATGTTATAACTAGAATTAAAATTATAGTCATTATTACTAGTGATACTTTAAATAAATATATTTGAAAATCAGCTATTGTATTTATTTTACTTTTCTTGGTTTTAATTTTTCTGAATAAAGAAAGCTCACGAATCATATTTATATTAAAAATTACACTATTCTTTAATTAATTTTTCTTTTTGAATTATTGTACCTTCTGAATCTCTAATTAGTAAGAAATACACTCCGCTTGAGAAATTTTTTGTTCCAATAATTGTTTTTGTATTTGGCGAAACATTTTTATTTAAAATTATGAACCCATTATTTACTAGTTCTAATTCGCAGCTGTTTTTAGTAATAATGGTGATTTCATCTGAAAATGGATTAGGGTAAATAAATGCCGTTTTTTTCAGAACTGTATTTGTAAAAGATGTGATTTCCGAATAACTTATCGTTCCGTTATAATCTACCTGTTTTAATCTAAAGTATAATATTTCAGAATTAAGACTTAAATCAGTTGTCGAGATCGTTTCCTTATATGAATTATTTGTTAAAGAAGTTCCCGCCCCTTTTATTTTTTTTATAGGGATAAATTCATGGCCGTTTTCAGAAAACTCAATTTCATAATAATCATTATTTAGTTCCGTTGCTGTTTCCCAACTAAAACAAATGTTATTAGAACATGCAGTAGCATTAAAATACAATAACTCAATAGGTAATGCTACTCCGCAATTCGGGCATGGATTAACCGTTAAGGTTGCTGCGCCCCAGCCGCCGCCGCCTGAAGTGGTAGCTCCAGCATTTCTACATATAACTACATTTGAACTACTAGTAAACGCATTATTTAAAACAGCATTACCATTAAATGAAACAGCACCTCTACCTGTTCCGTTGAAAGTCCATGCATTAGTAAAATTATTCACAATTGAATTTCCCCCGCCATTAAAAGTATAGCAAGAACCTACCACCATACATATAGCACCAGCTGATGCAGATCCTTGAACCACAATACTAGCCGCAGTAAGTGCGCCTCCATTTAGTCTAACTAAAGATGTGGCAGAATTAATTTCCAATTGCCCAGAAATATTAAATTTAGCACTTGAACCATCGCTCCAAATTGTATTATTTGAATTTTGCATTCTTAAGTTTCTATTCAAATTGAGTGTTCCTCTTACACATATTGACGAATTTCCATTTAAAAATAAATCACCACCTCCATTAATTGTTAATGTTCCACCACTTTCAACTATAATAGTTCCACTATTAAAACTAATTGAGCTTAAAGTTAAATTACCACATACCCTAAACGTTCCTCCATTTAAGTTAATACCACTAGCCCAAGTTGTAGGGCCACCATTAAACCAAAATGTTTGGCCACCATTAATATTTACTCCATTACTACCGGCTCCGTTACCTCCACTACAAGCTGCGACAGATGGAGCAGCGGGCGTGCACTGAGAGAATGAAAGATTACTGAAAATTGAGAGAATAAAAAAAAGAATTAAACCAAGATTTATTGTTTTCATAATTGATTATTTAAATCAATATTAAATCCAATCTGATTACCACAAAATACAAAGTCTGATATTATTTATCTAACACTATTTAATCCTTGATAAAACTCAAGGATTTACCCTTGTATATTTATTTTTCTACTAATATTAGAATGTCTGTTTTTGTATCGTATTTTAATAAGTAAAGGAATAAGTAAATAATTATAAAGTATATTAATTTCAGGCAAACTCATATTGTTTAAATATTCAAAATCATTTGAATATAAATCACAGTTTTGCATAATTCTTTTAACTAGCTTTTCTCTAACTGTTTTATCCCTCATATAACTGATATTTAAATCAAATTGAGAAAATAAAAGCACTACAATTTAAATACTGTAATTTCTTTTTTATTCTTTAAGGGATAAATATGAATTTTTTCAAGGATTTTCCCTTGAGGATTATTGATAGCTAATAAAAACTTGTTCTTTTACGAAAGCAATCCTTTTGTATTAATGTAATTTATAAGTCCTAAAGTATTTTTTATACCAAGTTTTTTATAAATATTAGTTTTGTGTCCTTCAATAGTTTTTGAACTTAATTTCAATATTTCGGCTATTTCAGCGTTAGTCATTCCTTTACAAATAAATTCTAACAGCTCTCTTTCTCTTATAGTCAGCAAAGGCTCCTTTTTATCTGACAAACCTTCATTAATAATAACTTCATTTAATTCATTACAAATATATTTTGAACCGTTAAATACCCTATTAATACTATCAATTAATTCGTTTTTAGATGAATTTTTAGTAACATATCCAAGCACACCAAGAACAAACATTTTTTTTACAAAAACAATATCGTTTTGCATCGATACTATAATTATTTTGGGCTTTGCTAATTTATTTAAAATGTTTTTTATTCCATCAACAGCACTTTCTCCTTTTAAATTAATATCCATAATAATGATATCAGGCAAAAGATTTTTTGTTAGATTAAAAGCATCCTCATTATTATCAGCCTCTCCAATTATTTTAATGTTGGGGTACAATGACAATGTACTATGCCAAGCTTCCCTAACAAGTTTATGATCTTCGACTAATAAAATTTTAATTATTTTCATTATTCATAGGTATTTGAAAAGCTACAATGGTTCCTTTATTTAATTTGGTAAATATTTTAAATCTACCATTCATTATTTTTACCCTATTTTCTATATTAGTTAAGCCCATACCTTTTTCTATGTTTCTTTTATCAAACCCTGAACCATTATCAGTAATCATGGTAGTTAAAAAATTCTTGTTTTCTACTATTCTAATAGTAATAGTGCTCGCACTTGAATGTTTTATTGAATTTTGGGTTGCTGCTTGTAAAACTCTAAAGTAATTAAGTTTATTATTTTCCGAGATACTAATTTCATCATATTGTTTTAAAATCTCATTATTAATAACAATATTATTTGCTCCTTCAATCCGTTTAAAATAATTTTTAATTGCTTGCTCAAGTGTTGTTTCTTTCGACCAAAATACAGTTTGATTATTAGTGATATTATTTAACTCCGCTTTAGCTTCTTTTAAAAGAGTAACGCCTTTTCTTAATTCTTCATCATCAGAGTGTTTTACATTTTGTAAGTGTAAGCATGTAGCAAATAATAATTGTCCAATTCCGTCGTGTAATTCGGCCGCTTGCTTTCTTCGTTCATTTTCTTCAAATAATAAAAATGAATTGGCAATTAATTCTTTTTCGTGCACTTCCTGCTTCAATTTTTCTCGTAACAAAATATTTTCTGAATTGATTTTTGCTGAGATTACTATATTATCAATGTTATCGTCATTATTATATATTGGATAAAAATCAATTTCATAGTAATTAAATGCTGTTCCCCAATCTATTTTTACTTCTTTAGAATGTTTATATCCATCAAATGCTAAATCATAATATTGTTTGAAATTTTTCCGTAAATCGGACGGCAAGAAGTCAAAAATAGACCTGTTTATTATACTATCTACCTTAAACAACTCTCTATTAGCCTTTATAGCTCTTGAATTCGCTTCAATAATATTGTAATCACGATTAATAATGTAAACTACTTCATGGGAACTGTTTAAAACCGAGCGTAAAAAATTATAATTGTTAATTTTTTCAATTTCCGATTTTTTTAATTCAGTAATATCTCTAGCATATGTTCCTACTCCTAAACTACCGTTTTCTAATACAACAGGAAATTTATATGTTTGAACAATCTTACCTAGTACATTTCGTTCCTCTCTTACTACTGTTCCTCCATCTTTTAGTGGCTTCTCATCCCCAACTTTGCAAATTTCAGCTATTTCAAAAGGCAAAATATCAAAATCTGTTTTCCCTATTATTTCATTTTCACTTAATTGATATAGTTCTTGTAAGGCTTTATTAGCAATGATATACTTTAAGTTTTCGTCTTTTAAAAAAAACAAATCTGGTGTTGAATTAATAAAAGAGTTCAACAAATTATCTTTTCGAATTAATAATTCTTCTGCTAATTTTCTTTTTGTTATATCTATATGAACACCAACTAATCTTACAGGATGGTTGTTTTCATCCCATTCGATAACACTTCCTGTACAAATTACCCAAACATGATTACCGTTTTTATGTTTATACCTTATTTCAATATTTAAGGGCTCTTTTCCTTTTGTTTCATAATGTTCTTTCAAAGCCTTTAGTACAATAGGTAAATCTTCCTCTACAACTAATCCCATCCAAGAATCTAAACTGAATTTAAACTCTTCTGTTGTATAGCCAATCATTTTTTGAAAGGTTTCGCTTGTAATAGCTGACCTGTTTTTTACATTTAAATCCCAATAACCTGTTAAAGATTTTTCAAGTATTAATTCAGATTTTTGAATCAATTCGTTTACTTGATTTTTGTAGTGTTTTTTATCAGTAATATCATAACCTAAACAGTCTATTCCAATAATTTGATTCAAATTATTTTGTTTAGCCTTAAATTCCCAATGAGTCCAAGTGTATAAATTGTCTTTGTTTGGCTTCCGCAACTCAACATTAAAAGAACTGTTAGGGTCTTTTAGACATTTTTCTACAACATCAATAAAAATTTGCCAATCTTCTTTGGCTATTGTAGTTAAACTGTTTGTGCCAATGAAGTCAGAGTTTATAAACGAGTACTTTTTACTAAAATAATCGTTTACAAAAGTAAAATTGCCATTTAAGTCAGTTGATACAAAATAAAATGTATTTGAATTTGATAAAAATTTGTTCATATGTTCACAAAAATATACTTATTTTTTATTGCCCCTTGATTGACACCAAGGATAACCCCTTGAGTATTTAATATTTCATAAATTAAAAAGTTTATAAATACTGTTATTTGTTATTTTTCAATTTAAAATTATAAAAAATCATGGAGTCTACATCTGAAACTGGTTACACAAAAAACGCGGCAAATTTTCAAACTTTAATATTTTTTTTCGACCGTAAACGTTTGAGCCTCCATGGTAGCAAGTAATATAGAAATTGTGTAAACTTCTTTAGGTTATCGAATTCTAAATGCACCATGCAACTTATTATTGTGGTATACTAATAATGTTTTTTTGATTGTACATTTGTCTGTGGAAAAAATCAATGACATTTTCAATTAAACTTACACTGAATGAGGGATGTATTTATATATTCATTAGTAAAATAGAGCAGAGCTTAAAGTCTTATATTTGTTTAAGTTTTTTTAGTTCAATAGTTTTTTATGAATACAATAATGTAAAATAAAAAAGCTTCCTCAAAATAAAGAAAGCTTTTTTTAAATTAGGCTTGTTACTGGCTGTTACATCGTGAAATTAACCAGCAATTCTTCTCAATAAACTTTCAAGTGGTTGTAGTCTATATTTTCCGTCTTATATACTAAAAATAATACATTGTAGATAAAATAAAACGGTGCACATTAACAAGTGTTTGATGGTGCTTTTAGAATTTGTCAGTTTAAGTACATTGTATAATCATGAGAATAAGCCTGATGTTAATCCTTTTTTATCTGCTTTAACCAATACGAATCACATAAGCTAAATCTATATAAGTAACTCAGAAAAAAAAGGTATAATTACTGCAACTGATATAACGAGTATTTCTGAAATAATTTTTACAAAGTCTTTATTATATTGCCAAATCCGAAAGCCAATCAATTAATATAGATATTTGAAAATGAAAAAGATAAAAAGTTCGGAAAATGAAATTATACTAATCTATATATAATATTTACCTCAATAATGTAACATGCCCAACATACTCATGTTTTTTACCTAACACATCTTTTAATCTTACTTTCCAAACATATACATCTTGTTTTACTACTTCACCTTTCCCTTGAACTTTTCCGTCCCATCCTTTCTTGATGTCATTGGTATAGAAAATCCTTTCTCCCCAACGATCAAATACCCACATTTCATAAGTATCTATTCCAATGCCCTTTCCGTTAAAATAATCATTGATACCATCACCATTTGAAGGTGAAAATGCATTTGGTATGTAGAATGTAAACTCTGGTTTAATCTCTACTGGAACAAATGCTATATCTGTACAACCATATTGATTCATCACTATCAAATTAGTGTAATAAGTTTGTGCCGTTTCACTATCATAAAAATGAGTGGGATTGACATTGACAGAATCTATTTTAAAAGGACCAGTTCCTACAAATGTCCACCACCATTTTGTGTAATCTTGTGATTGATTAGTAAAATATACTAATGGCTCAGTTATACTTGCTGGATTAGGACTAATTGTATAACTAGCTATTGGCTTAGGATAAACAGTAATGAAATTTGGCTTTGTAATCGTTCCTACACAACCGCTATCTGTTGTTACTGTTAATCCAACATTAAATAAAGCTAGTTGATTGCTTGTTGTGTTATTGTAGCAGTGTGTAACATTTATATCAGATGAATTAGATGCCGAAGATCCATCACCATAGTTCCATTGCCATTGATTAATTTGAGCTGGGCCTGTTACTGCTGGAGTTAAATCATTAAAATTCACACAATGCTCTGGACATCCGCTTGGTACATCCACGCTAAACTGTGGTACTGGAACATAATTTACATAAATTGATTTAATAATGGTATCTCTACAACCATTTCCTGTTTCTGTAACTAAACCAACAGTTTGTGCGCCAGGTCCAGTAAATGTATAGTTTGCATTTTGTCCTGTTGCTTCGATTGAGAAAATAGAATTATTAAAATCCCAATACCAATTAGTTACATTTCCACTTCCCGCTTGGGCTTGAGCGCTAAATGTCATAGCAACTGCATCACAAGCTGGTGAGTTAGTAATTTTCATAATAGGTTTAGCGTAAACTTCCACTTGTTTTAAAATGTTTTTCACACACCCTTTGTTTGAAGTAACCGTTAATGTAACATTATAAACTCCAGGTGCTGCGTAATTTACAGTTGATGTAGAGGCTGTAGAAGGAACTGAAACAGAACCATCTCCATAGGCCCAAATATAAGCTGTATTTGTACCCACGGCAATTGAAGAAGATGACGCACTAAATATATTTGGCTGAGCATTGATACAATTATTTACAAAAGTAAAATCTGGAACTGGAATTGGATTAACCCATACAGAAATAGAGTTAGTTACATTAGAACAAACCAATCCAAGCTCTGGAGTACTTGATACAGTATATGTAACAAGGTTAATTCCTATAGATGGAAAAATAAAATTAGGGTTTGGTAAACCTGTTGTATCTATGGTACCATTACTTAAAAAATCCCATTTGTAAGTATTTATGATATTCCCATTTCCCAAACTCGCATCTATTAATTGGGTTGCGTTTCCTAAACAAACTGAATCAGCTGTGAAAGAGGCTGTTGGGGTTGCAAATACACTTACTTGCTTTGTAATATTATCAACACAATTGTGAAGCGAAGTAGCTGTTAAAGTAACATTGTAAGTTGCATTTACATTTCCTCCCAATGTATAAGTATGTGATGGGTTAACTACATTTGAAGTAGCAGAACCATCTGCAAAATTCCAAACATAGGTTGTTCCTGAACCTACATTAGGATTGGAAGTTTCATCTGTTAAATTTGTAAATAAACTAGACGTTCCAAAACATACTTTATCGGGTGTGAAATTTGGAATCGTATGACCCCATACATCAATTGGTAATGCTACTGTGTCTTTACAACCACGATTATCTATTACAATTAAAGAAG
>JACQAK010000001.1 GCA_016194985.1 Bacteroidota bacterium
CCTTTCCGCCATGCTTATCATAAAATGCCTTCGTTGTAATTAAGTGCTGTTTCCTGAATAAAAAACTATCATCGCGCTTATATAAGGTTTCTCCGGCCTTCTTTCCAAACCAGTAACCAAACATATTACCAATAATAGCAGCCAACATAAGCAATAGTAGCAATGGAAAAAATGCGGTATTGAGTAAGTGGGGCTTAGTGGCGCACAACAATCCCGAAATAAAAATCAATGAATCGCCCGGCAAAAAGAAACCAATCAACAAGCCTGTTTCTGCAAACACTACAAATAACAGTAACCATAAACCACCGTAATGAATAATGCTTTGAGGATCGGTTAATTGTTTCAGGAATTCGAGCATGCTGCAAAAGTAGTCAAACTTATTGTTCCGCCAATTCTTTTAATTTTTCATTCATCAATCTAAATCCATTCATTGTTTGAACATCCAGCATTTTTTTAAAAAGTGGCACTAATATTCCTTTAAATTTTTCGCTTTGTATAAAGGTGGTTGTGCCATTATGATGATTAATTAATTCGAATTGATGTTCACCGTCAAACAGGCCCGGAAAAAATAAATGGCCCAGCCAGCGAAATTCCTTACAACCATCAAAAGCCAACACAGTGGGCTTAAATGTCATGCCCTTACCTCCGGGAGGCTCTATAAAAGCAGTGATTTTACTCCCAACCTTTATCTCTCCTTGTATAGATTTAATGAAAGGATTCCAATCAGGATATTTTTCGAAGTTGGTTAATATTGCCCATACTTTTTCAGGGCCGGCATTAATAAGGATTTGAGTGGTGATTTCTTTTGCCATGACTACTATTTTTAATTTATAAAAAAATGATTTTGTTTTTGTATTGATGATACAAAGGTGAAAATCAATTAGTCATTTGCTCTTGATAAAAATCAAGAAATTAAGAAAGTTGTTTTTTCCTTATTCTACTAAAGGTTTCGGGCGTCATGCCCAGCATAGACGCAATATATTGTAAAGGAACCTGATTAAACAATTCTTTATTATGCGCAAAAAAGAAATGGTAACGCTCTTCGGCTGTCATAGAAAGATGACTGAAAATGCGATCTTCCAGGATGGTAAAGCAACGGGCAATAAATAATTTTTCAAGCTCGTGCCATTGATGTATCAGGGTTCCTATCTTTTGATAGTCTGCTTTAGTGATGGTATAAAGTTCGGTATCCGATAACGCCTGAATATTCCAGCGTGCCGGTGTGTCAAATATTAAACTGGATAAATCGGTTACAAAATACCCTTTCGTAGAGATCCATTGTGTAATTTCTTTATCATCAACGATGACATAAATCCTTAAAAATCCGGATTTAATAAAGCTAAGCTTATCAGAGGATTTACCTGATTTCAAAAAGAAATCGTCTTTTTTTAAAGTTGTTTGTTTAAATAAGGAACCGATAAGTTCTAAATCAGATTGCTTAACACCAAAATAGGATTTAATATACTGTTCTAGTTCTGTCATCAGTAGATTGAATCTATTTCAGCATTAAACCAATTCAGTAGTAGACATACGCTTTTTTTCAATGCTGGCCTTAATATCGGTGATCTGTCCTTTAGGAATAGAGCTGATCAGGTTTTTGGTATACTCGGTTTTAGGATTCAAATAAATCTCGTCGGCATCACCCATCTCCTCTATTTTGCCTTTATTCATTACGACCATACGATCGCTCATAAACTTAACAACCGACAAATCATGCGAAATAAAAATATAGGTGAATTTGAATTCACGTTTCAGATCATTCAATAAATTCAATACCTGTGCCTGAACCGACACATCCAATGCACTTACACTCTCATCACAAATAATGAATTTAGGATTTAAAGCCAGGGCTCTGGCAATACATACACGCTGACGCTGACCACCGCTAAACTCATGAGGATAACGATTGTATTGCTTTTCTTCCAAGCCTACTTTTTTCAATAACTCGTGAACTTTTTCTTTTCGCTGACTGTTGCTATCCAGAATATTATGCACCTGCATAGGCTCCATCAAAGCCTCACCAATAGTAATACGTGGATTTAAAGATGAATAAGGATCCTGAAAGATAATTTGCATATCCTTTCTCAACTGCCTCATATCTTCCGGTTTTAAACGCAACAAATCATTGCGCTGAAAAAATATCTTTCCTTCAGTCGGTTCATTTAATCGTAAGATCGTTCTTCCTAAGGTTGTTTTACCACAACCGCTTTCCCCTACTAATCCTAAAGTTTCCCCTTCATATACATCCAGGGTCACATCATCTACCGCTTTCACATAATCAATGGTTCTGCCGAAGAAGGTTTTATTTTTAGGAAAATAGGTTTTAATATTTTGTATTTCCAGAATTTTGGAACGTTCGTATAATTCTTTATGTTCCGCCGCACGTTGCTCTTTTGTGATGATAACACTATTGATAGCCTCGCTAACGGTTGTAGGAATTTCGAGCATATTGCCTTCCTCATCGGTACTCATAAAATCAGCAGACACCGGCAAACGCATTAACCGTTTATCCAAAGGAGGACGGCATGCCAATAAACTCTTGGTATATGGGTGTTTTGGATTACTGAATATCTCTAATACAGGACCTTGCTCTACAACCTTCCCTTTATACATAACCATTACTTTATCCGCCAATTCGGCAATAACGCCCAAATCATGCGTAATAAACATAATACCCATGTCGTGTTCGCGTTGCGGGATTAAGGCTGGTCATGGGTTCCTGAAAGATCATAGCCACCTCGTTACCACGAAATGAACGCATTTCTTCAGTTGGTAAATTACGAAGATTGACTACCCCTTTGTTTTTTGAATGATATAAAATGTCGCCACCGGAAACACGTCCCGGAGGATTAGGGATCAATTGCATAATAGAAAGGGAAGTTACCGACTTACCGGAACCACTTTCACCAACAATACCAATTGTTTCGCCTTTATGGAGTGTGAATGATACATCATTTACAGCTTTGATAAACTCTCCATCTGACTTAAACTCAGTAACTAAATTTTTAACTTCCAGTAATACCTCTTTTTGCATAATATATCACTACGAATATAGGAAATTTGAATAAATAGCAAAGATTTTGGTTGGGCAAAAACGGCTGTTTATCGAAAAATGTAATATATCAAAGGATTGTTGCAGAATAGTGTACCTTATTTTAGTACATCCTTCAGGAGATCCTTTCCGTAAAGGCAAATCCGGTTGAAGCTACTCCTTTAAAGGACGGCAATCACCTATTCGCTTATCCCAAAAATCATAGGTATATGGCTGGTGCCGAACATGGGTTGAAAATACCCCGTTTTTAAAGAAATAAAGGATTTCCACGCCTATAGTATCAAATCGGTAATACATCTCGTCATGATCGATACACTCGTATAAGTAATCATCGCAGGCCTGGTGAAGAGAATCCTTATTGAAACTAACCGGTCCCAGGCTTAATGCTGTTTTTTGATGCTTCCGGATCAGCTTGGTGGCTTTATTCTCTATAATAATCCCAATGTTCTTCCCGTCGTTATTTATAGCCGGATAAGGAGTTTCAGAGAATTTTTTCATGATCGTTCCTGCAAGTAATCTGATCACCAAAGGATTATCTTTCACCAAAACATAAGGTGCCCTTTCCTGCATAGGACTTCTGTCGTATACAATAGAAGCAATATTATTAACGGGATGCTGACTTAACCAGCTATTTAAAACCCACGAACCGGCGATATAACTAAAGACATGTAATTTTTTGTAGTGCATCAATTGATGCTTTTCTATAAACTGATTAACATTGATGACACATTGCTGCAGGGAATCTCTTCCGATATAATGAGGAATAAACAAATCGTATCCCTGATGAGAAAAATACGCTTTAATGTCTTTAACCCCATGTATTTTAGAGCCAAATCCCGGTAATATGAGAATAGCTTCTTTTTGAGCAACAGGCTCTGATCTATTCTCTATAACCACTATATCTTTACGATGGGCAAAGGCAAAAGACACAATGAAACACATGGTGCTTAAGATCACTATATGTTTCGTAGTCATATTATCCCTTATAAAATAACCATTTACCGATTTCTTTCCAGGTTGTTTTTTTACCGTACATTAAAATACCGGTACGATAAATTTTTCCGGCCAGCCAGGTAAAAAACAGGAAGCCTACCACCAACATAACCATAGAGAGAGAGAGCTCCCATACAGGTACATCAAATGGCAAACGTACCATCATCACTATGGGAGATGTTAACGGAAAAATGGAGAAAAACTGCGCCATAGAACTATCCGGATCCGTTACTACGCTTTGCGCAATAATAAAGCTGGCAATGAGCGGGATGGTAACCGGTAAAATAAATTGCTGTGTATCTGCTTCGCTATCCACCGCCGATCCGATGGCCGCAAATAAAGCCGCATACAACAAATACCCAAACAAAAAGTAAAAGGCAAAACACATCAACACTTTAGAAATATTAATATTATTGACGTTATTAAATAATTCAATGACTTCGTTTGGAGAATCCACCTTTTCCATTTTATCAATACCCGCTGTCAGATCATTCTTCATCACCTTCTCCATCTGCGTATTATGCTTCATTGTATCCGCAATCTGATCTTTAAACAAGATACTATTAACGGTCGTGCTGATGATCAAGGTTAAAACGATCCATAAAATAAACTGGGTTAAGCCAACCAGAGCCACCCCAATAATTTTACCCAACATCAACTGAAATGGTTTTACAGAAGACACGATCACTTCTACAATCCGATTTGTTTTTTCCTCAATAACGCCCCTCATAACCTGAGAACCATAAAGGAAGATCATGAAATAAATAATAATAGCACAAACAAAACCGATAGCCATATTAATTTCGGTATTGGTTTTTTCGTCTTTTCCTTCTTCGGTTACTTTAAGAGTTAGTATCTCCACCGGACGACGGGCTTTATCAATTTTTGTCAGATCAATACTATCTCCCTGCAAACGGTAGTCAAATAATATATTTTCCATTGTATTGGAAATATATTGTTCTACACTAAGGCCCGGTTGTTTTTTATAATATAATACAGGCGTCGTTTTATTATCATTTAATGCGTCGCCTTTGATTTCCATGATGAGATCAAAAGGTCCGTCTTTTAATTTTGCCTTAGCCGACTGAATAGATTCAGCACCATACGTAAATTTAATTTGTTTGGTATTAGGTATTTTATCAACAAATAAACCACTATGATCCAACACTAATATCTGGTGATCTGTTTTATCACGCATTGCCAACCAAACAGGTACGATCATTAAACCGGCCATTAACAAAGGCCCCAAAAGAGTCATGATTAAAAAAGATTTTTTCTTAACTCTCGAAAAATATTCGCGTTGGATGATTAAAAATAATTTGTTCATAGGATAAAATATTATTCTGTAAAAGCGCTTTGAGTGTTTAACGTTGTTTTATTTTCTACTACCGAAATAAAAATGTCATTCATAGAAGGCACTATTTCGTTGAAGGCAAGTATCTCTGAATTACTGATCACGGCCTGCAATAAATCATTTGGTTTGTTTTGGCGCAACATCTTTACGGTTACGGTATGTACATCTTCATCTGATTTTTTATCCAGCAATTCAGCGCCTGCCCACAAAGCATTGGTAAATCCTATCAAATTGCCTCTAAACGTAATGTTATAGGTATTGCTTTTATACTTTTTCCGGATATCCTTCACTGATCCGTCCAATAATTTTTCGGCTTTATTGATGAGAGCAATATTATCACATAATTCTTCCACACTACCCATATTATGAGTAGAGAAAATAATGGTGGCTCCCTTATCTCTCAATTCTAAAATTTCATTCTTGATCAACTGAGCATTAATCGGATCAAAGCCACTAAAGGGTTCATCCAGAATCAACAACTTTGGCTCATGCAACACGGTTACAATAAATTGCACTTTTTGCTGCATGCCCTTACTTAACTCTTCAATTTTTTTATCCCACCAGTTCTCAATTTCAAATTTTTTGAACCATTGCTGCAATTTCACTTTAGCATCGGCCTTTTTCAAACCTTTCAACTGAGCCAGATACATCACCTGCTCGCCAACCGACATTTTTTTGTATAATCCCCGCTCTTCGGGCAAATAACCAATAAAATCAACATGCTTAGGAGCCAGTCTTTCTCCATTAAATAAGACATCGCCACTATCCGGACCTGTGATCTGGTTAATGATTCGGATCAAAGATGTTTTACCGGCTCCGTTTGGGCCTAATAATCCAAATATTTTTTGTGGCTCTACCACTAAACTCACATCTTTTAAAGCCACGTGACTGGCGTAATTCTTATGGATGTGTTTTACTTCTAATATTGGTGTCATAATATAAAATGTATACGAAATTAATCAATAAATTTTAGTAAAATCTATTAATCCTATAAAAGGTAAAAGGGATTTAGTAACGGTAAATTATAGTTAACCTGTTTGTTTTAAACCGCCAGTGGTTTATCTGCAACCGCCTTCAGTTGCTCATAAACTCCGTCCCAAAGTGCAATGCGTTTTTTAAGCGACTCCATAGTTGCCAGTTCTGCCTCCCGCCACTTTTGCTCATCGTTGCCACATAAATTAGCGGTCATTTGTAATGCCAGATGACTGTGATGATCGCCATCCACTTCAATATGACGCTCCAAATAATATTTAA
This sequence comes from Bacteroidota bacterium, assembly GCA_016194985.1. Classification (GTDB taxonomy): domain Bacteria; phylum Bacteroidota; class Bacteroidia; order B-17B0; family Aurantibacillaceae; genus UBA4416. The sequence goes on from JACQAK010000001.1 coordinate 6,654, forward strand.
AAACAGAAATATTATTTGGAAAATTTTTATGAATATCATTGATTATAGCCATAAACATGCCCGGAATTAAATCTTCGCGACCAAAGGTAAAAATAGCAGATTGCAGATAGTCTTTTTTACTGTTAATGATTCCAAATGTAAAATCCACAAATGCTTTAGCCGCTTCAGGTGTTTTGGAAGCTTGATAAGCCAGAGGGAAATCGCCCGTTTCTTTTAATACATTGACAAATGTTTCAATAGGGGCTGTATTCGCCCCACATTGATGCATCGCATCCAGATATAATTCGAAATGACTTTTCCTGTTGCCAAACAAATCCACATCCGATTCTTCTCCTACCACTATCTCATTGATGAGATGTCTTGTATCAGCCGATCCCTTTGGAAACCAGGGAATACTGGTACATGTTAAATTATTTTGCAGGGCCTTTAATAACGACATGAAATCCCAAACAGCATACACATGGTATTGTGTAAATACTTTTAAATCATCCAGATCTCTGATCACAGAATATACTTTATGATGGATAATTTCCTGCCTTAAAGGTTCAATGTTTTTTTTGATGCGTTCAATATGTTCGTTCATACGTATCATGTGTTTGTTTCTACTCTACATAAAAAGCCAGCCCCTTCAAATATTCTCCCTCCGGAAAATTAGGCGTAATCGTATGGTCAGCCGGTTGTGATAAAGTATTCAATAGTTTCATATGGCGTCTGGATTCAATAGCTGCAGCTGTGACTGTATTATAAAATAATTTTTTATCGATAACTCCTGAACAGGAAAAGGTAAATAAAATTCCTCCCTTTTTTATATTCTGTAAAGCCATTTGATTTAACCGCTTATAGCCAATTACCGCATTATGCGACACATCTCTGCTCTTGGCAAAAGCCGGAGGATCCAGGATGATCACATCATAATTTTTTCCGTGATCTTTTAAATAATCAAAAGTATCAACTGCAAAACCCTGATGATTATTGGCATTGTTGAGCGTTGCATTTTTATCACATAATTCGATCGCCTTAGCACTTGAATCTACCGAGTGAATGATATCGCAGCCATGTTTGGCAGCATACATGGAAAACCCTCCGGTGTATGAAAATGTATTCAATACACGTTTACCTTTACTATATTTCCCTAATAACTCCCTGTTTTCACGCTGATCGATAAAGAATCCTGTCTTTTGACCATTAATAAAATCAATATAAAATTTCACATCATTTTCAACCACTACTAACTCTTCCTGGCAAGAACCGTACAAAAACTCGTTCTGTAAACCGGCCGAATAATTATTAGGCAAAGTTTCCGAACTCTTATCATATACACTCTTTAAAGCAGAACCATATACTTTTTTAAGTGCCTCTGTAATATCTGTCCGGCTCTTATGCATCCCGATACTGTGTGCCTGAAATACAATGTGCCCGTTATAAAAATCCATAATCAAACCGGGGCAGCCATCACCTTCACCAAATACCAAACGATACACATTGGTATGAGGGTTATCTGCCAGATTTAAAAACTGACGATACGCAAAGGCCTTCTCTATTTTCTTTACCCAAAAGTCAACCGTAATTTGTTGTTTGCTAAATGAAATAATACGACCTGTAATACTTCCCTTTTGGTATTGAGCCATTCCCAAAAACTGCTGTTTGGCCGAATAAACCTCAACCACATCACCATCTGCAATGTTGGAGTCCTGGGTTTTAATGGCTCCCGAAAAAATCCATGGATGAAAACGAAGCACGGGCAATTCCTTGCCATTATGTAAAACTAACTTTGGATATTCTATCATAACACAAATGTATCGTTATTATTAGTTTTTGTAGCCAATTAAACCTGAATTTTTATTTAAATTAGCAAACAAATTCAGGGTTAAGATATAAGTCCAAAACTTATATCTTTTAACTTATAACTTATAACTTATTATGACTACATCTGAAATAAAATTGAAGATCACCGTTGATGAAAATCAGCTACCACATAAAATTGAATGGGAAGCGCCTGATGCAAATGAAGGCAGTGTTTGCAAAAGTATGATGCTGGCCCTTTGGGACGAAAAAGAAAACAACACCATGCGTATTGATCTTTGGACTAAAGACATGAGTATTGATGAAATGAAGAAATTTTTCCATCAGAATATTACAACTCTAACGGATACCTATTTAAGAGCCACTAACGACGAGGCAACGGTTAAAGAATTAAGAGAATACATGAGTGGACTTGGAAAACGAATGGGCGTTTTAGTAAAAGACTAATTAGCTGATACTATTTCGAACACGTTGACTAAAGTCTCTTAAGGCCTGATTAAATGGAGTTCCCTGCTCCATTTTTTCTTTAATATATATGGATGCCAGCACATGCGTTAAGCATTCTCCTTCGTCCTTACCTTCTACCTCTATAGATGGTTTTTGTTCTTCCAACATCGCTTCTTCAGCCGACTGGAGTTGAGCCAACGAATAGTGCTCTACTAATTTTTTGATTACCGGTATTTGCATGGCAGTTACGAATTGGTTATTTAACTTCTTAAATCATTAATCATTTTCTGTAAATATTCCTCTTTGCTGGTAGCTGTTCCTTCCAGCAAAGCTCCGTTTTTAAAACTGGCCAGATAAGGCAAGTTATCTACACCGCCCATTTTCCGTGCCTTTTCATTCTCTTCAGCATTTACTTCCAAAAATAAAACATCTCCATTAGCCTCATCATTCGAATGACGTTTGTATTTAGGAGCAAATAATTTGCAGGAACCACACCAATCAGCAAAATATTTTACAATAACTTTATCATGATCTTTGAGTAAAGATTCGAAATCTGCGTCTGTGCTTAATTGTACCATTGTATTGAATTTAGAACATAAAAGTACTACATTTTTTGGCAACAAAAAAAGCCCCTCATTACTGAGAGGCTTTCTTCCATCATCATAAGATGATTAATGGGTAACTACTATTTTTTGTTTAGTTGTTTGTCCGTTCAGGAAATAAATTCCTGCTTGCAGATTAAATACTTTAAAAGAAAAATCATTGCTTTGAGTTAACTCAACTGTTTGAATGAATTGTCCCAATTCATTAACAATAACAATGGTTTCTGCCTTATGAGCTTTAATTGTAAAGTCTCCGTTATTAGGATTTGGATAAATCAAAATAGCTGAATTAGAAGCTGATACTGACGAGATACCTGTACATAAAGACACAGTAACTTCTACAGTGGCAGTTCCTGTACAACCATTTGCATCACCTGTTACAGTATATGTATCAGTCGATGTTGGTGCAAAAGCTACTCCGTCTACTACTCCTGCCGACCATGTATAAGAAGTGGCTCCACTACCGGTTAAGGTTACATTTTCTCCGGTACAAATTACAGAAGCAGATGCATTAGCCAATACCGTTGGGTTACTGTTTACGGTAACCGAAGCTACTGCTGTATTTACACAACCGTTTGCGTCTGTTCCTGTTACTGTATAGTCGTTAGATGTTGGAACAAAAGCAGCTCCGTCAATCACACCATTCGACCAGGTATATGTGGTTGCCGCACCACCTGCGGTTAAAGTAATATTTGTTCCTGCGCACACTACAGTTGAAGATGGTGTTGCTGTTACATTTGGTAAAGCATTTACAGTTACGGAAGCCACTGCTGAATTCACACAACCATTTCCATCGGTTCCGGATACGGTATAATCAGCAGTTGCCGGAGCAAAAGGAGTTCCATTGGTTACTCCGCCTGTCCATGTAAATGTTGTTGCAGAACCACCTCCTGTTAAAGTAACGTTAGTACCTGCACATACTGCTGTTGAAGCAGGTGTTGCGGTTACATTTGGCAACGTATTTACAGTTACCGAAGCTACTGCTGTATTCTTACAACCATTAACATCTGTACCGGTTACTGTATAATCAGTGGATGTTGGCGCAAAAGAAACACCATTGGTTACACCACCTGTCCAGGTATATGTGGTAGCACCACCTCCTGTTAAAGTAAGATTAGTACCAACACATACTGCTGTTGAAGCAGGTGTTGCTGATACATTTGGCAGGTTATTTACCGTTACTGAAGCTACTGCTGTATTTGTACAGCCGTTAGCTGCTGTCCCGGTTACTGTGTAAACGGTGGTAGAAGGTGCAAAAGAAACACCATTAGTTATACCACCTGACCAGGAATAAGACGTAGCACCACCTCCTGTTAAGGAAATGTTTGTTCCCGAACACACAACTGTTGACGCCGGAGTTGCTGATACCGTTGGATTAGCTTTCACCTGAATAGTTCCTTGAGCCGCCGCCAAAGCATCGCAGGCATCAAGAACAATTAATAACGTAGTATAAGTACCTGCAGCAGCATAAGAAGCGCTGGCTGTTGTAGTTGACGCAGTTGTAGGCGTTGCAGTAGCACCAAAACTCCAGTATGTTACACCACCTGTTGTGGATCCGGTAGCATCATAGGTAATGCTTTTACCAGCACAAATACTATTATTTGATGCTGTAAAACTAGCCGTTACAGGTGTGTTTCTTAAAAACGGATGAATGTATAGAGAAACGCTTTGAGTCCATGCAGCAGCAGCACTATATGGATACCATGTATTAGTGGATTGTTTTTCCCAGGCTGCAGCAGGGGTTGTTTGACCACTTTGGTTGCTAACAATGGCCAAAGAATCTTTAGAAGTCGTCCAGTTTAAATTAGAAATATCTACACTGCAAAAAAACTTTTTAGAAGCCGGTAAAGCAACTCCGGCAGGAAAATAAAAAGATGTGTTAAAATTATTAGCCACATCACTCATAATACTTCCCATCGTTATACTGGCAGTAGCAATAACACTGGCACTAGGCGACCCTGAAGTACCATCATAAATTTTCATATTAACTACTTTTGCAGGATTTGAACTATATCCTTTAGCAAACCAAACATCAACCTGGTATAAATTAACGAAAGAACTGGCAGAAGCATCAAAATACATTGCTTTTTCCTTATCCCCATATTGGTTAGGTCCACTTACAAACCCTCCTGCTCCGGCTGTTCCTGTAGTATATAAGGAAGGGGTCCAACCTGTAACGGTTGGATAATTAATTGACATACAGCCCGTTGCTGTTGTAGTAGGAACGGGCTGTGTGCCATTCGTTCGCTGAGTTGATCGGGTATTAGCCCTTGCTTTCACCGGATGATTCGAAGAAAGCTCAATTGATTTGTTTTGCTGCGCCACCATACAATTAGCGGCTAACAAGAACAAACCAAGATTAAATAAAGTTTTTTTCATAGCTTTTTAAATTTATTGATTTAAGCAAAGATAGAAAATTCAGAATTTCTACAAAATCTATTTTGTTAAAAGGGTATAAAAGATCGCCCAAAGCATAATTTTAACAGTCAAATCACTGAAATTCAATAACTTCAAAAATAATACAAGTTTGGCTGAATTTATAAATCCAAAATTAGAAAGTAAGGCGATACTGAGGAATAACGAAAAATTTCAGCTGATAGTCTGTTTTTATGGACTGTGTATTCAAATCGTATTGTTGCTGAAAGATATTGTTGTGTTTGGTTACATTTTGAATATCCACACTTAATTCGTGGGTAAAACGCCTGGTATTTAATTTATAGGATGGCTTGACATCAATTCTGAAGTAGGGATCATATTGAGGAATATAAGCCTGAGAACCGTCTCTTACCTCATCATGATAGGCAATAGAAGCAGCAAGGTCGATAGGCACATAACGCTTCCCTCCGGCATATGTTACTTTAATATCCAATGCCAAAATATGCTTTTCTTTGATCTTAAATTCTTTCCCGGCCAAAGCATTAAATACATAATTGCCATTAAAAGCTGTGTTTCGGTAAACGCCATCGCTGGCCGTGTACTTACTTTCAAACAGAGACGCTGTTACTAAAAAATAATAGCCTTTACTGTAAAATTTTTCCAGGGTTAATTCAAATCCATAATTTTCTCCGGTTCCATTATTCACTAAACTGTCTACGTTAGGGCTGTTAAAATCAGCGCCTAAGTTAACGGTACTGAAATAATCCTTTCGACTTTTAACCGGAACTCTGTACAAGTACTGATAATACACTTCTGTTTTAACACGTACGCTATTAAATAAATTCACATCATAGGCCAACACAGCATGCGCGGCTTTTGTAAAATCCAGCTGACGATTGGTTTCTTTTACCTGCCCGTTTCCTAAATTAGCGGTAGCAAAGTACACATACAAAGGCTGTACCTGACTATGTAATCCGGCACCAAAGCTCAACGACTGCTTTTTATTGATCTCATATTTCAATCCCAGCCTTGGTTCCGGCGACTGAGAACCATTTAATAATAAATACTGATACGTGAATCCGATGTTTGCGTAAAATTTCTCACTAAAATTATGTTTCAATTGGATGAACCCTCTTGTTAATGCCGTTTGTCCTTTGTAATTTCTTAAGGTCACAAAACCTGTCCCGTAGCTGTCTATACTATCTACAAAGGTCGTATTGTATATATCCGCATACACGCCGGCGTTCAGGAAATTACGGGAGTTGAATTTTTTATTGTAGGTAGTATTAAATGAATAACGCGTTGTGTAAGATACATTCCTGTATTCAGGCCGCACTGTGGCCGGATGTTGACTGGTATCAACTCTATCCGCTTTAATTAAGTTATATTGACCTGATATACCCACATTAGTTTTTAAATAGGAACTGCTATTAATGAGATAGGTATGTGACATTCCCCCTGCTCCCACATTTGACCTGAACAACATATTTCTGCCACTATACCCATACAGATTATTATCCTTTGATTGCTGGCTTTGCAGGAGTTCCGCATAGCTTAATCCTCCAATACCCCATATAGAAAACTTCCCTAGTTTCTTGGTCGGCAAATCAAACTTAAAGGTTAAATCCTGGTATTGAGGTACGGCACTTCCGGTTCCAAAATCCAAACCGATCTTTTTAAAAACCGATAGGGTCGAATAACGATAATTGATCATAAACGATCCATTCTTTTTCTTTTTACTAAAAGGGCCTTCCGCTCCCAGCTCAAACCCATTAAAACCAACCATTCCCAGAAATTCGTATTTTTCATTATTCCCCGAACGCATTTTCAGATCAAATACGCCAGCCGTTGCGTTTCCGTAATCGGCCGGAAAAGCACCGGTCATAAAATCGGAATTATCCAATGTGTTATTATTTAAAATACTGATTGGTCCTCCGGAAGAACCCATACTTCCAAAATGACTCGGGTTCGGAATATCTAATCCGTTTAAGCGCCACAAAATTCCTAAAGGTGAATTCCCTCTGACAATGATATCATTTCTGCTATCGTTAGCGCCGCTCACTCCTGCAAAATTAGCAGCCATACGCGCAGGATCTCCTCTGCTTCCGGCATAACGACTTGCTTCCTCTGTACTAAATATACGGGAACTCACCGTTGCCATTTTGTTATTACTTTTGGTCTTATCGATCTCTGCCGAAATCACTACTTCCTGACCCTGAACAGCACTTTCTTCCAATTCAATATTTAGTACGGTTTCTTTTCCGGTAGTTAAAACCACTGTTTGGGACTTTTCTTTATAGGAAATCAACGCAATCTTTAATTGCTTACGGCCCAATAAAATGCTGTCGAATCTGAATTTCCCATTCTCATCAGTGGCGGTTGCCTTTAAAGGCTCTGTATTTAAAATGCTGATAACCGCTCCCGGCAATGGACTTTGAGTTTGTTTATCAATCACTGTCCCCCGGATAGTTTGAGTAAGCTCTTGTGAAAACAAAGCCTGCATTAAAACAGAAAAAAAGAGGAGGAGGATAAATCTCATATGACTAATTCGCTTTTTCTTTTACAAAACAGGGAAATTTATCGGGGCATTCCAATAGGATCATATTGTTGGCAACCGTGGTGGTTTTTTTAGACACCACGATCTTCAGGTCTTCTTTAGCCCATTGGTGTTGCAGGCAATTCATATCCAGTTGACGTTCCGTATGTCCCGGTGGGATTTTTTTATAATATTTCCAGGGTTCATATAATAAATAAGTGCCATAAGCCCAGGTTGTTTTAATGTATCCTGATTTATCAGTAACAATCGTATCAACGAGTTGTTCTTGGGTAACAACAATTAATTTTTTGTTAGCATACACAACCGATTTATTGGGAGAATCCTTTAGGTTTTTGGAAGACTTTATTCCACCGCAATAAGGTATGTATTGTACCAATTTAATTCTTGTTTTCTTCGTTTGTGATAACAACGAAAAACTAAATAATAAGCATACATACAATAACCTCATAAACTATGGTGTACTTGATGATACCGGTAATATTTTTCCGTTATAATAGCGATGTCCTTTTGTTGTAAACTCAAAAACATACTCGGCCATTTGTTTTGGAGAAAGCGGTGCCTGATAGCCCGGAAAAGCTTCTGCCAGCATTTCTGTTTGCACGGCTCCAATAGCCAGACAATTAACCGAAACATTCTTTTCTTTGAATTCCTCTGCCAGACATTCGGTTAACCCCACAACGGCTGACTTAGAAGAACTATACGCTGATAAGCCGGCGAACTTAGCACTGCCCTGAAAGCCTCCCATGCTACTGATAGTCACAACATGGCTCTTTTGAGTTTTACCCAATAAGGGAATTAACTGTTGGGTTAAATAATAGGGGGCAAATACGTTGACTTTATATACTTTCTCTAATTCACTATAGGAAATTTTCTCAAAAGGCTTATTAACCAAAGAGCCTGCATTATGAATAATATAATCTATATGCGCTGCTTCTTTTTTGATGAACGCCACTGCTTCATCCATACTGGCCTGAGAACTCAAATCTGTAGCATGGAGTTTTAAATTTGGATGGGCAATAGTCGTTAAAGGCTGAAGATTTCTGGTCAAACCAAACACCGTATCGCCTGCGTTAAGAAACTGCTGAACCACTTCAAAACCTATACCTCTGCTGGCTCCTGTTACAATAACATTCATAAATCTATTTAATAATTAACAACCTGTTCCTGTATGTTTGCCGGTAATTCTCTTTCGCCATATTGCTGATTTCTCAACTGTGGCTCAAATCCTGCTTCCCGGATAGCATCCTGAATGGTTTTATATGTAAAGCGATGTGGTGCACCGGCAGCACTTACTACATTCTCTTCGATCATGATACTTCCAAAATCATTGGCACCACCATGCAAACAGATCTGCGCCGTTTGTTTACCCACAGTTAACCAACTGGCTTGTATGTTTTCAATATTAGGCAACATGATACGACTTAATGCCAGCATACGGATGTACTCATCGGCACTTACATTGTTTGAAACGCCTTTCACTCGTTTCAACAAAGTACCGTCATCCTGAAAAGGCCATGGAATGAAGGCCAGAAAGCCTTTAGCATGAGCCGGCTTTTCAGACTGCACTTCACGGATCCATACTAAATGTTCAAACCGTTCGTAGATCGTTTCTACATGACCAAACATCATCGTAGCCGACGTTGTAATATTTAACTGATGGCAGGCGCGCATCACATCCAGCCATTCGCGACCTGTACATTTTCCTTTACTGATTAAACGACGCACGCGGTCGTTTAATATTTCGGCTCCCGCGCCCGGCAAACTATCTAATCCGGCATCTACCAGAGCTTTCAATACTTCTGTATGTGTTGATTTTTCGAGCTTGGTAATATGCGCAATTTCAGGGGGACCTAGAGAATGTAATTTAATGGACGGAAATAACGATTTCAATTCTTTAAATAAGTTCACATAAAAACTCAGCCCCAGATCAGGATGATGTCCTCCCTGCAATAATAACTGGTCGCCCCCGTATTTGATCGTTTCTTCAATTTTTTTCTTGTATGTTTCTATATCCGTAATATAAGCTTCGGCATGACCCGGTATACGATAAAAATTACAAAACTTGCAATTGGCAATACAAACATTGGTGGTATTCAGATTACGATCGATCTGCCAGGTAACTTTTGGGGAATTATGTTTCTTTATATTACGGATGTTATTAGCCACAAACATCAATTCTGCTGTAGTGGCATTTTCATATAAAAACACGCCTTCCTCGATAGATAAAAATTCTAAATTATCAGCGCGTTTTAAAAGTGATTGAACGTTCATTAGCTTAAAAATTACCAAGTAAAAGTACAACAAATATGAAAAGAAAAACGCATATTTTTAAACGAAAGGATTATATTTGAATTACCTTACTTTAAAATTCACTAAGTGACTAAATTAGAAAAGTATGTTTCACAGCATCTTACTCTGGAGAAAAGAGTAATTGAAACTAGTCATAGAAATAATGAATTAACTTTATTAAACTCTAGCGAAAAAGCAATCATTTATAAATATACAGAAGATGGTTATGATCCTCTGAATATAGATTTGAGGAGAAACTCCGGCAAACATAATACAGAATATGGCAAATTTTTGGAAAAATCGATTAATAAACTACCAAACTATATTGATGTAGTATATAGATCATGTAATTTATCTCCTAATCAGATTGATTTGTATCAAAACTCTTTTATAAGAAAACAACCAATCACTGAAAACTGTTTTTTATCTACCTCAAAAAAACGAACAATCGCTATGATGTTTGGGGGAAATTGTTTATTTATAATTTTCTCTAGAACAGGAAAAGATATCGAAAAAATTGCTAAATTTGGTACAGGGAGTGGTCAAAATGAATATGAAGTTTTATTTTTACCAAAACGAAAATTTAATGTTATTGACATTAATATTGAAAATAATAGTTACACAATTACGCTTGAAGAGATTTCATAATGAATATTGAAACTGAAATAAGAACATTAAATAAGATTGGACAGAATGAATTAAAAGGAATTTCTGACATTCTGTTTCATTCTTTTGAAATAAAAAAAGACTATAGAGATAAAAAAACAATTAACAAAAAAGAATTTTTAATCGAAGGTTTTGTAGAATATTTGAAAAAATATCTTGAACTTAACCCAAAAATGAGTCGAAAAGATAAACTTGAAATTATCCACTTTATTGATAAACTGAAAATTCAAACCGAAATTTTAGAGCTACTTAGTGGTAATTTAACAGAATCAGGTATTACTATAGCCGGAAAGAGATTAGGAAAAAAATCTCAATCTGCCTTTTAATAAAATCCCATTACGCCAGTTTCTGATAAGTTTGCCACCAACGATCCGGGATTTCATTATTAACAGCCATCTCGTAATCTTTATAAGAGCAAGGCAACAAGGTATGACGTTCAAATTTCAATCCTTTGGTTGGAGGATAAGGGATTTCCATCCACCAACGGTCGCTTTTTTTACTCTTAAAGAAATTGATCTCATATTTTTCTTCCTGCAATACCACATGAAATTTCACATAATCAGAGCTTGTACGGGAAGGGAAATCACTTTTACGATTATAGAATCCATCCATAAAACACCAGATCATTTGCGCCGCTAAATTGGCTGTTTTACCTTGTGTATCGTATTCCGGATTAATTTCATAAATCCCCACAGACGATAATTTATCATTCATTCCTGCGTAACGCATCATCTGACAGGCTTCTTCCGAGTAAAATCCATTAGGAGACGCATTAGGATTAGCAGGCGCATCACTGTGTTTAATGGCCGTAATATCAAAGCTCAGCATATCTGCATGACGGATGATTGGCTCTGATTCTTCGATCGCATCACGCACCTGACCCAAACGATAGGTATCAAAATATAAACGATTCATCATACTTAATCCGGTTTGATCTACCAAATAGGTTTGGTAACCGATATTGCTGTAGTTGAATAAAAAATTAGGCTGATGCAAAATGATCTTCCCTAAATAAGCCGTGTTGGTTGTATCTTCATCCGGATTTCCGAGATCAAAGGTCGAATCAATAGCGGCAATATTAATGGTTTGTTCAAGCTTTTCGTAGCCCAGAAACTGAGCATAGGTCAAATCCTGGCTTCCTCCAATGATAATAGGGATCACATTATTGCGTATAAGATATTCAACCGTAGTTTTTAAGGCGTAATAAGTATCTTCTACATCATGCCCGGGTTGAATATTTCCAAGATCAATGAGACGGGGTCTGAAACTGCCGGGGTATAAGGAATAAAAATAATCCCTTACCTTATCCGGTGCCATGGCACATCCTATATTTGTGTAAGCTCTCCTGTCTTCACATACGCCCACAATAGCCATATCAATATTCTGCAAATCCGGAAATTCAGAATCGGTTGTATAAGCATTAACAGCTCTCCCGATTTGGTTTTCAGAATAAGCCTCTCTTTCCAGTTCAATAGGTTTAAAAAAATGTTGAATATCGCTCATTGGTATTTATGCTATGGTTATTTGTAACAGATTAAATTTATTTATAATGAGGGCTATAGTTCGACAATTCAACCAAACTTATCAACGAATGCGGGTTAGTAGTTCGGAAAAAACGACATTAAAAATTGATTTTTTCGGAAAAAATTTCAGCCGGAAGCCTACTAAAAATGTCAAAAATTCCTGAAACAGGCCTTGGCACAAGCCTTGTCGATTTTATAACGTGATTGCAATCATCTTAAAAACATAAACAATAACCATTAAAAATAGGAGGAAGCCATGTTCTCATTAACAAAAACAAACAACGACAGAAACAGATTATTTACTGATTTTCCATTATTATTTGACGATGCCTTTTCTAAGAATTTTTTCGAAAGACAAAGCAGAGTATTTAATACACCGGCTGTAAATATTAAAGAAACCGAGAAATCTTTTGAATTGGATTTAGCTGTACCGGGAATGGACAAAAAAGATTTCAAAATCGAATTGAAAGACGGTAGCATTACCATATCTGCCAAACACGAAAATAAAGTGGAAGAAACAAACGAAAAAGAACGTTATTCAAGACGTGAATTCAGCTACCAATCATTTAGCAGATCCTTTGTGTTAGCAGAAGATCTGGTAGATACGGAAGGCATAAACGCGAAGTATGAAAACGGAATTTTAAATGTATCGATTCCTAAAAAATCGAACGCACAAATTAATTTATCAAAGGAAATTCAAATTTCCTAAGAATTAAAGTTCATAAAAAAAGGGAGATTAAATCTCCCTTTTTTTATTGTTAAAATAACATTGTAAGTTGATGATAGCGGAAACGCCCTAATCATTGAACAAAATACAAATAAGCTTACCAGATATTTACTCTCTTGGCAGCAGGACGATACATCCCATCACCTTCTTTCACACCAAATGCATCGTAAAATTCCTGCATATTACTTAAAGGACCAACTGCTCTGAAATTACCCGGTGAATGCGGATTAGTAGCGATCATTTGTTTTAAGTAAGCATCACGCATTAACGTTTTCCAACCTTGTACCCAAGCTAAAAAGAAACGTTGTTCTCCTGTAAAACCAACCATTACAGGCGATTTTTTTCCATTCAACGATTTTTGATAAGCATAATAAGCCATGGTTAATCCTCCTAAATCGGCAATATTTTCTCCCTGAGTTAGTTCTCCATTAACATGTAAGGTATCAATAGCCACATAGCTGTTAAACTGATCGATAATCAAACCTGTTTTATCTTTAAAGTTTTTATAATCTGCATCTGTCCACCACATTTTCAGGTTTCCGTCCGCATCAAACTGAGATCCCTGATCATCAAAGCCATGAGTTAATTCATGTCCGATAATAGCACCCATTATTCCATAGTTAAAGGCATCATCTGCATTAACATCAAAGAATGGCACCTGCATAATTCCTGCCGGGAATGCAATTTCATTAGACGTTGGATTATAATAAGCATTAACGGTTGGCGGTGTCATACCCCACTCCATTCTGTCAACCTGCTGCCCTATTTTTGCCAACATACGTCCGTATTGAAACTGACGTCCTGCCGATACATTTTTCCAATACAATTCTTTACCAATAGTAAGACTTGTATAATCAATCCATTTATCAGGAAAGCCCAGTTTTTTAATGATCTTATCTAATTTCAATTGTGCCTGAGCTTTGGTTTCTTTGCTCATCCAGTCGCGCGATTCAATACGCACTCTATAGGCTGCAATTAAATTATCCACCATTTCATTCACCCGTTTTTTAGATTTATCATCAAAATATTTAGCAACATATAACTGCCCTACGATTTCACCCAAAGCTTCATCGGTAGCACCTTGTACGCGTTTGTAACGAGGTTTCATGGCTTTCTTCCCTGCTAATACGGTTCCATTGAATTTAAAATTCTCATTCACAAATTTACCGGATAAATAAGGAGATGCTGTTTGAAGTAAATTCCATTTCAAAAACAATTTCCAATCAGCGATAGACACCGAATTGATTAATGGATTCAATCCTTCGTAAAATTTAGGCTGGTTCAATACTAAAATATCCGGTGTTTTAATGCCAACTGCAGCAAAATAGGCATCCCAGTTTACATTAGGTACTAATTTTACTAATTCTGCTTTTGTAAATGGATTGTATTGTTTTTGAGGGTCGCGTTGTTCTACGGCATTTTGTGAATTCTTAGCTAATTCTGTTTCAATTTTCATGATCGTCGCAGAATGTGCTTTAGCTGTTTCTGCTGAACTACCAAGACATTCGAACATTTTAGTAATATAATCAATGTACTCCTTCTTAACAGATTCATACTGAGCTTCGAAATAAAAGTCTCTATCCGGTAAGCCTAAGCCCGATTGTGCCAAATAACAGGTATTGGCATTACTGTTTTTAAAATCAGAATACACATAAAATCCAATCAGCCCGGAAACGCCTTTTTTATTAAGCATAGCCGTCACTTTCAACAAATCATCTTTTGTTTTAATGGCATCAATTGCTGCCAGATCGGCACTGATTGGTTTAATTCCATCTTTTTCTGCTTTAACAGAATCAATGGCTGTTAAGTAAAAATCCCGTAATTTTTGGGCATTACTACCCGGTAATGCTTTGTTATCAACAGATACTTCGGCCATTAAGGCTTTTAAATTGGCAATATTACGTTCATTGATCTCATTAAAACTTCCCCAGCTACCATCACTGGCTGGAATTTTTTGTGTATTTAACCATTTCCCATTGGCAAATTTATAAATATCATTTCTGGGATTTGCGGACGAATCAATGTAACTTAAATTAATGCCGGGTGTAAGCACCTGAGCAAACATATTAGCTCCTGCAATAAGCGAAGAAGCAACTAAAACAAATTTTTGCATAATTGTATTTTTTATAAATATAACAGGAATTTATGAACCAAAAAGCATATTTGGTATGAAAAGCTAATTTTAAAGATAAACGGATATTAGCTCACAAAGATCTGAGGGGCCAGCCCACCAATTAGCCCTGTTTCAGTGGCTTTATCAAATAGCAGCTGAATGGCATTTTTACCGGTTTCTCCCAAATCAACCGAAAATTGATTGACATATAAAGCGATATGTTTTTTCATCACCTCTTCGCTCATTTCCTGAGCATGTTCTCTTACAAATGGCATACAGCTTTCCGGATGAGCAAAAGCAAATTCAACACTTTGTTTGATCAGGCTGTCGATTGTTTTTTGCAATGCTTTATCGATATTTTTTTTAACGACAATACCTCCTAAAGGAATGGGCGCGTGAATCAGGCTTTCCCAAAACTCTCCTAAGTCAATGATTTTCTCTAATCCCTTTTCCTGATAGGTAAACCGATTTTCATGTATTAACAGTCCTGCATCTACCTGATGAGATAAAACAGCACCTTCAATATCACTGAATAAGATCTCCTGCTTGTTTTTGGCATTTGGAAAGGCCAGCGATAATAAAAAATTGGCCGTGGTATACTTTCCGGGAATAGCAATTCGGGCCGTATCTATATGATTAACTTTTGCCTTGGCGCTTTGCACCAATAATGGTCCACAATTAAAGCCTAACGCACTACCGCTATTTAACAATGCATAGTTTCCGGTTAAATATAAGAATGCATGGTAGCTCAGCTTGGTAATATCGAGTTCCTGCCTGAAAGCTCTGCTATTGAGGGCTTCCACATCTTCCATCACTACTGTAAAATCAATGCCCTGCGTATCAATTTTTTTATGAATGAGGGCATCAAAAATAAAACAATCATTAGGACAGGGAGAAAAGCCGAGGGAGAAGTTCATGGATTAGGTGTTAGGTGTTTCTCTCACAAAATTAATCAAAAAATCATTCAGCTGTTTAATGGCTAGAGGCATTTGCCATTTACTTCTATCACGCTTTTCTACGTAATTTGAAATGGCACGGATTTGTGTAAAATTTTCTCCGGCCCTTCTGCACGAAGCATAAAATGCAGCGCCTTCCATACTTTCTACATCCGGATTATATAAGTGCGCTATTTTTCCAATAGTGTGTTCATTGCCATGTACAGTATTCACGGTAATTCCCTTTACTTTTTTTAATGCAACAAGTTCTTTGAATTTGTCTGACAATTGATTTGAAAACTTATATTCCCCCGGAAGATTCAATTTATCATAAGTTAAAAAATCATCTCCGTCCTCAGCTCCCATTTCGCTTAAAATATCTTCCGTTACATGTACAATGTCACCCAATTCCAAATTTCGGTCAAATGCGCCGCAAACTCCTACATTGATCACCAGGTCGTACAAACTATTGATATATCTCCCCATCATAAAAGCCGTATTTACCATGCCAACTCCGGTAATAAGCACATGGATCTCTTTATCTTCAAAATCCATATTAGCATGATTCATGCCTGTTTCAGGAAGTGCTATCCCAAGAAAATCAAGCAATGGCTTCACTTCAAATTGTGTGGCGGATACGACTAAAATGTTCATTTATAATTAGTATTTTTACAACCGTTAATTTACTATGATTTATATTACCCGCAAAGAACATTTTAATGCCGCGCACAAATTATTTAATCCGGCATGGAGTGAAGAGAAAAACAATAGTGTTTTTGGAAAATGCGCCAATAAAAACTGGCACGGACATAACTACGAACTATTTGTAACCGTAAAAGGAGAAATTAATCCTGATACCGGATTTGTAGTTAATTTAAAGGATTTGAGCACGTTGATACGAAAAGATGTAACAGAAGTTTTAGATCATAAAAATTTGAATGTAGACATAAAAGATATGCCAATCATGCCGTCTACAGAGAATGTTGCTATTTTTATCTGGGACATTTTAGCGCCAAAAATTAAGGAGATGGGCGCTACCTTACACGTTATCAAGCTACAGGAAACCGACAGTAATTACGTGGAATATTTTGGTGAATAAACTTTTATTGGTTTTTATTGTTACTTAAAAAAAACAGAATCATGCTAAACGAAGAATTTGAACACGATATTACCGGTTATAAAAAAGTAGATCAATATAATGATAAATTAATTGACTCTATTTCTGACATGTATAAGAATATCTTAGACGATGTTGGTGAAAATCCTGGCCGGGAAGGCCTACTGAAAACCCCTGTAAGAGCAGCCAAAGCCATGCAGTTCTTAACTCAGGGATATGACCTCAATCCTGCTGAGATTTTACGTTCAGCCATGTTCAAAGAGGATTATAGCCAGATGGTTTTAGTTAAAGATATTGAAGTATACAGCTTATGCGAACATCATTTGTTACCATTCTTTGGCAAAGCTCATATTGCATATATACCAAACGGGCACATTGTAGGTTTAAGTAAACTACCCCGTGTAGTTGATGCCTTTGCCCGCAGATTGCAGGTACAGGAACGTTTAACCAATGAGATCAGAGATTGCTTACAGGAAACATTAAACCCTTTAGGAGTTGCTGTTGTAATAGAGTGCTCTCACTTATGTATGCAAATGCGCGGTATTCAAAAACAAAACAGCGCTACTACAACCTCTGCCTTTACAGGTGAATTCCTGAAAGATGCTACCCGTAAGGAATTTATAAGCCTGATCAGCACTAAATTACACTAATTCTTTTTTGTCAGTTCCTCCCGATAGCTATCGGGAGGAGTCGGGAACATAACGAAACTAACCTTAGAGCCCTTCTCGACTACGTTCGAAGTAACACACTTTCTATATTTAATAGAATTTCATACTATAGCTTTACTTTTTTATTTCTTTTTTCTTGGAGATATAAAATAATTGATACATTTGCTTCGTGAAAAACACATTGAAATATATTTTTATTTGTAACCGATATCGCCAAACTCCCACATGGCCTATCTGTATGCGCTAGTCATACTCGTTAATTTTCACATTTTTCATTTATTTTTTTTCCAATGTTTGCAATTGATATACAGGATCAAATCCTGGATAAACTCAACACACTGATAGTCGTTTTAAACAACGACGGAAGTATTGATTACGCAAGTAAATCAGCGCAACACTTATTAGGTTATGATTCAGCCCAATTGATAGGAGCCAATTGGTGGGAAGTAACCCGTTTTTCCAAACCCGAAGGGGAATTGGTAAAAAACAAGATCATTAATATCTTCAAGGATAATAAAATCTCAACACAAACATTTGAGCACGAGCTTAAAACTTTTGCCGGAGGAAAAAAATGGGTACGTTGGAATGTATCATACCTCAACGATGACCAATTAATTGGCATTGGCTATGATATTACGACTAATAAGCTTAATGAGAAGCGCTTAATAGAAAGCAATAAACAGTTGTCGGAACAAAATAAAGATATTACAGACAGTATCTATTATGCACAGCGTATACAACAATCTATTCTGCAAACAACAGAGCAATTGAAAAGCTTTTTTAACGAATCGTTTTTATTATATAAGCCAAAGGATATTGTGAGTGGTGATTACTATTGGTTTTATGAAGATGCTGTTTACAAATACATTTCGGTTGTAGATTGTACAGGGCATGGTGTACCTGGTGCTATGATGAGCATGGTGGCAAACTCAATGTTCAAAGAAGTTTTTATGAACCAAAAAATAACAGACCCTTCAGAAATCTTAAAAGCACTGGACGAAGAGCTTGCCAAATCAATTAATAAAAATCAGGATGCCACCTTTAATGATGGGATGGATGTGTCTCTTGTCAGAATTAACAAGGAAACCAATGAACTTGTGTTTTCAGGAGCCTTCCGATCAATATTCATTGTTAGGGGCAGCGAGATTTTTGAATTAAAAGGTAGTCGTTATCCTATTGGTTTTTATTCGGGTGTAGAGAAAACATTTGATACTAATGTTTTTCAGCTCGAAAAAAACGACAGTATCTATTTATTTACGGATGGTTTTATAGATCAGTTTGGAGGTGAGAGAAACAAGAAGCTGAACAAATCTAATTTCAGAGATCTATTAAGTACCATTCAGGAAATGAGTATGGATGAACAGGATGCTTTTCTTGATTATTCCTTCAATAACTGGAAACAGGATAATGATCAAACAGATGATGTATTAGTTGTGGGTATCAAAATTTAAAAGGTATTGTTGTAGAATAATGTAGGTTTATTTTAATCATTTTTATTAATTTTTTTGGGCATATCCCGCCAGTTGGCGGGTCGGGCTTTCGGCACTCGCTTTTTTATTTGCCCTTCGGGACAAATAAAAAGAGCTCAAACAATGCCTCTATCCCTTATGCAGAAAGACTTCGTAATTATGTTTGCCTGCGTTAGGGATGCAAGCGAAAATCCTTTTGTGAGGTACGAACAAAAGATTGAAGCGACAGCCCGGTCCGCCTTCCGGCGGAAACGCCCAGATAATAAAATAAACCTACATTATTTCTATATATCAGAATTTAAATTAAACACCTATCGGCATAAACCCTGACAGGTGTTTAATTTATTTAGTTAATAATTCTTTTGTCTCTAATCCTATATGAAACAAGGCATCAATACAGCTTAATCGGGGAGTAAACCCTATTTTATCTGCAAACACCTGATAATATGACACTTTTGAAATATCATCTTCCGTATTTTGAAAATTTGTTTTCCTCAGATCATTAGTATGAGAAGGAATCAATTCGAATTCCGTTGTAAGTGTAATCTCTTTTTTTATTCGTAATATATTTAAAATAGTTTTCAATAATTCCGAATTGTACTGCAGTAAAAATTCATATTCCGTTTCATAAAACGGTTTAAACTCGTGCTCAAAGAATTCAAAATAGGGAGAATTTTTATAGGCCGTTGTGATCGTACGCCAGTGTTGATGCTGCCATTTTTCGGCATACGAGATTCTTTTCTGACTGATGATTTCTTTGTCTGATTTTTGCACCAGAGGAATGCTTAATCTAAGCGCGCCGGCGGAGCTTAAAATATCGCAACGGTTACGATGTGTTTGCTTCATATAATGCTCACAATTCTCTATTAAAACAGTATCATAACGCACTACCTGAGAAAGATAAGCCAGATCCGGAAGATAGGCTGTGGATAGAAGAACACTATTCATTTACTCGATGCTTTGAAATATTCTGTTCCATCTGATTCCTGTTCCATACAATTTATCATTGGAGTATACAATGCGAGTGGCTTTTCCAATAATATGATCCTCCGGCACAAAGCCCCAGTGACGACTATCCTGTGAATTATGGCGATTATCCCCCATCATAAAATAATAGTTTTGCTTAATTACATAAGTTGTTGCATACGCATGATTAATAAAAATACTATCATTTTTCAATTCCAACGTATTGCCTTCATAAGCAGAAATAATGCGTTCAAAAATACACAGGTTCAAAGAGTCCAGCTTCACTGTATCGCCTCTGGCGGGAATTCTTAAAGAGCCATAATTATCTACATTCCACTTATAGTGCGGGTTGAATGGAAACACAAATTCATCCCACATTTCTTTTTTCTCATTATTTCTTTCAATGATAGAAATATAGGTTTTACTCCTTAATGTATCTGCCAAAGCCTTCGTTAAAGTATAAGAGTAATCATTATTATCCGATATTTTACCACCTTCTTTAAGATTATATGCGAATACAAATGCCGAATCCAGTACTTTATCCGATTTGATATGATAGTTATACTGCAAATAATCTTCTTTATCCGTCAATTCATTATTCACATAAACCAAGCCGTCTACAATTTTAAAACTATCGCCGGGCAGAGCTACACAACGTTTCACAAAATAGGTTCGATGATCAACCGGATGCTCATCTTCCTGTGGATAATTAAATACAACAATGTCATTCCTTTCTACATCAGGACTTCCAAACAGACGCATGTACGGTAACGACACTAAGGTGGAATAATATTTTTGATTTATAAACGGAACACTAAATACGGTTTTCAATAACCGAGGCCCATAAGATAATTTATTGATAAACATATAATCCCCGGTCATTAATGTTTTTTCCATAGAAGGGGAACTCACGGGCGAGATCTCAAAGAAAAATGTGCGAATGATCAAAACGCAAAAAAACGAAATACCAATAGCTTTCAACCATTCGATCACTGTTTGTTTATTTGGTATCAATTGCTTCAATGCTCTTTATTTAAAAACCTGAACCGTTGATTTATTTTTATTGACTAATTGGCCACAAGCGGCATCAATATCTTTCCCTCTACTTCTACGTACATTCACAATAACGCCTCTTCCTTCCAAATGTCTCACAAAAGCTTCTAAACGTTCAGGGGTGGTTTGTTTAAATTCACCGTCATCAATAGGGTTATACTCAATGATATTGACCTTAGCGGTCGTTTTTTTACAGAAATCTCCTAATTCGCGGGCATCCTGAATGCCATCATTAAAATCTTTGAAAACTATATACTCAAAAGTTACACGGGAACCTGTTTTCTCATAAAAATAATTCAAAGCTTCCTCTAAATTATCCAACGAATTAGATTCGTTGATGGGCATAATGTGATTTCTCTTTTCATCATTAGCGGCATGAAGTGATAATGCCAGATTAAATTTCACCTGATCATCCCCCAGCTTCATAATCATTTTCCCTTCTACCACATTACCGTCAGCCAGTTTCATAGCACACTTTATGGTTTTATCCGTACTTACCTGCATATCACTTATCTCAACCGCATTAATCGTAAAAGTTTCCTTCAGCCAATCCCTTAACGGTTTTGAGAGGTTAGACATGTCATCAAAATTATGAGCTGTTTTTTTCCAAAGCCATTCATAAATTTGTTTGGCACGAAACTTTGGCTCTCCCTTTTCTTTTAGGATTTCCACAAGTTGTGATTCGCTTAACGCGCGTATATCTTTTTTTGCTGACATGTGAGTTATGCAAAGTTATCTATAAATACTGAAAAAGACACATCATTTTAGATGAATAAGCTTTAAATTTGGCTATGCGTTTTATAACCAGCAACCGTATTTTTTCCGGAAAAGATTTTTTAACAGACAATACCGTTGTAGTATTAGATAACAAAGGTATTATTATTGACATTACCACATCTGACAAGCTAGAATCCGTCAATATAGAACATTTTGAAGGGATCATCACTCCCGGTTTTATAAATACACATTGTCATTTAGAATTAAGCCATTTAAAAGGTGTGATCAAACAACATACTGGTATTGTTGATTTTGGCTTAGGTGTTATAAAACATCGACATGATGCGTCACCTGAGCACCAACAAGAAGCAATGATTCAGGCTGATAAAGACATGTTTCAGGAAGGTATCGTTGCAGTAGGCGACATCAGTAATACAAACAGTTCGATGACTGCCAAACAATTATCCAATATCCATTACCATACATTTGTAGAATTGATAGCGCTTAACCCGGAGCGTTCAGACCTGGTTTTTAATACCGGCAAAGAGCTGTTGACTGAATTTAAAAGCAATCATTTATCTGCCTCACTGGCACCGCATGCACCTTACAGTACATCAATAGAATTAATTGAAAAAATAACCAACGACTGCTTCTTAGCCAAACAACCCAGCAGTATCCATAATCAGGAAAGCGCTGCTGAGAATGAATTCTTTAATACCAAATCAGGGGATTATATAAGGCTATACGAAAGCATTGGTCTTCCTGTTACCTATTTTAAAGCTACTTCAAAAAGCAGCTTGCAAAGCATTATTTCCGCTTTTAATAAAGGGGTTCCTACCCTTTTGGTTCATAATACCTTTACCAATAAAAACGACATAGATATTGCTCAAAATCAACATCCTCAATTATATTGGTGTTTATGTCCCAATGCCAATTTATATATAGAAAATACACTTCCTGATATAGCGCTGTTAGTCAATAATCAGTGTATGCTAACATTAGGAACAGATAGTCTTGCCAGTAACTCCGGCTTATCCATTATTAGTGAAATTAATACTATACAAAAACATCAACCGGCCATTTCTCTTGAGCTATTATTAAAAGCCGCAACCTACAATGGCGCTCAGTTTTTGGGCCTGGAGAATCAGTTTGGGTTAATAGAAATAAACAGGAAATGCGGAATCAATTTAATTGAAGGACATACAGGCAACTACTCTGTAAAAAAACTAGCTTAAGTTAACGGAAGAGGTTAATGTAAATAAAGAAAAATCGTCATTGATTTTTTTGAAATCAACTTTCAATTTATTTCCACTCTTCATCCCAATTGTAATGAAGCCTAAGCCGGCACCACCTTTTTCGCTCATGGTATTATTTTCCAAGTGCTCTAAATAATAGGCTTTTAGGGCTTTTTCATCGTCAAATGAATTGATAGTATTGATTTGTTTTTCCAGAGCCGGAATAGAACTATTAGCCACCAAATTGGAAGAAATAACTTTTAAATTAGAACCATTTTTTACCAAAATAAAAAAGTTATGTTGCTCTCCTTTATTATTTTTTTGCCCGTGCAATAACATATTTTGCAGGGTCTCCACGCTGATGAAAAATATTTTCTTGATAGGACCTTTGGCAATATCTAAAGACGTGATTTTTTCTTCAACATTACCTTCCAGATTTGAAATAACACTTTGAGATAACTCGCCATAGTGAGAGACCAAAACCGTTTCATCCTGCTGATGAGCACGGAGCATTTGCTCATATTGTTCCTGAACAAATTCTTTTTCGTTATGTGAGTTAGTGCTCAATATAATCTATTTAAATAGTCCGTTTACTTCTGCATCAATCATTCTGATCACTTTTCCCAAATCTTCTTTACTTTCAGAAAAATTGATCTCATCAATATCTACAATTAATAATTTACCGCCCTCATACGTTGTAATCCAGGCTTCGTATCTTTCATTCAGTCTTTTCAAATAATCCAAACGAATAGAATTTTCATAATCCCTGCCTCGTTTTTGTATTTGCTTTACCAAAGTTGGTACAGAAGCTCTCAAATAAATAATCAAATCAGGTGCTTTTACTAAACTATCCATTAATTTAAATAATGTAAAGTAGTTTTCGTAATCGCGGGTTGTCATTAACCCCATAGCATGCAAATTTGGTGCAAAAATGTAAGCATCTTCATAAATAGTTCTATCCTGAACCACTTTTTGTTTGCCCTGTCTGATTTCCTGAACCTGACCAAAACGAGAATTTAAGAAATAAACCTGTAAATTGAACGACCAACGCTGCATATCATCATAAAAGTCATTCAAATAAGGGTTATCATCGGCATCCTCGTAATGAGGAGTCCATTTATAATGCTTGGCTAATAATGACGTTAATGTTGTTTTTCCTGAACCGATATTACCGGCAATTGCTATATGCATAAATCTTCTTTCTAAAAATATCTTCGGTTTATAATATACTAAGATACAGTTTTCTCTAATTATACAAAACTTTTTTGCGTTTTTTTTTATTTTGTTAAAAATCCAGCTATTTTACAGATTTTAGCTTCAAAAACGTATTGTATTTTGTAAGAATCAGGCGTGTATCATCAAACGCTTCCTGCATTTTTTGCAGATGATTTTTAGTTAAAAATACAGGCAATTTTGTGGAATCGGATGCCCATTGTGCAGGAAATAAAATATGCATTTTTTTGGCGCCATCTCCTCTGTATACCCATGTAGGAAGATACGTTGCATCCCTGAAAGAAGTTGTTTTTTTAGTGTAATTTTTTTGAATGGTGAGTTTTAAAATAACACCTGCATCCGTGTATCGCCAATATTGATTGGATAAAAAGTTACCCAGCGAGTAAGCTACAAAAGCCGTATCATTAATAGTTTTTGAATACAGTTTTTTGGTTGGCCCGATCATGTGAGGATGTGCGCCAATAACCAGAGCGGCACCGGCATCCAGTGCAAACCTAACGGCATCTGATTGCGCCTGTGTAGGCTCTGTTACATTTTCAACCCCCATGTGATAAAATACCAGAATGATATCTGCGCCCTTTTGCTTAGCTGCCTTTACTGCATCCGAAATACCTGCCGAATCTATCACATTCAACATGTATTTATGCTCGGAACTTGGGTAAGCACCATTAGTACCGTAAGTGTAATTCAAAATTCCCAGCTTTATTCCTTTAATGTTTAACACCCTGATAGAATCATGATCTCTTTGATTGAGATAAGTGCCGGCATATCCCAACTGATTTTTTTTAATCACCTCGATGGTTCTTAGCAACCCCGCTTCTCTCGTGTCCATGCTGTGATTATTGGCCGTTACTAAAAAATCAAAGCCTGCATTTTTAATAGCGGTGCAATAAGCATCAGGGCTATTAAAAGCCGGATAGCCGGCATAAGGCTGAACCGTTCCGGCAAAGGTTGTTTCCAGATTTCCGATAGTGATATCGGCATCTTGCAAATAGGGCTTTATATATGCAAAACTAGGATTAAAATCATACTCACCATTGCTGAGTTGTGCATTATTGGTTTGCGGCAAATGGCACATTAAATCACCTACCAAATTAATAGTGATCTGTGACGTGGAATCTGCCGGAGGAGGCAAATAGGTAATAGGTTTCTCCGGATACTCTGCTTCTTTATTTTCTTTTGTAACAACAGGTATGGATGCATCTTCTGCCGAAACAACTGTTTTTTCGGGGGTTTTACAAGTACTTAGTAAGAATCCTAAAACAACTACGACAAAGGAAAAAGAAAAATAGTTAGACATGGATTATTTTTTTATATCGTTTAAAAACGCCTGACACACAAAAGCTACGGTAGTTTGTAAAGGAATAAATTGATAATTTAAGGTCGTTTTTATTAATTGATTATTGAATGAATTTTGTTCTAATCCGGAAGTGATCGTTTCTTTAGTAATTAGCTGATCGTTCCCTGTTATCTTAGATCTAAAGGCATCCACCCATTTTCCGATTGTGAGCATAATTTTTCCTGCTTCAATAACCGGCTCTTTCTTTCCTAATGCATTATTAACCCTTGATAAGATGTCTTTGAAAGAATAATTATTTTCGGTTAGTACAAAGCGTTTTCCAAATTGTTGTTTTTCGGTTAATTGGATCATGCAACAAGCCACGTCCCGTGCATCAATGGTAGCGCTGGATCCTTTAGTGTAAAACGGATTTCCTTTATAAGACGTATCAATTAATTTACCGGAACTCTGATGCCAAAACCCGGGACCTAATATAATACCGGGATTAACAATCACTGCCTGCAATCCTTCTTCTGTTCCACGCCATACTTCACGTTCGCCATTATATTTACTAATGGCATAATCACTGGCCGTGGGAGACGATTTCCAATATACCGATTCATCAATATTTCTGGTAATGTCAGGATTTTGTAACGTGGCAATAGAACTTACATGACATAATACTTTGATATTTTTTTCCAAGCAGGCATTTACCACATTAGCTGTTCCTTCAGCATTTATTTTGTGCATCTGTTTACTATCCCTGGAATTAAAAGAAACAAACCCTGCACAATGATAGACTGTTTCTATACCTTCCAAAGCATCCAACAACGAATAAATATCACAAACATCAGCGTCGAGCCACTTTATTTTATAAAATAAAGATTCACTCTCGGATGTATAATAGGAAAATAATTTTTTGGTCTTATTAATATCACTACCGCTACGCTTAATAGCAACAACAGGCTTGTGTTGTTGTAACAATTGCAGGGCAACATGTGCGCCTACCAGTCCTGTTGCTCCGGTAATTAGATTCATAGTTTTTTGCTACACAAATGTAATACTTTGTGCTATAAAAAACAGAGAAAACTGCATCAAACATCCAAATACAAAACCTGCATATACCTGAGCAGGTGTATGTGCTTTTAAAGATAAACGTGCAAAACCTATACAACCTGCTATCAGCAAGCACATTGAAATAGCTATAAATACAGGCATTTGCATATAATAACCTATAGCAAACAACATTCCCAGCAAACCTCCTACACCAATCATGTGTGCACTGATTTGCCACCATAAATTAATAATAGCTGCACATAAAATACATACACCTCCTCCCAAAATAACTAATTTAATAGCCGGCCAGATATTAAAATCATACATCATGTAGAATAACCCAAAATAACATAAGGCTGTCATTATTAAAGGAAAGGTGCGCTCTTCGCGTTTTTCTATTTTTAAAGAGGAAACATAATTTAATTTATAGAGAATCAAGAGGTTTAATGCCGGCAATAAAAACGTAAATGCAAAAACAGTAAGCGTTAATATTAATTTTAATTTAAGGGGTGTAAATACATAATAAATGGTATTGGTTAAGCCAAAGAAAACCAATAAACACCCATAAGTGGCCATTAATAATGGGTGAAATAAATATGAAATAATGTTAGCGATGCTTTTCATGTTAATCTTTTTTTAGTCGTCCTGTTTCCTGTTCGTTACTCAATTTTTCTCTCACGCGGATATTTGTTTTTCCAAACTTATAACTCAATGTTAATCGAAATCTTCGGGTGTCGTCTCTCAAATTAAATGTGTAATACTGATTACCAAAATCATAAAGTGTTCGGCTAATATCCGTATAAAACATATCTAAAAACTGGATCATGACCGTAAATTTCTGATTAAAAAGTATTTTCTTAACTCCAAAATCACAGCTGCCATTTGCCTTATTATGATTTGCGCCATAGGTAGTTGGCGCATTATAATGCATGGTTAACTGAAGCTTAAAATTTTTAGGCAAAACAAAATCGTTGTTGAAATAAATATTGGATGACACTGCGCTTGTATTAAGCGTAGACGTTCCTATTTTGCTATGATAAGATGTGTAAAATACATTTAGTGAAAACTCTGCGTTCCACCATGATTTTAGCTGTTTTTGCAAAAAAAGATTATAGTAATAGTAATCGCTTTGATCAAGATTTACCTGAGTAAAGGTAGTAATCTTAGTACTATCGTTTTGATAAGAAATATCCGAAAAAAGATGGGTAAAATGAGCGTATCCTATACTATTGGTTATCCATTGATTATAGGTATGAACGAAATCAACATTATCACTATACTGAGGATTAAGGTATGGATTTCCGGCAGCCACGGCATATTGGTCCTCAAATCGCTTAAAGGGGTTTAGTTGAGAATAATCAGGTCTGTCTAATCGTCTGTTATAATTAAACTGTATACTATGTTTATCATTCAATTGATAATCAAACGACAGGTTCGGAAAAAAATTCAAATAACTTCTGGTTAGTTTAAACCCATTGGTAAGGTTGTTTCCTCTGATCTCGGTATTTTCAGCCCTCACACCCAGGCCCAATGTTCCTTTTTTGAATTCTTTTCTGAAATTAATATATCCCGCTATTAATGTTTCTTTATAACGGTAATTATTGGTAAAGCTTGTATCTGTGTAATATGATCCTGTTACAGTATCCTGTCTTGTAAATAAAAAATCGGAAGCATTGTTCACAAATGTTGTTTTTGCTCCTGCTTCAAAAAACCAGCTTGGTTTTAAATACGTTTGAAAATCGAGCTTTTGCGTAAAGATATTAATCTTGGAATTATTGGTTGATTGATATACCTGAGAAGGCTTGGCATAGGAATCATCATTTTTAAGGAATACAGATTCGCTTCTTCGGTCTGAAGTATTATTAAAGGCAGCATAATCAACCGACAGGCTAATCGTGGTTCCGGTAGTATCAAACTTATGCTCTGCATTAAAATTGTAAGCAGGGCTTGTCCAAATGGTTTTGTCATCTGTTACATAATGATAATGATCAAAGCCCACATCATTATAGCCATTAATGGAAACGTATCCATGTTCAACGGGCCTCGTGTTGTTAATGGTATTAGCTACAGAAAGGCCTATGGTTGTTTTGGGAGTGATGGCATAATCTGCTCCAATTTTACCACTCATGTATTTACGTAAATTTTCATGATCGCCGGTATGATCGAAAATGGTTGTATTATCTTCGTATGTTACCCGTTTATGATAGTCATAGCGATCAAAAAATGTTTTATACATAGGGTTAATATTACTGAATATAGTTAGTTTATTGGATTTAAAATTCAATGTAGCATACATGGAATTTCCAAAACGCTGCCCCATACCGGGATTATAATTAATACTGCCGCTATAGCCTTTGGTGGTTATCTTCTTGGTAACAATATTAATAATACCGGCATTACCTTCTGCATCATATTTCACCGGGGGACTCTTCATCACTTCAATTTTAGAAACATGATCGGCCGACATCGCACTTAACATCGAAACAACCTGCTCCATGGATAATTGTTGCATTCTTCCATCCAACATAATCCGAACACCCTGCTTTCCCGAAATGGAGATGTTATTTTTATTATCAACGGTTACTCCCGGAATTCTTTTCAAAACATCAATCACCGTATTTCCCGCAGCCATAATACTATTCTCCACATTCAAAATGGTCATTCCGTTCTTAAATTCCACGGTTCTTTTAATGGATGTCACCGATATTTCATTAAGATTTACTCCTTTATTGCTCATCATAATTTCCGGAACTGTTATCACGGAAACACTATCAATATGAAAGATTTCACTGTACGCTTCCGAATATCCAATGGCAAAAAATTTCAAAATATAATTTCCGGATCGGATGTTCGTGAATTCATATTTGCCTGTTTCATCACTGATAGTGCCTTTTACCTGAGAACTGTCTGATGAATTTAATAGTGCAATATTTACAAATGGAAAACCGGTTTTTGTAGTATCCAATACTGTTCCCCTGATAAAATTTTGCGAAAACAAATGGCACGATAACAAAAGTGCTAAAGGCACTAAAATGAATTTCTGATAAGAGAAAAAGGCTTTAAGCACAATGAAATTGGAAATATGTAAAATTAAGCTAATTTTTGTTTTTGGAACAACAATAGATAGTATATTTTAAAATCTATTGCTATTTTTGAGTTCTGTATGATTACCTTATTAATTAAAGAAATACGAAGTTTTTTAAGTTCATTGATTGGTTATATTGCCATTGGTGTTTTTATCACAGGTATTGGTACTTTTATGTGGCTGGTGCCAACAGAAAGTGCCGGCTCAAATGTGTTGGAGAATGGCTTTGCCAATATTGACCCTTTATTCATTTTAGCTCCCTGGGTTTATCTGTTCCTTATTCCTGCCATTACGATGCGTAGTTTCTCGGAAGAGAAGAAAACGGGTACCATCGAATTATTGCTAACACGCCCTCTAACAGAGCTGCAGATAGTACTTGCCAAATATTTTGCGGGTGTAGTGTTAGTGGTAGTGTCTTTATTGCCTACATTAATTTATTATTATTCCGTGCACCAATTAGGTTATCCGAAAGGGAATATCGACACGGGAGGCATGTGGGGATCTTATGTTGGCTTGTTGTTTTTAGGCGCAGGATTTGTATCTGTTGGCACTTTTGCTTCTGCTATTTCCGAAAATCAGGTAATTGCCTTTATTATGGCATTATTGCTTTGTTTTATTACTTACGTAGGTTTTGATTTTATCTCATCTTCCGGTGTATTTGGTAAATATGATGCATTTGTGAAAGGTCTGGGAATGAATGATCATTATGTCAGCATGAGTCGTGGTGTGATTGACACCCGTGATGTGATTTACTTTATAAGCATTATTGCCCTATTTAATTTATTATCCAAACTCGTTTTAGAAAGCAGAAAGTGGTAATATGACTCAGAAAAACTCTACACGTAAACGAAAAGACATAGCCATGATTTTGGCCGTATTGGCCATTGTTATTCTTCTGAATTTTGTTGGTTCGTTTTTATTTAAACGTTTCGACTTAACTACTGAAAAACGATATACACTT
Source organism: Bacteroidota bacterium (assembly GCA_016194985.1). GTDB lineage: Bacteria > Bacteroidota > Bacteroidia > B-17B0 > Aurantibacillaceae > UBA4416. Next base: position 37,531 of record JACQAK010000001.1, read on the forward strand.
TCCGAATCTACCAGAAAACTATTGAAAGGTCTGGATGATGTTGTTTACATTAAAGTATATCTTCAAGGCGATTTTAATCCGAATTTTACCAGGCTAAAAAATGAAACCAAAGAACTACTGGATGAATTCAGAGCCTATTCCAACAATAATCTGGAATATGAACTAATCAACCCGCTTGAAAATCCAAGTAAAGAAGAAACAGATAAAATTGAAAAGCAATTATTTGACAAAGGCATCATGCCTGAACAGATAGTGGATCGCAGCTCTCAGAAAGTGTCAGAAACCTTTATATGGCCGGGAGCTATTATCACCTATAAAGGTAAAGAAAGCGTATGGCAAATCTATAAACGTCAGTTAGGTTTTGAAGCCGAGCAAAGTATTAATAATTCTATCCAGGAAATGGAATATGGCTTAACCAATGCTATCAGAAAAACCACTTTAGAGAAAAAACCGGAAGTATTGTTTGTAGAAGGCCATGATGAATTAGATACCATTCGCGGTGCCGACTTTATGCGATCTGTAGCAGAATATTATAATGTATCACGGGTAAATATTAATCATAAATTATACGCTTTAAAAGGAGCTGATGCCATTGTAATTGCCCAGCCCGATTCAATGTTTGATGAAAAAGATAAATTCATTATCGATCAGTTTATCATGCACGGCGGAAAAGTACTTTGGTTGATTGATCCGGTGTATGTTAACAGAGATACACTCACTACCAGAGGCTACTCTCTGGGCTTTAAAAACGAATTGAATTTAGATGACATTTTATTTAAATATGGTGTAAGGTTAAATCCTGTGCTCGTTCAGGATCTGCAGTGTGCTCAGGTGCCGGTAAATGTTGGATTCAAATTAGGCCAGCCTGACTTTAAGCCATTTTACTGGAATTACTATCCTCTACTTCTTCCATCATCCAATCATCCGATCGTTAAAAATCTGGATTTGATTCGCACCGAGTACATCGGTACGTTAGATACAGTTTCTGCAAAAGGCATTACCAAAACCATCTTATTACAAACTTCTAAATATACCAAAACACAGCCTACACCGGTACGCATATTAGCGGCTCAGGTAAAATTAAAACCACAGGAAAGTCAGTATATAAACTCATTTCAAAATGTAGCTTGTCTTTTAGAGGGACGGTTCGAATCCATTTACCAAAACCGCATAACCTCAAGGATTTTACAAGACAGTATTTTTGATTTCAAAGCAGTGAGCAAACCTACCAAGATGATTGTAGTTGCAGATGGCGATATTGCTAAAAATGAATATCAGAGAGCCACCAGAATGATTTATCCTGTGGGCTACGACATGTACAGCAAACAACAATTTGCCAACAAAACATTTTTATTGAATTGCATGAATTATTTATTAGATGATGAAGGCTTATTACAATTACGTTCACGCGAAGTGAAGCTGAGATTATTGGATAAAAAGAAAATTGCCACTCAAGCCGGAAAATGGAAATTGACCAATGTTGGTTTGCCATTACTGATCATTGCACTGTTTGGCTTAATACAGTTCTATATTCGCAAGAAAAAATACAGCAAATAACCTTCAGATATTTTTAAATGAAAAAATCAACCATTATCCTGTTAACCATACTGATTGCTCTTGCAGGCTTTTCTATTTATATATACAAAAGTAAAAACAAGACCTCAACCATTGATAAAGAAGCCAGTGATTTTGGATATAAAGATACAGCCGTCATTGATAAAATATTTTTAGCCGATAAAGACGGGAAACAGGTGTTATTGGAAAGAAAAAAAGAAGGCTGGATACTCGACGGAAAATTTAAGGTAAGACCTGATATGATAGAAACCCTGTTATATACCATCAGATCAGTAGAAGTAAAATCACCTGTATCAAAAAATGGCAGAACTTCTGTTATTAAGATTCTTGCATCCAAATCCACGAAAGTTGAAATTTACAGTAAAGGCAAAAAGGTAAAACAATATTATGTGGGACACGCCACACAGGATAATACCGGAACCTACATGTTACTTACAAACATAGAGGATGACGAAAATTACCCGGAACCGTTTATCACTCATATTCCGGGTTTTGACGGATTTTTATCAACCCGCTATTTAACTGACGAAATAGACTGGAGAGATCGTTTGCTGATTAATTTTCGTCCTCCTCAAATCAAACAAATTAAGTTAGACTTACATGAAATTCCTGATTCGTCTTTTATAGTTGATTTATTTAGTATGCAACGGTTTGGATTAAAAACAAAAAAAGGAAATTTACCATTTGATGAAAGCAGATTGAAACAATACATCGCTTATTTTCAGAATGTAAATTGCGAGTCTGTTTTAGATAAGAAACACCATTTGGTTGATTCTTTATCAAAATCGGCCGTTCCTTTTGCAACCCTTACCATTACTGACAGAAATAATAACAGTACTTTCTACGATTTTTTTCACAAACAGCCCGTTGCTTCTAAAAATGAGCAATACGGTGTAGACTATAAATACGATCCGGATAACCTTTTTATACGCTATAATAACGGGAAAGATTATGCCGTGGCTCAGTTCTATGTGTTCGGAAAAATCTTACAAACCTATGACTACTTTTTACCGAAAAAATAATGTTAAAAAGTAGTTTATAAATACATTTCTTTTCAAAGCAGTTACAGGTTTCATATAGTTAAATTTGGTTGATTAAAAACTAACCATATGAACTTTGTAGTATCATCATCCACATTATTAAAACATTTAAAATCTATTAGCGGAGTATTAAACTCTAGTAACACTATTCCCATTTTAGATTGCTTTTTGTTTGAATTAAATAATGGCACACTTACGCTATTTGCAAGTGATATGGAGACTACCATTACTACCAGTATAAAAGTAGAATCTTCTGAAAACGGAAATTTAGCGATACCTGCAAAAACATTATTGGAAGCGTTAAGTAATTTACCTGAACAACCTATTTCATTTATTATCGATAATAAAAAATTCAGTGCCAAATTAAAAACAGAAACCGGTGATTATACCTTAACCGGACACAATGGTGATGAATATCCTAAATTACCAAAAGTAGAATCTGCTACTTCTGTGATTATAAAAAGTGATGTATTAGGTAACGCTATCAACAAAACTATTTTTGCTACGGGTAACGATGATCTTCGTCCTGTAATGAGCGGTGTATTCTGTCAGTTCAATGACGAGAACTCTATTTTTGTTGCAACGGATGCACACAAATTGGTAAGATATACCCGCAATGATGCCAAAGCCGGTGCTTCAGCCTCTTTTATCATGCCTAAAAAACCATTAAACGTTCTTAAAAATTTATTGGCCGGTATTGATGATGCTGTAAAAGTAGAATTCAATAAAACCAATGCCTATTTCAGTTTTGGAAATATCAATCTGGTATGCCGTTTAATAGATGGAAAATATCCAAACTACGAAGCCGTTATTCCTAAACAAAATCCTAATAAATTAACCGTTGACAGAACATCGTTTTTAGGTGCTATTCGTCGGGTAAGCGTATTTGCCAATAAAGCCACTCACCAGATCCGTTTAAAAATAGCAGGCAGCCAATTAACTATTTCTGCTGAAGATCTTGACTTTGCTAATGAAGGGCATGAAACACTGATGTGTACCTATGTTGGCGAAGATATGGAAATCGGATTTAACTCTAAATTTGTTTTGGAAATGTTAACCAATTTAGAAAGCGACGAAATAACGATTGAAATGAGTGCGCCAAATCGTGCGGGAATTATTGTGCCTACACAAAAAGCAAATCCCGCAGAAGATGTATTAATGCTGGTAATGCCGGTTATGTTAAACAACTAATCAGTATTTTAAAATTATACAAAAAGGTGTCAGCTAATAAGTTGACACCTTTTTTATGTTGTTGTTTTTTTATCTTCCTTGCTGCAGGGTTCGTCTTTTTCATCATCATATTCTATATCATAGCCATATATGGCTTTTAAAGCAGCTCTGGCCTGCCCTACTTCTTTGCCCACATAAATACATTGATTAGCGATTGATTCTAACTCTGCAACATCATCCCAGTTTATTTTACTCATGGCGTTAAGGATTTAATAGCTTATACAAAGGTAAAGCATAAAACAGACCTTAAATCATAAGACCTTTTCATTTTAAATCTTCTTAACGCTTAATGTATATTATTAACATTATTTTAAACGAAAAAAGGCGTCCGCCTTAGCAAACGCCTTTTTTGAAGGTTATACGTGTAATTAATTTATAGCCTTACCATTAAAATTCACTAATATCAATTCTTCCAGAGTAAATCGCTTGCCATCTATAAAAGCGGTCAACCAGGCATCTTTCTGGCCTTTAGCGATGATTTTTTGTCTTACAACTTCTGCCTCCTTCAATGTAGTAAAATTCATCTGGGTAAATCGTGTTATGCCATCAGGATAATTTACAATTTCAGGGGCACCAAATTCCTTTAAGTGATCATACTTATAATTCTGAGGATTCCGGTAAGCAGCTATCTGAACCTTAAATACCAGACCTTCTGCACACATAGTACCTCCCAGATCCAATAATTTTTTATACACCGCAGGATCATTCAACGATTTTCCTTTTAATGAGGCAAAATCAGGAACTGTTCCACCATTACAAGGTGTTAATGCAACATTAGTAGTAGTCTTAGAAGGATCCTTTGTTTCTTGTGCTTTTGTGCTGGCATCTGCAATATTGTTCAATTTAGCATCATTATTAAACGCTTCGGCGTTAGTCCCCACATTTAATAAGCTATCCAAAATCGTTTTTACAGAAATCTGATTTTTCTTATTCTCAAATCCAGGTGAGTACAAATAGAAATCTTTTTTTATCTCCACAAACTTCTGAAGTTTCTCTACATCCAATTCTTCTTCTATAGGCTCCATTCCCTGAACCGTGATTTTGATCTTGTATCCACTACCCGGAGACAATGCCATCAAATACTTTCCTGTTCTTGAATTAGCATAATAAGGGCCTATTTGCGTATTAGATTCTTTTTTCAGGATCTCTATTTTTGCTTCAGATGGTTTATCATCCACATATACACTTCCCTTTAACAACGCGAGGATTGGTTTTTCGCCCAAAATACCGGGAGTAACCGTATAAATATCCTGTTGCCCTTTTCCACCGGCACCACCTCTGTTTGAAGAAAAATACCCCACATCTCCCTTCGCATTAATCACATAATAACGATCGTCTTCTGTAGTATTTAAAGGAATTCCCATGCTAAACGGCTCAATCCAGCTATTGTCTTTTTTGATAGAATACATGATATCATATCCACCTATACTTTTATGTCCCTGAGAACTAAAAAACAAGGTAATTCCATCAGGGTGAATAAATGGTGCATCCTCGTTATAAGGAGTATTAATAGATGGCACTAAGTTTACCGCAGGTCCCCAGTCTCCATTCACTTTTTCAGACACATATA
>JACQAK010000002.1 GCA_016194985.1 Bacteroidota bacterium
CTTTGATATTAAAGTCCTTAAACATGGATGTTTCAGGTGTTCTGAACAACTGGGTTGGGATTTTTGCACTAAAGTCTTCGTCGGCCTTTTTGGTCATTTGCCCGGCAAAATAAATAGGAAAAATGGTAATTCTTTTTTCGGTAAACACAAAGTTGGTTCCATTAAACATAACCTCTGCCAAAGGTTCGGACTTAATATCATAAAATAAAAAGGCCTTCTTTTCATTTTTAGAACAGTCGTATGACGCTTTAGCGTGCAACTTATCCAGATAATCAATCGTGGTAAAAGGTAATAGTTGAGGGAAGGTGTTTTGTGCGGAATGCTTTAACGATAAAAAAGCAGTACAGGCGATTAATAAAACAATTCTCATAAAAATAAATAATTCAGTTATTGAGTATAAAATTTAAATTCGGTTCTTCGGTTTTGGTGATGTTCTGTTTCTGAGCAATTAACACCATCTTTACAGGCATTTACGGGTTCGTCTTCTCCTTTTCCTATGGGTTTAAGTCTGCTTTTAGCAATGCCCTTTGAGGTCAGGTAAGCAGCAATAGCTACCGATTGCTTGGTGGTAAGGGAACTGTTAGATTTGGCATCGCCGTTACTATCCGTATGTGAAATAATTTCCACATAGGTTTTTGGGTGTTCTTTTAAACGAGCCACCATCTGATTTAATGCGACCATAGATTCTTTAGGAACAATCGTTTCTTTGCCTTTAAAGATCTGCCCGCTCATATACAGATCTTTGATGCTTTTATCACTCGGGTTTTTTATAGCCGGTTCATCTGCCATTGGCTTTAAATAAGGCATCTCTGCGTCCAATAAATGATATTCATAAGCTTTGTTATCATTCTTTTTGAATGGGGATACGATTTCTCCGTTTTCAGAAGTTAAAAAAACAGTTTGTTCGTCGCTGATGGATGGATTGGGAAACAGATACAGATATAAGGAAGCAGTGGTGTTAATGTTTTTAATGGCAAAACCTCCTTTATCATTTAAAATTGTAGTTTGCAGCGTATCTCTTTTTTCATTTAAAAAGCAGATGCGTTGATTGGCCAAAGGGCTTAATACGCCTGCTCCATACTTAATGGTTCCTGTAAGCTGAGTTTGAATATCTGTGCTTAACTCCACATTTCTTTTTTGATCCAAAAAGGAAATAATAGTTTTGATATCTGGGTTAATTTCTACGATCCTGCCTGTTTCGTCTATCAAAAAACTGGCAGGTGTTTCGGTTAATTTATACCTGATCACAAAAAGGTCGTTATATCCTCTTTGTGCAATACAGTTATTGATGTTTAACAGATCATATTTAATGAGATCCTGATTCCAGGCATTTTTATCGCTTTGCAAAGCCACTGAAATCAATTCAAATCCATCACAGGTTTTATATCCAATATCAGAGTATTTGGCAAGGATTCTTTTGTACTTGTAAATATTTTCCTTTGATTTAGCTACCGAAGACGACCAGAAAAACAACAGGGTTACTTTATTTTGATAAGGAAAAGAAAAGCTTAAAATAGAATTATTGGTGGATGCTAATACCAGGCCCGGAGCTTTTTCTCCTACAGTGAGTTTATCACTTTCCTGAGCAAAACAGGTTTTAATACAATATACATGAAGTATTATTATATACAGAACGATTGATTTCATATGCTTCATTTTTTTTCTTACGTCCACTAATCATTAACCTTCTTACAGAACACACATTACTTCACTTGCAATTCAAGTGCTTTTTCGAGAGCTTCACCTCTCAAATTTCTGGCAATAATAATGCCATTGGCATCTACCAACACATTGGTAGGAATACTATTTACACCATATCTTCGGGCAGCAGCGTTATCCCATCCCTGTAAGTCACTTACATGGTTTGGCCAACTCAGCATATCTTTTTCAATGGCTTTTGCCCAGGCCATTTCGTTTTGATCGAGAGAGACACTCAATATTTCGAATCCTTTTCCGGAAATAAAATTTTTCTCGTGATACTTGTTATAGGCAGCTACTAAGGCGGGATTCTCTGCTCTGCAAGGACCACACCAGCTGGCCCAAAAATCGATCAGCACCATTTTTCCTTTAAGAGACGACAGGGTAATCACATTGCCTTTAGGAGAAGCCTGCATAATTTCGGGAGCTTTGTTTCCCAGATTCAATCCTTCAACAGCATCTACTTTAACAGCTGTTTTATCTTTAGCCGTTTCGGCAGATGAGGCAGTAGCTTCCTTTTTACTTTTACAGGCAACAAGAATACTACTTATAACCAAGCCAAGCGCTATGTGATGAACTTTCATTAGTTGTTCTTTCTGATAATTTCAGCACCTATAGCATTTAAGCGGCCATCTATATTTTGGTAACCTCTGTCGATTTGATTGATATTGAAAATTGTACTTTTTCCTTTGGCACTCATTGCGGCTATTAATAAAGCAACTCCTGCACGGATATCCGGTGAAGCCATTTGAATGGCACGCAACTGTACCTTTCTATCCAGGCCCATAACTGTTGCGCGGTGAGGATCGCATAAAATGATCTGAGCTCCCATGTCGATCAACTTGTCGACAAAGAACAAACGACTCTCAAACATTTTTTGATGAATTAAGATATTACCTCTGGCCTGAGTAGCTGTTACCAGCATAATGCTTAATAAGTCGGGGGTAAAACCCGGCCAGATTGCATCGGCTACCGTTAACATTGAGCCATCAATAAAGGAATCGATTTCATAATGTTCCTGAGATGGAATATAAATATCATCTCCCCGGCGTTCCATTTGGATTCCTAATCGGGAAAACACTTTTGGGATACATCCCAGATTATCATAAGACACATCTTTGATTGTGATCTCCGATTTGGTCATAGCAGCCATACCTATAAACGAACCTATTTCGATCATATCAGGTAAAATGCGATGCTCTGTGCCTTTTAAGGAAGTTACTCCCTGAATGGTTAATAAATTAGATCCAACACCTGTAATCTTTGCACCCATTCTGTTCAACATCTTACATAATTGTTGCAAGTAGGGTTCACAGGCTGCGTTATAAATGGTGGTAGTTCCTTCGGCCAGTACTGCAGCCATCACAATGTTGGCAGTACCTGTTACCGAAGCTTCGTCCAGTAACATATAAGTGCCTTTTAATTTATCGGCTGTTACTTTAAAATTTTCATTATCAGCATCATACTCAAATTTTGCTCCCAGATTTTCGAATCCAATAAAATGGGTATCCATTCTACGACGTCCGATTTTATCTCCACCCGGTTTTGGCATATAGGCTACTCCAAAACGAGCCAGCATAGGACCAATGATCATGGTTGAACCACGTAAGCCTCCACCCTTCTTTTTAAATTCGGGTGATACCAGATAATCTACTTTTATCTCATCGGCCTGAAAACTATATTCTTCGTGACCGGTTTTCTCCACTTTTACGCCCAAATCGCGTAATAAGTCAATTAATTTATTAATATCAACAATATCCGGAATATTACTGATGGTGACTTTTTCAGGGGTTAGTAATACAGCGCATAAGATCTGTAAAGCTTCGTTTTTAGCGCCTTGCGGGATGATATCCCCTTTAAGTTGTTTACCTCCGGTAACTTCAAAAATTGCCATAAATTATGATGTTGGGCGATTGTTATTGTTTCTGTGTTTGAATTTGTTCTTATTTTTTTTGTGACGGTTTTTGTTATTACCACCGCCGGCATTTACTGTAATTGGTGTTTGATTGTTGTGATTTTTGTTTTTCAACTCATTGGCATGTGTTAAGGCCGATGTTTCATCAATCACCAATTCGTTATTGGTCATTTCTTTAAATTGCTTAAAGATCACATCATCCGTCACCGAATCTTTATTCCAGTTAACATAAGATTTTTTTAAGTGATTGGCAATTAAACGGGATAGTTCTTTTTTCTCAGGACCTTCTTCGTATGTTTTAGCCACATCAATAATTCGCTCTATGGTTTTGCCATAATGCTTGTAACGTATTTTTGTGGCAGGATACGGTACGATAGCAGGTTTAGTTGTAAACGTTTCGGGGCTTGGTAAAGGATACGGAGAATCCACATCCAGTTTAAATTTAGAAATAATGAACAGGTGATCCCATAATTTATGTGTAAAATCAGCTATATCACGCAAATGTGGGTTCAATTGTCCCATAATTTGAATGATTGCTCTGGCACATTTATTTCGCTCGTCTCTATCCTCAATCGTTACGCAATGATCGATCATTACCTGAATATTACGACCGTATTCGGGTATTTGTAAATGTGGTAATTGTGTATTGTATTCCATAGTTGATTTAAAAGTTTAAATATAAGAAATTATATGTCATGTATTCATGCTTTTTAAAGAGATATAAAGAGCCAAAGGTTAATAAACTCAGGCATTTTTGGTATGCGTTTTTTTTAAGAAACGTATTCGGAAATAACTATTATTTGGGCGTGCCCCCGCAAAAGATGCTGCGGGGTCGGGCTACCCACTCCAATCTTTTTGAAAAGAGGCAGCAAAAAGGATTTCCGTTTGTATCCCTCACGCAAAGACGTTATGAAAGCTTCCGAACCATCACAAAATCATTCATCTGATAGCCATTACCGATATCAAAATCTTCTACGCGGTCAATCTTAAATCCGTTTTTGAAATAGAAATTAATAGACTTAAAATTTTGTCTGTTAACAGTGAGTGTCAATGATTTAGGCCCAATCTCTTTAATCAGTAAATCAAGTACCTGAGTACCTATTCCGGCATTGGACTTTTGCTGATCAATATAAAATTTATGAAGAAAAAAATCATGGGCTGTAGTAGCACTAACTGATACAAAACCGATGTTTTGCTGATTGTTTTTGATTAAATAAAATACATGCTTTTTTTCATTCAACTGCTCCACCAAACTGGCGTGATTATAGATTTTAGCCAGCATATAATCCACCTGCTGCTGCCCTACAATAGGAACATAATGCTCATTCCAGATAGTATGTGCCAATTGGGCAATGGTACTCAATTCTTTTTCGGAAGCAATTACTAAGTGTATCATAACAACAAGTATTTATGTATCTTTGCAGTTCAAAATTAAACTATTGAAACCGAATATACAGCAAAAAATATCAATCAAAAACCGCAGAGCCAGTTTTGATTATAGCTTTATTGAAAAATATACAGCGGGTATTGTATTGGTTGGTACAGAAATTAAAGCCATCAGAGAGGGCAAAGCCTCCTTGGTAGATAGTTTTTGCTATTTTCGAAATGGGGAGTTGTTTATTAAAAGTTTAAATATCAGCATCTATACAGAAGGAAATTTATACAACCACGAGCCAACCCGCGAACGAAAGCTATTACTTAACCGACACGAATTAAATAAACTTCAAAAGAAGATGACAGATAAAGGATTAACCATCATCCCTACTCTTTTATTTACCTCCGATAGTGGCTATGCCAAAGTAGAAATAGCCGTGGCCAAAGGGAAAAAATTATTTGATAAACGTGAGGATCTGAAAACAAAAGACCTGAATCGGGAAATGGACCGAAAATTTAAGTAATTAACAAGCTTTATATCTTGCCATACTCAAAAACAATTAATTTTACATTATCAATCAACTTATATGAAACAACTATTTTTTTTAGCATCTTTAGTAAGTTTAGCTTGCTTATCCTGTAAATCCAAAAAAGATGTAACAAAAACATCCGAAGCAACTAAAACAGAAACAACTGCCAGTGCCGATGCGCCGGCAAACTACCGTTTAGTGATTTCGTTCATTAGTAAAGGGGGTGGTCCTGATCATAAAAAACAGGAAGCTTTATTGGCCTATGTAAACGGGCATCCTAAAAAACCGGCCTACAAAACCGTATTATGGGGAAGAGAAGGTGAAAATGATTTTTGCTTTACTCTATCCGAATTAACAAAATCTGAAGTGACCACTTTTATAAACGAAGTTAAAAAAATTGCCGATGGAAGTGATATGATGAAAATCATAGAAAATATGCCAAGCGAACACCAGGGAAGATAAGACGTGGTGTTTTTAGCACTAAAATTACTCTCATAAGGGTATGTAAGCCATGTTTTTTTCAACAAAAAACAAGTTTTCATCTCAAAATTGTGGAAAATCGGGTCTAAATCGACCCGATTTTTTTTCGTATTTTTGCAGCCTAACTAAAAACTAAATTCTTTATATAATGAACGAAATTGGATTAAAAGCACAAGATGCTTCTGTTGCCCAATTAGGCTTAGCAAATGTTGAAATGGCTTATTGGAATTTGCATCCATCTGAACTGGTTGAAGAAACAATTGTTCGTGGGCAAGGTGTATTAACTGATGTTGGTGCTTTAGCTATTGATACCGGAGAATTTACAGGTCGCTCTCCTAAAGATAAATTTGTTGTTTATGACGAAAACACCAAAGACAGCGTTTGGTGGGGAGATGTAAATAACCGCTTTGAATCTGATAAATTTGATGCTTTACATAACCGTATGTTGGCCTATTTAGGTAACAAAGAGATTTGGATAAGAGATGCTTATGCTTGTGCGGATCCTACTTATCGTATTAATATCCGTGTGGTAAACGAAACACCATGGGCCAATTTATTTTCTTCGAACCTGTTTTTACGCCCTACGGCTGAGGAAATTAAAACCTTTAAACATGATTGGTTGATTATTAATGCTCCGGGCTTTATGGCTGATCCTAAAATTGACGGAACACGCCAGCATAATTTTGCGATTATCAATTTCACCAAAAAAACGATTTTAATTGGTGGTACTGCTTATACAGGCGAAATTAAAAAATCGATCTTCTCTGTATTAAACTATATTTTACCTCACGAGAAAAAAGTACTTTCCATGCACTGTTCTGCCAATATTGGTAAGGATGGCGATACTGCTATTTTCTTTGGGTTATCCGGAACCGGAAAAACAACCTTATCTGCAGATCCTAACCGTAAATTAATCGGTGACGATGAGCACGGATGGGCCGATACATCTGTGTTTAATTTTGAAGGCGGTTGCTACGCGAAATGCGTTGATTTAACAGCTGAAAAAGAACCGCAAATTTTCAATGCTATTAAATTTGGTTCATTGTTGGAGAACATTAACTACTATGAAGGAACAACAACTGTAAACTATGCGGATATTTCCCGTACCGAAAATACTCGTGTAAGTTACCCGTCAAGTTATATCGACAATGCTGTTAATCCTGCTATCGGAGATATTCCTAAAAACATTTTCTTTTTAACCTGCGATGCGTTTGGTGTTTTACCTCCCATCTCTAAGTTAAATACCGGTCAGGCTATGTACAATTTCATTTCAGGATATACCGCTAAAGTAGCCGGTACGGAAATGGGAATTACTGAACCTACCACCACTTTCTCTGCTTGTTTTGGTAAAGCGTTTTTACCATTGCACCCAACAAAATATGCGGAGTTATTAGGAGAAAAATTAAAGAAACACAACGTAAACGTTTGGTTATTAAATACCGGATGGGTTGGTGGATCTTACGGTGTTGGTAACCGTA
>JACQAK010000003.1 GCA_016194985.1 Bacteroidota bacterium
AGAATTATAAGAACAAATTATTACCCCATATAAGTATTACATGATTCCAGTTACAAAAACATTTTTGCCACCACTAGAGGACTATAACCTTTGGGTAAAGAGGGCATTTGATAACCAATGGTTAACTAATAGAGGAGAATTAGTCAACTTGCTTGAAGATAAACTTAAAGCATACTTAAATATTGACTGGATTACTATTACAAATAATGGCACGGTACCTATTCAAATGGCTTTGAAGTTACTGGCTAAAGGTGGAGAAATTATTACAACACCATTTAGTTATGTAGCTACTACTGCAGCTATCGTATGGGAGAATTGTACGCCGGTATTTGTGGACATTCACCCCGACTACTTAACAATAGATGAAACAAAAATCGAAAATGCCATTACAGCTAATACAACTTGCATTTTGGCCACACATGTTTTTGGAAATCCTTGTAATGTAGAAGCAATTGAAACCATTGCAAAAAAACACAATTTGCATGTAATCTACGATGCCGCACATTGTTTCGGTGTAAATTATAAGGGGAAAAGTATTTTCGATTACGGAGATATAAGTACCTGTAGCTTTCACGCTACAAAATTATTTCATACCGCAGAAGGTGGTGCAATGTTCACAAAGAATAGTGATCTAAAACATCAGTTGTTTTATAGCCATAATTTTGGACATGACGGCCCCTTGGCGTTTCATGGTTTAGGTGTAAATGGTAAGATTTCTGAGCTTCAGGCAGCAATGGGATTATCAGTTTTGCCATATATAGATGAAATACTTGCTGGTAGAAAAAAAGTTGTAGATACCTATAATACAATGCTTGATTTTTCGAGATTAAGGAAATTAAAAATTCGTGAAAATACAGAATGGAATTATAGTTATTATCCTGTGATTATAGAATCTGAAGACAAATTATTGAAAATCCAGAGGGAGTTAAATGAGATAGATATTATGCCGAGAAGGTATTTTTATCCATCACTGAATACACTTCCTTATGTGAAGCATACTGATATGCCTGTTTCTGAAAACACCGCAAAGTCAATTTTATGTTTGCCTCTGTATGTTGGGTTAGAAGCTATTCAAATAGAAAAAATAGCTCGAATAATTAAGTGAAAAATCTCCAATATAGACCCGAAATAGATGGATTACGAACGCTAGCAGTAGTTCCGGTTATCCTTTACCATTTAGGATACACTTTTATTAATGGAGGATATTATGGAGTAGACGTTTTTTTTGTTATTTCAGGTTATCTTATTACCAAAATCCTAACTCAAAGTATTGAAGAAGAAAGGTTCTCAATGTTTGATTTTTGGATGAGAAGAGTTAAAAGGTTATTACCAGCACTTTTGACAGTTGTTTCAGTAACCCTCATAGTAGTACCCTGTCTTATATTTAAGCCGGTTGTAAAAGAAATTTTAGATGATGTTTTTCCTGCAATATTTTCTTATTTTAACATTCACGCCTTTTGTGATTTCGGTAATTATTGGGGGGGGAAATCTAATAATTCCTTTTTTCTTCATGTTTGGTCATTATCTGCAGAGGAACAATTTTATTTGTTTTATCCCTTTTTATTATTTTTTTCTTTCAAATATTTCAAAAACTTTTACCGGATTGTTGTATTTATAACACTTTGCAGTTTTGTATTTTTTATTTTCTATTTAAAAATTAATAGAGACTTTACCTTTTATATGCTACCAACTAGGATTTGGGAATTATCAATAGGCGGATTAGTTTCCTTGATTAGTATTGATTCTATAAATAAGCCTTTTCTGTCAAAGTATCTGCCGATGGTGGGTGTAATGGCTGTTCTAATTTCTTACTTTTATGGCGGTGCAATCATTTCTAAGTATGTTGTATTACCAGTAATTGGAGCTGCGATGATTGTTTTATTTGCCTCGCCTAACAACACTGTAGGTAGTTTTTTATCTACAAAATTTTTTGTTATAACAGGAAAATTATCTTATTCTGCTTATCTCTGGCACTGGCCTATTATTGTTTTTTTTAAAAATATAGACTATCAGACACATTATGTCAATAAAAATATTATCAATGCATTCATTTTTATATTAACGTTTTTTTTAGCGTTTTTAAGTTATACATTTATTGAAAACAAAACTAGGAATTATAAACACACTCCTAAAATTGTTATTGCAGCTATAGTGGTAGTATCAACAATCACATTTTATTTTTTTAACTACTTTTCTATTTATTATAATGATAATTATAACAAGCTTACGGATTATTTTAGATATTATAACATTTCGCCAACTCAGGTGATACCGGATAAGAATAATGCTATTAGTTATAATATGGATATGCCAATTAGGCCGGAAAATTTTTCTGAAGCATATAAAAATGAAGGAATTATTACCAGAGTGAATAATAAAGAACCTGAATTGATTTTGTTTGGTGATTCACACGGTGTGATGTGGGCATACTGTAGTTCAAAGAATAAGTTACGCAAAATCATTGATCAAAAATATAGAAAAGTGGCATCCGAAATTATTTATAATAGCTTGCAGATGGGAAGGGTTATCTGAAGCAGACAAGTTAAGCTTAAATGAATTGTTGTCTTTTTTAGAAAACCAAAATGTGAAAGTTTTATTGCTGACCCAACCTCCACAACTTGGTTTTATGGTAAATAAAAATGCCTGCCAATATTTTACTTATTTAGGGATTAATCCTGTTTCGGGCTTTAATTATGTTGATTTATATAACAATCAGGATGTTATTCGTGCTAATGATTATTTAAAATCTTTGAAAAAAAACTACCATTCTCTTATGGTGTATGATGTGTTTGATAAAATGGTTAGCAGTAACAAAGTTAAAGTATTGAAAGATAAAGATGTGCTTTATTATGATGATGATCATTTAAGTTATCCCGGAACTCTTATTAGCAAAGAAGAAATCACAAAAATTATCACAAAAAATAATTAGCATATATTTTTGTTAATCCCTTTTGATGAAAAAAATTGTCATAATGCAGCCCTATTTTGCGCCCTATCTGGGTTATATAAGTTTGTTAAAACATAGCGATGAATTTATTTTGTTTGATACGGTTCAGTTTATAAGGCATGGCTGGATAGAAAGAAATAGAATATTAAAGCAAAACGAAGGATGGTTATATATTCAAGTGCCATTAGAAAAATATCATAGGGAGACATTGATTAAAGATGTAAAAATTAGTAATGAAACTGAATGGAAGAAAAAAATATTGTCTCAGTTGGTTATTTATAAAAAGGTAGCTCCTAATTATTACAAAGTCATAAATTTATTAAATGAGGTTTTTGAAAAAGAGTATACATCTATTGTACAATTGAACAAGGCACTACTTGAAAAGATTTGTATGTATTTGGGATTTTCTAAGATTTTGCCAATTTTTTCAGAAATGAATTTGGAGATTGATGAGGCTAAAATGCCCGATGAGTGGGCACTAAACATATGCAAAAAGCTTGGGGAGAATATTGTTTATATTAATCCGATTGGAGGGTTAGATTTTTTTGATAAAGAAAAATATACGGTAAATAATATTCAAATTTTTTTTCAAAAGATGATCTTAGAGCCCTATGATCAAAAGCGAAATAATTTTGAAACTGGTTTATCAATTATAGATGTAATGATGTTTAATAACGTAGAAGAAATTAATGTAATGTTGGATAATTTTGTGTTAGTGTAATTTCTATAAAAAGTATGAAAAAAATCCCTAATTTGGATACACTACGCTTCATTGCCGCGTCTTTGGTTATTATCCATCATGTAGAGTTGTACAAACAAAGTTTTTCTATTGAAAATTACTTTCACATTCCTTTTATTAAAGTTATAGGAAAGCTTGGAGTAGTGTTGTTTTTTGTGCTAAGCGGATTTTTAATTACTACTCTTTTATTAAATGAAAAGGAAAAAAAAGGAGAGATTTCGTTTAAAAAATTCTATATCAGAAGGATATTAAGGATTTGGCCGGTTTACTACTTGATTATTTTTCTTGGTTTTTTTGTCTTTCCACATATTCCCTTACTTAAGTTCCCCGGGCAATCTTTTCATGAAGGTATAGAAACTATCCCCATGAATTTTTTATTATACCTTACAATATTTGCCAATGTTGGATGGGCCATATTTGGTAATATACCATACACAACTCAAACCTGGTCATTGGCAACAGAAGAACAATTTTATTTGATATGGCCTTTTATAGTTAATTATTTCAATAAAGCGTTGTTGTTGGTTATGCTGTTTGTGATATTGTTTTATCACGGAGCGCTTTATTTTTTATGGACGGAGTATGCCAATTACATCCCGTATCATACATATTTATCCAGATTTTTATATGCGTTTAATGTTAATTGTATGGCCATAGGAGGCATTTTTGCGGTGTTAGTATATCAGAGAAACAAGGTAGTTGATTTTATTTTTAATAGAGTGTTTTTTTGGAGTGTAGTAATTATTACAATAATGTTTTTATTATATGGGAAGTATTTTGGCAACTATCAGTATGATGTGTATTCTGTATTGTTTGGAATAATAATAGCAAACCTGGCATTTAACAAGAAACTGGAAACAGTTATGGAAAACAGGATTACTAATTACCTTGGATCTATTTCTTATGGACTATATATGTTTCATGCCGTTGCTGTTGTAATTGCAATCAGAGTGAGTATTTATTTTAATACAGATTGGATTATCTATCCTTTGACCTTTTTGTTGACAATTCTTGTTTCGCACCTTTCTTATAAGTACTTTGAAGGCTATTTTCTCCGATTTAAAATTAAATTTAATAATATATAATTTAGCTATATAAAGTCTTCGTTTTAACGCTAAGCCTTACTGGCACGTTGATTCATCACCAGTAAAAGTAGATGGGCGATCAATAGATTATAAATAGGTTTAGTTCGAAAGAGGTATGATTTTTATCAGCCAAAAAATCATTAAGGTAATGGAAGTATATTGTAAATTTGTTAAACTATAATTAAAAATAATATGAGTGTTATTAGCTTTTTTGTGGATGGTATAAAACGAAATTTCTCTGTCGGTGATGCACAATCTTTTGTTGTTGGTAAAGATGAAGTTCTTTCTCAGAGAGATACCGATGTAGTATATGATCAGTCTTGGTATAACAACGGGTATACAGAATCTGACTTTTTAAGTCCAGATGAGTATGACGCGCTAAAGGAAGGTCTTACTGAGAGTGTTAAAAGAATAGTGCAAAAAGAAACCTCTATTAAGACAGAAGGTTTTAGTTTGGAAAATTATCATCATTATGTGACAACTGATGAGGATCATCTTAAAATCGTGTCTAGAACCAGAGATTTATTTTCTGATGATTTTAACTTTCCGGTTCTTACACTTTTGCCTCGTTTAGAAAATATACTTAATTTTAAGTTAAGCGATATTGATCCAAAGACGAAAGAAAAAATGCATATTATTGTGAGGATTAATCGCCCACAGTCAAAAGATTTTAATCCGCCTCATAAAGATGTTTATCATGGAGTAGATATAGATAATTATATTCCTTTATTTGTTAATTTCTGGATTCCGGTTTGTGGTGCTACAAATAAATCAAATCTTCCGGTTGTACCTAAAAGTCATTTGCTTAGTGAGAACAAGGTATTGAGAACAATTGGCGGTAGTGAAGTAGAAGGAAATAAATACAGAGTTTGTGTAATTAAATCCTGGGACGGTAAAAATGAACTGACTCGTTCAAAGGTTAAATATGGTCAGGTATTAATTTTCTCATCTCATCTTATCCATGGTCTTGCGCTAAATGATGAAACTGATAAGACAAGGGTTGCACTAGAGTTCAGGCTTTTTAAAGCATAAAATGAAAAAACGATATTGGTATGGCTTGCAAAAAGAAACCAATCCAATTGGTTTTGGTTGTTGGCAGATTGCAGGATCCCATTCAATTGGTGGGCTGCCTAATGGTTGGGGTGAAGTTGATACCAAAGAAGCTTTACATATTCTTATAACAGCTATTAATTCGGGAATTGATTTTTTTGATACTGCACAAGGATATAATAGCGGTAAAAGTGAGCAGTTGCTTGGCGAAGCAATAAAACAGACAAAAAAGGATGTTATAGTTTGCACAAAAATTGTATTAACAGACGATGAAATTAAAAAGCAAACTCTTGATCTTAATTTTTCCAATCGCGTAGAAGAAAGTTTAAAGAGACTTGAAAAAGATAGATTGGATATTCTCCTTATCCATAATCCCCCTGATAATATTCGCTGGACTGAATTCGATTATACACAAATACAAGAATTACAAAAAAGTGGAAAAATAGGTACGTTTGGTGTTAGTGCCCGAGGACTTAACGGCGCTAAAAACGTAGTGGAAGCAAAATTTGGAACAGTATTGGAGTGGGTTTTTAATGTTTTTGAAAGAAGACCAGTAAGCAATCTTTTTCCTCTAATTGAACAAAATAAATTTAACTTTATTGCTAGAAGTCCTTTGTCTAGGGGGTTAATTAATCCTAAGTATTTAACGAATACTCCAATCTTTAATGATGATGATTTTAGATCGACACTTCCAGCAGATTGGGTAGAGTGGACGCTTGATTCTTTAAAAAAAATTCATGCTAATGGAGTTGCTGCAGATGATATAATACGGCAGTCAATTTTATATTGTATCCAAAATAAAGCTGTGACATCAACGATTATTGGAATTCGAACTACGAGACAACTTGAAGATATATTGAAAATGAACACTTTAAACATACATAGTGAGTGTTTAAATAATAATTTTCTGGATGGTGTGCCAGAATGCTTTCCTAAATGGGCGTGAGAACAAACAAAATATATAAATTACTTCATATTCATGCTAATATCATTTTTATTGATCATTCGAGAAGGTATATAAACGAACGTGTTCATAACGAAATAATATTTATTGGAGAAAAAAATGAAGATACAGCTACAAAATTAGATCAATACGGTATTAGTTACAAAATATTTGAAAATTCAAGAGAAGGTATAGCCGAAGCAGCTAAATATGCTAATCAGTTTGATGGAGTGGTTTTTAACAGCTTGGGAGATTCTCTCGTACAAATTCTCTATGCTATTCGTCCTAAAGTAAAAACTTTTTTAAAGTTTTTTGGCTATGAATTATATAATTTACAGATGGATAAGTTTTTGAGTGATAAGACTCTGGAAATTTGTTCAAAGAAGGACATACATTTTTCAATGGCCAGTTGGCTAAAAAGAAAGTTGAAAATTTTTCTTAATCTGGATTACTCCGTACAGCTTGATAATCAAGAAAAAGTTTACAGAAAGTTTGATGCTATTTTGATCGTCAACAAAGAGGAATATGATGAGTTAAAAGGCTTATTCTATATGCCTAAACTTATTGAAAGACAGCTTATAGATCAGGTTGGAGATATTGAAAAGTGTAAAATTGTTCCGCACAAATCCAATGAAATTATTATAGGAAATCACGGTGCCGAAATAAATAATCACATTGATATTCTTGACATTATTAAAGATGTAGATAGTAAAGAAAAGATCAAATACAAGTTGTTTTTTAACTATGGAAATACAAGCGTATACTCTAAAAAAGTAAAAGAAATTGTTCAGGAAATAAAAGATGCAACATTAATAGAAAATTTTCTTTCGATGAAAGAGTTTGAATCTGTTTATGAATCAGCAGCAGCGCTTGTTATAAATAGCTAGACGCGATATAGAAACAGGAAATATTACATTAAGTGTAGAGGATCAACAAAAAAATATAGAGTGTTTTTATTCAGCTGTGAAGGCATATTCAGTGAATAACTTCTTGGATAATATTATAGCTGTTCTTGAAGAAAAATAAGTAGTCATGAAACTTTTTTTATTTATTGTTCCACTCACGCCTTCGTCCTTTTTAAATGACAATAGAAAAATTATTCAAGAGTTATGCTTTAAGACCTTGCTGCTTCAAAATTATCCGAATTGGCAAGCATTGCTCATTGGAGATGAGATACCTTCAGTAGCATTAAACGATCAGAGATTTATTCATGTCAAATATGAAGGAGTAAAAGAAGAGAAACTTCAAATCGCCACAAAGTATATTATCGAAAATAAACTACACGCCGATTATATTATTCGATTGGATGATGACGATTTTTTTAATTCTTCCATTCTGAAAGAAATTTCGGATAAAGATTTTGATATTTATACAGATAAGTTTCATACCTTTTTCGAATTTGAAAGTCAAGCTTCATCACAGCAAGTGAGATTATGGTTTCCAAATACCTGTATTCATAAATTTGAGCATGCAATGGCAATTTATGGCACGTTAGCAAATCCACATATTAAAAAAATCAATGAACAAGTTCGATTGATTGAGAATGATCATTCTAAACTTCATCCATATTATAAAGGAAAGCGGATAATCTATGCCAACCCTAAGAATCCAGTATATTTGAGAGTTTTAAATAGGGAATCAATTACCGCAAAAGGCAGTGTGAATTATAAAGTATATTTGAAACAATTTGGGTATTGGAATTTTAATAAGTTCAAAAAATTCGAAAATACTTATAGTTCAAAAAAAACGAACACTTTTGAAATAAAATACCCAATTAAAGAAAGAATTTATCGTTTTTTGCAGCAACTGAGCGTGAACCTTTTTTATAACTATTTTTTGTTTAAGAAATGAAAAATATTTTACTTATTTCATATACGTTTCCTCCATATCCGGGTATTGGTGGAAGACGATGGGCTAAGTTTGCAAAATACCTTGCTCGGGAAGGCTACACCGTACATGTGATTTGTGCTAAGAACCAGTTTGATAAGGTATCATTCTACTCGCAAGATGTTAAACATGAACGTATAAAGTTATATGCCTTTAATTCATACTTTCCTAATATTTTGCAAAATATAAAGCCAACTTCTTTATCTGAAAAAATTAGATATAAGTTTTGGATGAAATTGCTGCCATTATTTGTAAAAGGATTTGTATACGATAAAGCGATCTTTGATGAGCGAAAAATATTGTCTCGGGCAAAAACGATAATTAAAGCATATAATATTAAAAACATTATTACAACTGGTGCACCATTCAGAGTTAATTATTATGCATTGACATTAAAAAATGAATTTAAAGGTGTCAATTTAATTACTGATTTCAGAGATCCCTGGACTTGGGGAAATCAATATAGTAAAATAAATAATGAAAGAAGACAATTTGAACAATACATGATGGATCAGGTGATTGAGAGATCAGATATTGTTACAGTTCCGGTTGATCCTATGTTGAATTTTTTGAAAGACAATTACCCAAAACAGTTGGACAAAATGTATCTTCTGCCGCATGCATTTGATGAAGATGAAATTGTGGTCAAGAAAGAATATTATAAGGATAAGTTTAGATGTGCATTTTTTGGTACAATGTATTCCGGTATTGAGGACTACTTCGAAATTTTGTCCAGCATAATAGCTGGTAATGATGGTAAAATTACATTGGATATATTTCCGGATATTATACGTTATGAGGATATTGTTAAAAAAAATGGTATCACAGAATGGGTAAAGTACAAAAGTTCGTTGAGTGGCAAGAACTTATTTAAAACCTTGTCGCAATACGATTATGTTGTGTTCATTTATCCATTTTTTGTAAAAGATTATATTTCTACTAAATTTTATGAAGTTATTAAGTCGAGGATCCCTATCATCTATATAGGAGAACATGGAGTGGCATCTGATTATATAACTTCTAATAAATTAGGGATTCATTTTAGCAGGCAATCTCTTAATAATGATTTTCAAAAATTTATTGATGGAGAAGTTCATTTGAACTACAATTTTAATTACAATGTAGATCATTACTCTTTTCTTGAAGTTAATAACCAACTTACAACATTTTTTAAATAATAAAATAGAACTACCTTTAGATGTATAATTCTACTAAAAATAACAAACAATAAATTATGTTACAATCATTGAAAAAGAGAATTAATTTTCGAACAAAAGTTAAAATAAGAAACATGATGAATGATACACGTGCCTTATTTTCCTTTAATGATCTCGATAAATTAGCTCAGATATATAAAACTGATAAATTCGGTAAGCATTTTTATACGCCTCATTATCAGTTCCATTTTTCTAAATTCAAGTATAAAAAATTTAAAATGCTGGAGATTGGAGTTGGTGGACATGATAACCCAATAGCAGGAGGGCCTTCACTACGCATGTGGAAGCGATTTTTCCCCTTCGCTCAGATTTACGCGTTGGATATTTTTGATAAATCCTTTTTTCAGGAAAAGAGGATACGAATATTTCAGGGAAGTCAGATCGATAAAAGCTTTTTGGATAAGATGATTGAGGAAACCGGAGAATTGGATATCATTATCGATGACGGAAGCCACATAAATGAACATGTTATAGAATCTTTTAAAATATTATTTCCTAAAGTAAAACAAGGCGGTATTTATGTTATCGAAGATACTCAAACTTCTTATGATGAAGGTTATTTTGGTGGTGATAACAAGAACTTCAATAACCTTAAAACGTCGATGGGTTTTTTTAAGAGCTTAGTGGATGGGTTGAATAGTGAGGAATATAGAATTGAAGGATATGAAAGAAATTACTATGACAAGAATATAGTATCTATTCACTTTTATCATAGTTTGATATTTATATGCAAAGGAAATAATAATGAGGGTGCAAGTTCTAACATTGCTTTTTCAAGAGACTAAGTATTGAATAGCGTTGATTGTATATTAATTTGAAACTGGAAATGAAAAAAAATTCTTTCATACAAAAAGTGATTCAACTCAATCAGGATTTTCCTGACAGGAGAGAATTTCATGCAAAATCAGCTGAGATATTACCAAAAATGGGCAAAGATAAAGCCTTTTGGGATGAAGTATTTAAACGTAATTTAGTAGATAAAGGTTTTTTGCAGCGAAAATGGACAATGTATGATATACCCTTTTTCTATGTTTATGAGTGTGATGATTTTTACATAAAGGTGCACTTGTTTGTTCCTTTGAAAAGCCACGCTTTAAATATTGCTGCATCAGCTATTCATCACCATAACAACTATATGCTCACTACCTATGCAGCCTTTGGTTCAGGGTATGAAACGATGTTATTCGAGAAAGATGTTCAGATTGATCCACAAACGAGAGAAGCAAAATTGAAGATTAGAAAACATTTTCATCAAAAAGATGAACCGGTTCATTTGATTGATGCCTGGGAACCTCATGTGGTGATCAATCCGGCCTCTTTATCTGCTACTCTGCATATTTGGAGTCCTGATAAAAAAAGGGCAACAGATGGATTGAGAAGTAATCCCCTCTTAAAAGCTCTAAAAAAACCTCTTCGAAAAGTTATTTATGCAGTGGGATTGGATAAAAAAATTGGTATAGCTGCCCAAAACACATACCAGTTTTATTCTCAGAATAATAAGTTCTATGGCGTTTTGGAGGATGACTATTTTGCCCCCACACGAGCTCAATCAGGACCAGAAGTTGATGATTATTCCGTGCAGACATTATTTGCATTTATTCAACGTATGGGTTTTAGGGACTTCGAGTTTTTAAAGCAGGTAAAACAATCCCCTGATACACCAAAATATTTTCACAAATGGATTGATAAGATTTTGAATGGAGAAAACATCGAAGATACTTACGCTAAAGATAGAATCAACATTCCTGGTGGTATAATGACGATAGAAGATATTTTACAAACCAATAAATTGGAAAATAAACTATAATGAATATTCATATCCTGATTGGTACCCGACCTAATTTTATTAAAGTTACGCAATTTAAAGCAGTAGCAAAAAAGTATTATCCCAACTTTAAAATCACAATTATTCATACCGGACAACATTATGATGAGAAAATGGCTGATGTTTTCTTTCGTCAATTTAATTTAGTGCCAGACTATTATTTGAATATTACTCCGGCTTCAGCCAATAAGCAAATTGCTGATATAATGATAAGGTTGGAAGATTTGATGATTGAAATTGGTAAACCAGATATATTGCTCGTTCCCGGGGATGTTAATTCCACATTAGCCGGAGCCTTGTTTGCCAATAAAAACAATATAAAATTGGCTCACATTGAAGCTGGTTTACGAAGTTTTGACAGAACGATGCCCGAGGAATATAATCGATTAATAGCAGATGAATTGAGTGATGTGTTTTTTGTAACAGAACCTAGTGGTTTGAAACATCTTCAAACAGAAGGGAAAGATCAAAATGCTGTTTATTATGTTGGTAATACAATGATTGATACAATGATAGCATTTGAAAAAGAAATTGAGGCTTCGCTTATTTTGAATGATTTGCGCATTGATCAACAAAAATTTGTATTGATGACGATGCATCGCCCGGCAACAGTTGATAATAGGGTTGAATTGGAGAAACTGATTTCATTAATTGACCATATCACAGAAACTTACAAAGTAGTTTTTCCGATTCACCCCCGTACCATTAAGAATGCCAAAGAGTTTGATTTATATGAACGGATTTCGGCAAACTCAAATTTAATATGCACTGATCCTCTGGATTATTTTGCATTTCAAAAATTAATAAAAGAGTGTTCTTTTATCCTTACTGACAGTGGCGGTATTCAGGAAGAATCTACATTTTGTCAAAAACCATGTTTAACACTTAGGCCAAATACAGAACGGCCGGTTACAGTTGATGAAGGAACGAATACACTGTTACCTTTTGAAATAGAGGTAGTGAAGAAGTACATTAATGAAATTGAGAATGGGAATTATAAAAGAGGAGTAATTCCTAAATGGTGGGATGGAATGGCAACTGAACGAATTTTAAAAGCGATATCAGAATTATAATTTTTTTATTGGAAAATGAAAAATAAAAAAATTGTCTTTCTTGTGCCCGATGCTGGAATTTTTTATGAGCAAAGTGCTGGAGCCGGTACTCATATTAGGGGCACTGTGAGCGGTTTTAGAAGCAATCATATTGATGTTTTACCGATTATAGGAGGAGATATATTTGGAATAAGAAGCGAAGTGATTGTTAGTGCAACTGTAGTACAAGAGAGCACTATGAGAAAGTTCATTAAAAAAATCGTTCCTGATAAATTAAAATTATTTTATAGAGATCTGCGGAGGGTTTATTTAGACTATAAGTTTGAGAATAAAATTATTAAGCAAATAAAGCAATATGATCCTGATGCAATTTATGAACGTTCGGCGCTCTACTCAACTTGTGGTATCAGGTTGTCAAAGAAATTAAATATCCCGCTTATTATTGAATCCGACGGCTGCATGCCTGAAATTATTAGTATGGATTTTGGGTTGTTTAGTGTAAGGTTGGCAAATCTGGTGGAGAAATACAAACTAAAAAAAGCAAATTATGTTTCTGCATATAATCAGTTCTCGAAACAATTCCTGGCAAAAAAATTTGATCTGCCTGTAGATAAAATTATAGTTAAACCTCTTGGAATATCTGTTAATAACAGTTTGGTTAGTGAAATTGAAGCAGATAGTCTTAAACAAAAATATGACTTACTC
Source organism: Bacteroidota bacterium (assembly GCA_016194985.1). Taxonomy (GTDB): domain Bacteria; phylum Bacteroidota; class Bacteroidia; order B-17B0; family Aurantibacillaceae; genus UBA4416. The sequence continues at coordinate 13,451 of JACQAK010000003.1, forward strand.
AACAAAAAGGTGGTTGGTTTCGTTGGTGCAATCTCGAAATATCATGGCGTTGATTTGCTGATTGAATGCGCAAGTTTTCTTCATAATAAAAACATCACAGATATCGTAATTGTAATTGTAGGGTGGAGTAAGGAGGCAGAAGAACTTAATTTAAAGGCCCAAAAATTAAATCTACCTAATGTAGTATTTACCGGAAGGGTTGATAAAAAATTGATACCGGTATATTACAAAATATTTGACGTGGGGGTTATCCCTAATTCAGAGCCAACTATTTATCCGGTCAAAGTACTTGAATATGGCGCCTATGGTTTATGTCCGATTGTTCCGGATTACGTGGTTTTTAATGAGATAATTACTGATAAGGTGCATGGATTGTATTTTCAAAAGAATGACCCTCACTCTTTGGCAGATTTGTTAGTCTCTACATTCGAAACAGCTACCTATAATGCTATTGCGAAAAATTGGGAACAAAAAGTATTATCCGATTGTACCTGGAAGAGTAGCGTAAAGGAATTGGTCACAGTAGTTAATAATACAAAGAAATGAATGTCCTTCAAATAAATCAAAGTTATGAAATAAAAGGTGGTGCAGAAGTATATGTTCATCAATTGCAGGAACTATTGCCACAATATGGTATTTTATCCTTTTTTATAGGTGTGTCTAATTCAATTACTCACAATAGATTTGATATACACGGCAAGAATATTTCTTTGAGTAATAGAACAAAACAAGAAGTTGAACAATTCTTAATGACATTTGTTGAGAATAATAAAATTGATATTATTCATATACACAGTGTTTCAAATAAAGATCTGGTAAAATTTTGCTTGGATATGAAGCCTGTCATCAGATCGATGCATGAACCAAGAATGTTTTGCCCCGGCCGCCAAAAGTTTTTTCTGAAATCAGAAACTATTTGTCAGAAACCTTTTGGATTACACTGTTGCGCTAGAGCATATACAGAGAAATGTCAGGATTCCAGAGTTCCCCGTGAGGTAATGCGAAGTTATTCTAATGTTAAATTTGAAATTAATTTCGCTGCAAAACGATACAAGTATATTGTAGCCATGAGCGATTATATAAAAAAGGAAAGCATATTGGCGGGTATCCCAGAGCACAGTATCATCCTGAATCCGTATTTCACTCCCATCGTTGAAGAGGGTAAAGAAATATACCAAATAGGTGGAGTGAAGCGTATTGTATTTGTTGGACGGCTACATCCGTCTAAAGGTATACATATTTTAATCCGGTCTTTAAAGAATGTTTTGAAAAGTCAAAATAATGTTATACTAGATATTGTTGGTGATGGATTATTTAAAAATGAGCTCTTAAACATTATTTCCTCCGAAAATATTCCCTCTCAGAGAATTATTTTTCATGGCTGGTTATCACATGCTGATACTCTTCAGAAAATAAAAAATGCTTATATCGTTGCGTTTCCATCTATTTATCCTGAAGCCTTTGGAATTGCAGGTATTGAAGCAATGATGTATTCTAAGCCTGTAGTGGCATTTGATGCCGGCGGGGTATCAACGTGGCTGCAGAATAACGTTACCGGATTTTTAGTAAATGTAAAAGATAGTAATAAATTGGAAGAGAGGATAAATGAATTACTCTTTAACGAAGATATGTACAGAAAATTGGCATTAAATGCAAAGAAAAATGCTATTGAAAAATTTATTCCACAAATTCATCTCAATACTTTGATTAAATTGTATCAAAATATGATCACTAAATAGTTTATAAAGGAACTCAGCAATCTGTATGAACTTAAAATATATAAATTATCGATAAGTTGAAAATTTAGAAATAGAGATACGGACTTCCTTCCTTTTGTTAGTAAAAAATTACTTGAAAGATGATTCTCTTCATTATTAAATGATTAAAAAGAACTAGTTAGTTTCACCTGATTTGATTGGCGAATAGTTAGATTTTAATTTTATAAATTTCTGTTCAAAAAAGTGATAGGAAATCCCTGAAACCAATATAGTAAGTAAAATTACCGTTCCATAAACAACGCAATTTTCTATTAAGCTGGAATTAACTTTTCCATACTTCACATACATGTATATGCATAGTGGGATAACCATAAGATGGTACATATACATTCCATATGAAATTTTCCCTAAGTAGTTAAATACCCTGTTATCAAAATAGGTAGATTCTGATTTTTTGGCAACAAAAAGTATAATTTGTAGAAATAGAACAGAATAGGCTAGATGGACACCATCTTGCAACTTTTCCGGGGTGAAATAAATAAGCAATATTGAACACACCACACTAATGGCAAAAAAAATGGGATTATAAACTAATTTTAAGATGCTATGGTTCGTATACAAAAAATAGGCTCCAAGCCCACCAATTGACATACATTCAAATTTAGACATCGCTACAAATGATTTGAGAGGTTTATACCATGCCGTATCTTTGAAATGAGACCCCAGAAGCAACACAACAACTTTTACGAATACCAATACAACTATTATAATTAATAGTGTTTTCAAGATCGATTTACTTTTTGCTATAATGATGGGCCAAACAATATAAAATTGCTCTTCAACACCAATAGACCACGATTGTCCAATATTAGGTACCGCAGGATAAAAAGAAAAAGCAAGATTTGGCAAAATAAAAATATAGAGTATTAAATTAGGATAGAAATGCTGCTCAAAACTAGACTCTAAGTAACCAATTTTAAAAGCTTCAAATTGTGGTAAAACAAAGAATCCTAATAGTAAAACAAAGTAGTACAATGGCCAAATACGGAAAACGCGTCTGATATAAAATTGTTTGATTGAAATCTTTCCAAACTTTTCCTTTTCCGCTAATAATAGATAGGTAATTAAAAAACCACTCAGTACAAAGAAAAAATAAACACCTAAACCTCCCAGGTTAAAAAAAAGAGGGCTATTCCAATGATTTTTAAGTCCAAAACTCCCTTTAATTAATTCAATATGGGTAACAATTACTGCTAAGGCGGCAAAAAATCGAAGGCCGTTTAAGCCATTAAAATAAATATGTTTCGAATTCTTAATCCTTTAAAATATATTTTCATAAAAGTAACTTTTTTTTTGATTTAATGTTTATTTTCATGAAATGAAATATGCCTGAATTGATACCATACATAGAAAGAAGCCGAAAAAATTTTTGGATAGTATTAGGGATTTATTTTTCAATATTTATATACACTTACGTTTTATTTAAGAGCCCATTTGAATGCTATCTTGGTTATTTGATTATGATAGTACTTCTTCCTGGTTTTATTTTTAAATTTGGGTGGAACGTCAATCTGGTATACATATTTCTACTTCTTCTGTTTGTAGGAATTATACAAATTATTGCAGGGAATAATAACGTACAAAATTTCTCTAAGGTTTTTCTTAGTTTATTACTAACCTATTTTTTTTACTATTATGTTATTTGTGAATTAGAATTTAATGTAGAGCAAATGTTTAAATGGTATTTAAAAGGGTGTTATATTATAGCATTAATTGGGCTGTTTCAGTTTATTTGTTTTAAGATGGGATTTGAACAAGGCTATAATTTATTTTATTATGCTAATAAAGGTGGACGGGCTGTTACCGGTGGGCTTTTCGGTATACGTATTAATTCTATTTTTATGGAGCCTACGCATTTAGGATCTGTTTTATCTGCAGCTTTTTTTGTGGCTGTATACAATATTGTTAGCCGTAATTTTTTTTACTACAACACGTTGCAAAATTGGATTATCATCATTGTATATCTTTTGGCGTTTTCTGGTATGGGGCAACTTGGGGTATTCTTAACCATACTGATATTGGCAATTAATTTTGGATTTGTAAGGTATGTAATTGTAGCTGTTCCTGTATTAATACTTTCGTTTAATTATTTATACAATAATGTAATCGAATTTAAAGAACGATTTGATAGCACTTATGGCCTGTTTGTAGAAGGAGAAAAATTTGTATTAGGTAAAACACATGGTTCATCATTCGTTTTATATAATAACTATATTGTAGCTACTAAAAATTTTGAAGGGAATTTTTTATTTGGAACAGGGCTTGGTTCTCATCAAACAGCTTTTGAAAAATATTCCACAGGGAAAAGTATTGGCAACTGGGGATTTGATCTCAACTCTGCTGATGCTAATTCCATGTTTTTGCGACTAATGTCGGAAACCGGATTATTTGGGTTAGCAATCTTTTTTATCATAATGGTAAAGTGTTATGTTAAACGCAACAGAAATAAGGATTCTTATCATTGGCTGGTCAGCAATGGCATTTTAATTATGATTTTGCTTAATCTTTTGAGACAGGGAAATTATTACCTTTATGGATTCCCATTTTTTTTAATGTTATATTATTACAACGCCGTAGCTTATAAAGAATTTTTGGCTGAAGAAGAGCACAGCGAAGTGGTAAAGGAGATCGTTTAGCTTTAAAATGAATTGAAATTCGAGTTGTTATTTTCAAAAAAAGCCCACTTATAAAGTGAGCTTTTTTTTCTTACAGATGAATTCTATTAGTAAATGATTTTTCTTGTTATTTGTTGGTCTTTTGATGTAATAATAAGCAAATATAAGCCATTCTCTTTTTGAAGTGGTAATGCAATTCGATCATTTGTAACGTTTACATTCAATGGTTCAATAACCTGTTGACCAGTTAAGCTATATACTGAAATTTTAACAGGAGTGGATTCAGTCATGTCGAATTTCACAACCACGTTGGAAGGTGTATTATAAACACTAGTGTTTTCGCTTAAACTATTTGAAGTAACTGCGTCTTTGATGTTACTTGTTTTTTTATTATTTGAAAAATGGATCACGAACGTATATTCTTTCCCAATTTCGCTGGCATTAAAATCATAACCTTGCTCTTTGGTCAAATCAACTGTTTTACCAGTTGATGGATCTTCTAACCATATCGAATTGTAATTAGTTACTGAGGATAGTCCTTTTACAGATATATGATGAATACCATATGCGCCTGATTTAACAATTAAAGGAACTTGCTTATCTTCATTAGTTGAATACAATACATTTTTCAATAAGTCTTTATTATCAGTACTTCTCGTCCAAATATTGTCCACTTCATCCGAAGGAGAAATTAAGAAAGGCAGATCCTGTTCTTTCTCAAAAAGATCTGTTGCATTTTTCGAAAATTCTAAATTAGTTTGCCCGCCCAAACCATTTACATTATTGTAAACACTAAATATAAGCGTATTAGGTTTTGTTGCAGACTTTAATATGTTAGGATTAGTAACGATGTTTTTAGCAACTTCTGTGAAGCTGATATTTCCACTGGCAGCAGCTACACACATAAACCCTTGATTAGGAGCAATAATACCTCCGTTTGGATCAGTAGAATATGTATTATTCTCTAGCAAAATCACAAAGGATGAATATAAGTTGCCTGATGTTGCTACAACTGTGCTATAAGTAATAGGGCATGCGTATGGATTTCCAACCAAGTTGTAGCCATTACCGGAACCTCCTGCTGTAATAGGAAATGTTATAGTGCCAAAATTTGGTGTTCCAATGCTATTATAAACTAATGGAGCAGTCAGCCCTGTAGTATTGTTATCGGCCATCCATACCTGAAAGCCTTTTCCTGCAGTTAATGGCGTATTTATGGTAGTAATGTTACTATAGGCACCTGTCGCTTCTGTATAAACTCTTACAGATTTAAATGTTCCTGCAGTTCCATCATTCCCTCCAACACCACTCATATAAAAGCGAGGATCATCATCCCAATCTTTTAAAATATTTCCATTAATCGGGCTGGAAAGCCACTGCCATCCTTTTGGTGCCGGACCATTAATATAACTTTCTACTTTCCATCCGGTTCCTACTAAAGACCCTCCTACTGCACCAATACGACCATAAGTTGTAGCACCGGTAGCTGGAATGGTAATAACCCCACTTCCACTGGTACCAAATTTACCACTTGGAACCGTTAATACATTATCTATAAACACATTGGACGTTGCTAAAACACCTGAAGCATTTGAATTGGCAGATCGCACATTGTAAAAATGCAACGAACCGGAACCTGAAATTGTTTGGGCGGTAGTTCCGTTAAAATTAATTACACCGCGTTGACTAATAGTACCGGCATTATAAATTAAATTACCTGCAAGATTTAATGTATAGTTGCTGGCAGAGAGATCAAGCGTTCCACTATTGAATGTTAAACTAGAGGTAACGTCTATATTATTAGTTAATAAAACAGTTCCGGTATTAGCTATAATCATATCCTTAAAGGATTCATTTGCCGTTCTTGTAATAGTTTGAGTTCCACTACCATTAAACGTAATCGTTCCCTGATTCAATACACTATTATTAGAGTTGTTTATCCAATTACCTGCTATTGACAGGTTTTTATTATTCATGTTTAGTTTATTTGTTGAGCCTGTATTTAAAGTTAGATTATTTAAGATCACGTTGTCTGCTACTAATGCTTTTGTTGAAGTGCCATTTAAAACTAAATCATAATACGTTGAAGTTTTGATTTGTGTAGCAGGATTAGTATAAGTTACTGTATTTCCGGCAGTAGACGCATCTAAAACACCTGTTGTAGTAGAATTTGCACTTAGCGTTAGAGTTGAAGCAGCACCATTAATCCATTTTGCCGCGGCGTTCATAGAAAGCCCACCATTAACACTGATATTTACTGAGCCAAGATTAGTTACAGTTGCAGAATTGATAGACATATTCGCTTGTGTGCTAATGGATGTCCCTGCATTAATGGTAAGATTTTTATAAATCCACCAACTGGTAGCACCATTAAACAAAACAGATGATGAGAATACACATGTACCTTGTATATATAGAACCAGACCAGACACATTGCTGTTATTGTTGAAATTGCCATATAAATTAAGCTTCTTCCCGTTCCCTTTTAATGTTCCGTTATTTAAAATTGATTTTGCTGCTTCGGCAGCAGAAACTATGCTTATGGTGTGAGTGCCACTAATAGTTACGTTATCATCTAGATCTGGAATCCCATCAGCATCTGTACCAGCTGTAATCGACCATGTTGTTGCAGAATTCCAATTGCCGGTAGCTTTTGAAACAAATGTTGCAGCGTCTATATTATTCAAGCCGATAATGGCGAAAAATAAAAAAGTAAATATTTTTCTCATGATGAAAAGTTTTAACCAAAGTTATTAAAAAAAGGAGAATTTCCAAACCTGGAAGCCCAATAAATATGCCAAAAGCCAATAAAACAGAAAAGCGTCAAATGTTTTAACATTTGACGCTTTTCTAAATAATTTAGTAATTAAGCCTGAGCCGTTGGACCTCCAAAATTGAGCGGCAAAGCGTTCATGTCGCTGTCTTTTATTTTTCCATGCATTTGTTCAAAACGTTGCACATTATCGGCTAATGCTTTCATTAATCGTTTGGCATGTTGGGGCGTTAACACAATACGTGATTTGACCTTTGCTTTTGGTACTCCCGGCATCACTTTGATGAAATCGACTACAAATTCGGTAGGAGAATGAGTAATAATGGCCAGGTTGGAATATATACCTTCTGCAATCTCTTCAGAAAGTTCTATGTTTAGTTGATTTTCAGGGTTTTGATTTTCCATCTCTTATTTTTTATTAAAGATACTATTTTTTTATCAGTCCGGGCGGAACGGAAGCCTTTTTAATTGATCATCTCCACACTACGTTTTACAAATTTGGTCAATTCTTCTCCTTTTAACAGGCCTTGTGATAAAAGAGCCAGGTCGGCAGCTTGTTTTGCCAACTGACTTTGTTTAGAGGCATCTTTCTCTGCCAAAATCTTACTGATTAACGGATGATTGGCATTTACCACTAAATTATACATGTCGGGCATCGAACCATAAAAGCTCATTCCGCCGCCACCCATAGCCTGCATATCTTTCATACGGCGCATAAATTCAGGGCGGGTAATTAACATAGGAGAAAGCTTTCAAATACAACTGTATATTTTTCTTTGGCAACAACACCTTCCACAATTGGTTTTAGCGTTTTTTGCTCATCTTCGGTTAATTTGCTTACCTGAGCGTCTTCTTTTTTGATTAATTTTTCAACGGTATCACTATCTACACGTACAAATTGGGTATTATTTAATTTGCTTTCCAAATGGTTAATGAAATGAGCGTCTAATGGCGAATCCATTAATAAAACATCATAACCTCTTGATTTTGCTGCGTCGATATACGTATGTTGTTCATCGGTATTAGTGGCGTATAGAAAAACAATCTTGCCATCCTTATCTGTTTGATTGGCTTTCACATGCGCTTCATACTCTTCCAGTGTAAAGGCTTTTGCCTCCGTATTTTTTACCAAAGCAAATTTCACGGCTTTTTCGTAGAATTTCTCATCACTGATCATTCCGTACTGAACAAATATTTTTACATCATCCCATTTTGCTTCAAAATCCGGGCGTTCTTTTTTGAAAATCTCTTCCAGTTTATCAGCTACTTTTTTAGTGATATGAGCAGATATTTTCTTTACATTGCCATCGGCCTGTAAATAGCTACGGCTAACATTTAACGGAATATCCGGACTATCGATCACCCCACGCAACATGGTTAAAAAATCAGGCACAATATTCTCGACGTTATCTGTTACAAATACCTGATTACTATACAATTGAATACGATCTTTAGGTGCTTCGAACTTATTGGATAATTTAGGGAAATATAAAATACCGGTTAAATTAAACGGGTAGTCTACATTTAAGTGAATATGAAATAGCGGTTCTTCAAACTGCATCGGATACAGTTCTCGGTAAAATGCCTTATAATCTTCGTCCTTTAGGTCGGCAGGTTTTTTTACCCATGCCGGTACAGGATTATTGATGATATTTTCTACTTCAATTTCTTTTTCTTTCTCTATACCTTTTTCGTCTTTTTCGCCGGAAGGAATCCAGTCTTTTTTTGTGCCAAAAACAATTTCAACAGGTAAAAATTTACAGTATTTTTTCAGCAGACCTTCAATTTTCGAATTCTCTAAAAATTCCAGGCTATCTTCTGCCACATGTAGCACAATCTCTGTTCCCCTGTCAGTTTTTGTGGTAATTTCTTCGATTTGGTATTCCGGACTTCCATCACATTCCCAGCGCACAGCTTTGCTCCCTTCTTTGTAGGACAAAGAGAATATTTCAACTTTTTGAGCCACCATAAAGGCCGAGTAGAAGCCCAATCCAAAGTGGCCAATCACGACGTTTTTATCTACTTTATCCTGGTATTTTTGTACAAATTCCTCAGCACCACTGAAGGCAATTTGTGTGATGTATTTTTCAATTTCTTCTGCTGTCATCCCAATACCTTTATCTTTAATGGTGATGGTTTTAGCAGCTTTATCAACTTTTACTTCAATTTTAAGATCTCCCAGCTCGCCTTTGGCTTCTCCCATGGAGGTTAAGGCTTTTAATTTTTGAGTCGCATCGGTAGCGTTACTAACTAATTCACGTAAAAAGATCTCGTTATCACTATAAAGAAATTTTTTGATGATAGGGAAGATGTTCTCGGTTTGTACGTTAATTTTTCCGGTAGTGCTCATGTTTTAAAATATTTAAGTTTAAGAATATAAATTTTTTTTCCGCTGGTGTTTGTCAAAGGTTATACCAATTGAAGTAAAAGTGACAAAATGACAAATAGTAAATTAAAAAGCCCTCTTAATCATTGACTAAGAGGGCTTTTTTGTTGTCCGACTAGGGCTCGAACCTAGACTCTACTGAACCAAAATCAGTCGTGTTGCCAGTTACACCATCGGACAATCTGAACTTATCTAAAAGTTCGGGCGACAAAAATAGTAAAATATCTGCATTTACAAAAAATTCATAAAAAAAAACTTTCATTCTGTTTAACTCCCTTTTTTAATTAAATTCGCATCTTATCCGTTTTAAAATAAAAATATGCAGTTTAAAAAACTAAACAACATTATTGGCTGGATTGTTTTCGCCATTGCAACCTTTACTTATGTATCAACCATTGAGCCAACAGCAAGCTTTTGGGATTGCGGGGAGTACATAGCCTGTGCCTATAAATTAGAGGTGGGGCACCCTCCGGGAGCGCCATTTTTCTTATTGGTGGGACGTTTCTTTGCTTTAATGGCCGGTGGCGATCCTGCTTTAGCGGGTAAGATGATCAATATCATGTCGGCTTTATGTAGCTCGTTCACCATTTTATTCTTGTTTTGGACGATCACCCGTTTTGGGATCAAAGCAATTGTAAGAAAAGGCGAAGAGTTTACCAAAGCCAAACAATGGGCAGTTCTTGCAGCGGGTGTTGTTGGTGGCTTAGCTTATACATTTTCTGACTCGTTTTGGTTTTCGGCTGTTGAAGGGGAGGTATATGCCATGTCTTCTTTCTTTACGGCATTAGTATTCTGGGCTATTTTAAAATGGGAAGAGGAAGATACCACGGATCCTGTTAGTGCTATGCGTTGGTTAGTGGTAATCGCTTATTTAATGGGTTTATCCATCGGTGTCCATTTATTGAACTTATTAACTATTCCTGCTATTTGTTTTATTTACTATTTCAAAAAACACAAATTCGAGTGGAAATCATTCTTTATCACCGGGATTATCTCATTAGTATTATTAGGAGGTATCCAAAACATTATGATTCCCAAGATTGTAAAGTTTGCGGCTGATTTCGAGATCTTCTTCGTTAATAAATTAGGAATGGGCTTTAATATTGGCTCAGCTTTTTACTTCATCTTATTATTTACAGCCCTTACCGGTCTTATTTTATACACCGTAAAAAAGAAAGAATCATTCTATAAATTAGGATTCTACACAGCTATTTTATTTGTTGCTATCGCCGTTATATCCGGAACAAGCTATGGTATGGGAGCTGCGGTTTTACGTACACTTGTGTTGGGAGGATTGTTATATGGTATTCATTATTTAAAATCCAAAAACCTCAATACATTGAATGTTATTTTGGTAAGTTTTACAACCCTGATCATTGGGTATTCTTCTTTCTTTGTGATCGTTATTCGCTCTCAGGCCAATACGCCTATGGATGAAAATGATCCTGAAAATGCCATTACAATGTTGTCTTACTTAAATCGTGAACAATACGGTGATTGGCCTTTAACCTATGGTCAATATTATAATGCTCCTACCGATAATGCTAATTTTAAAGATGGTGAGCCGGTATATGCCAAGGATGAAGCATCTAAAAAATATAAAATAGTAGACGATAAAAAAAGATCTATTCCGGCGTATCAAAAAGAATATTGTACCCCATTCCCTCGTATGTGGAGCCAGCAGGCCAATCATGAAGCCGCTTACCGCTATTGGGGAGATGTTCAGGCTCATCATAAAACAAAAACAACCATGAATGAGCAAACGGGGCAAATGGAAGAAGTTCAGATCCCTACGTTTTGGGCTAACATGACCTATTTTGTGAATTATCAGTTAAAATACATGTATTTGCGTTATTTTGCCTGGAATTTTATTGGTCGCCAGAATGACATTCAGGGCCTTAACGGTAATCCGCTGGAAGGTAACTGGAAAACCGGATTTAAAGCATTTGATGATGCGGTATTGGATACAGACACCTCTTTTGTGCCTCATGCAGCCTCCAATAACATGGCCAGTAACTCATTTTATGCCTTGCCGTTTATTTTAGGATTATTGGGCTTCATTTTTCATGTAAAAAATAATAAAAATGATATGTGGGTAGTAACCTTATTGTTTTTATTGAATGGTGTTGCTGTGGTGTTTTACTTAAATCAGTATCCGTATCAACCACGTGAACGTGATTATGCCTATGTAGCTTCCTTCTACGCTTTTGCCATATTTATCGGATTAGGTGTGTTATTTATTTTTGATGCTTTAAGCAAGAAAATGGATGGCAAAACCGCTTCTTTGATTGGCTTATGTTTAGGATTGATAATCCCGGCATTAATGGCTGCCGAAGGGTGGGATGATCATGATCGATCTAAAAGAACAATGAGCAGAGACTTTGCCGTGAATTATTTAAATACCTGTGCGCCAAATGCGATTTTATTTACTAATGGCGATAATGATACATTCCCTTTATGGTACGCTCAGGAAGTGGAAGGCGTTAGAACAGACGTGCGCGTGGTGAATTTAAGTTTATTGCAAACCGACTGGTATATCAATCAAATGCGTCGCGCAGCTTACCTATCAGCTCCGGTGCCGTTTACCATTGCTCCTGAAAAATATACACAAAGCAAACGCGAAGTGATTTATATTATGGATAAAGGTGCAGGACCAATGAGTTTGAAGAAAGCGATTGATTTTGCTGTATCTGATGATATTGAGAATAAATTGGATTATGGCAACAAACCATTGGATTATTTCCCGTCTAAAACATTCTATGTGCCGGTTGACTCTATCCAGGTAATGCGTGAAAAAGTAATTAGCGTAAAAGATACTGCCCGCTTGGCAAAATCCATTAAATGGACCATTAACCGCCAATATTTAACTAAAAATGATTTAATGGTGTTGGATCTGATTGCTCACAATAATTGGAAACGCCCTATTTACTTTGCTGTAACTACAGGATCGGAAGCGTATTTAGGATTAGAGGATTATTTCCAGCTGGAAGGGTTGGCTTATCGTTTAACACCTATTAAAAATACGGAAAACGAAATGGCGCAGGGCGGTCGTGTGAATACAGACGTGATGTATGATAACATTATGAATAAATTTGTATGGGGAGGTCTGGATAAACCGGGCGTGAATCTGGATGAGAATTGCACGCGAATGGCTTCAAACATGCGAATGCAAATGGCCACATTGGCGGGAGCATTGATTAATAAAGGCCAAAAACAAAAAGCAGAAAAAGTATTGGATTTATGTTTGGCAAAAATTCCCGACGAGAATGTACGCTACGAAGCAACGCTTTATTCTATTATTGCCGGATACTATCAAATTGGTAATATGAAAAAAGCTACTGAATTATCCGGTAAATTGTTTGATATTTATGAGAATGATTTACGGGTGTATAAGTCACAAACGCCGCTTCACCGCGCGTCATTTAACAGAGAAATGAATCAGGCGAAAGAGATTATGCGTCGTTTGGTGATGTTGGCCGAACAATTCAAACAAGAGGCTCATTCAAAAGAATTAATGAAACGATTAACAGCCAGCGTTCCTATGGATGAATTAATGCCCGAAGAACAGCAGCAACAAGCGCAACCCATGCCGCAAGGTGGTATGTAGCTAAAAACTAAAAGCGTCCCGGAATATAGCGGGACGCTTTTTTTAAACAAGTACATATGAGTCAGATTACTTTTCCTACGTACAGAAAATATAAAAACAATAAAAATTTCTTTAAAATCATTAATGAGAGTGAGTTTGAAGAAATTAGTTTTATCGGATCAAGAGTAATTGTTACAAAACATCTTGCTAAAATTTTACCGGATAGAAATTTAATTTCTGATTTGCTATACGATATTGGCAATACAGCTGAACTGTCAAATCAGGAAGAATATGAATCATATTTAAATAGTTAAACGAATGAATAAAATAGCCATTATAGGATGCGGAAACATGGGCCTTATCTATGCCAACTCCTTTTTACGATATAAAATAGTTACCAAAGACAACTTACTCTTAGTTGAGAAAAATACCGACCGCCAGAAAAGCTTATCAGCCATGGATATTGGCCGTGTGGTAACCACCAGCGATAAACTGATAGCGGATTGCAATATTGTGATATTAGCGGTTAAGCCACAGGATTTTAAAGAACTGGCACAGAGTTTAAAAGAAGTGCTTCATCCAAACTGTGTGGTATTGTCTATTATGGCCGGTACAGAGATGTCTTTCATCCAATCTGCTTTACACCATCCATTTATTGTAAGAGCTATGCCAAATCTTCCGGTAGAGATCAGTATGGGGATGACGGCTTTTAGCGCATCTGCTAATTTGGCTCAGGATCAAATTATGCTGGTGGAAAATTTGTTGTCTACTACAGGAAGAACCTTATATTTAAAAGAAGAGCAGCAGCTGAATGCGGTAACCGCGTTGAGTGGCAGTGGCCCTGCTTATTTCTTTTATTTCATGAAATATCTGGTGGATGCCGGAGTGAAAATGGGATTAGATGAACATGTGTCTAATATACTGGCCAAACAAACCATGCTCGGCTCCTTTCATTTAATCAACAACGGGCAAAAAACATTAGATGAATACATTACTTCGGTGGCTTCAAAAGGGGGCACAACAGAAGCGGCTTTAAAAACCTTTCAGGAGAACCATATGGGAGAAGTGATTGTGAAAGCCTTGCAAAATGCAAAGAGCAGGGCAGAAGAGTTGAGTATAAAATAAAAAGAAAAGGCTACCATCAGTAGCCTTTTCTTTTGTCCCTTCGAGCATAGTCGAGAAGTATTTATTACTCCTTAATGAATTTTTTAGTAGTTGTATTTTCTCCGGAAACTAGTTTCACAAAATAGATTCCGGAACTTAAATTCTCTACATGAATGGATGTTTGGCTGATGTCTTTATGATCTTCAGAAATTAAAACTTTCCCTAAAGCATCAATCACTTCTATTTTAAAGCCGGTAGTTTTTAAGCTGCTGCTGATATTTAAAATTCCATTGGTTGGATTGGGAGATAACGTGAATGAATTATCCAACGGCTGTTCTTTAATACCTGTAACAGAAGAGTTCTGCATGGTTCTTAATGCGTTCATCGCTGAACTCAGGGCACTTAAAGGATCGTTTGTAATGCTGTCAAAGGCTGTAATATAGGCGTATTCCACTTCTGTAAATGAACCTGGTAGTAAAACAGTTTGACCGGAACTCATCACGAATTTTTTATCGCTTCCTGCATCACCTTCCGACCAGGGAGCAACTCCGCAAGGACCTGTTGTAAAACTGTTAGCAGGGTATGCATAGTTTGAAGTAATATTACCTCCGTAACCATTTCCTCCACAAGTTAAAGGAGTTCCGTCTTTCCAGATACTATTCATGTATTGGAAATAATCTGTTGCCGAATTTGGGTCGCTTATTTGAAGCGGTACTCCGGGAAAAGAATTACTAAAATACATAAAGTTTGTCATGCCCATTTGTTCACCGGGTTCATCAATCATTCCATCATGGTTGTCATCTATCGCATTTGTAGTATTTACAGGCCCCATAGTTTGTTTAATGCCAATAGCTGGTTGATTTGTCACAGTTGAGGTAATGTTATTATATGTATATGCATACGCATTTGTGACGTTGCATCCAACATAATCATCCATATAATTACCAATATCACTATCGTTAAATAAGCTTATCTGAGCATTATACAAAGTATTGGGGCTTCTGTTAATAATGGCATAATTATAAAATGTGGTGTAGTTTAAGGAAGGATTGCCAGTTACTAAGGTATTAGTAGGGGCATAAGCATAGGCCATTAAACGAATTTCTAAACCTATAGCAGGTGCTCCCGTATTTTGATGAGGTAAATAATTGTCATTAAAAATGGTAAAGATGGCCTGATCTCCTTTAATGATAGGATAATCACCATCCATGGGGCTATAAACATCATCAGCATTCGCATCCATAAAAGGAGCTAATAATACATCCTGATTTTGAGACATATCGCCATTTCCGGGCCATGATAATAAATCCGCTACCGGAGTATAGCTTCCGTTTTGTACATTGCCGTTTGCATAGTTGGTAATAAAATCATCAATGTCTGATTTATTTAATTTCCATACGCGATTATATTGATTAACGGTCACCGAATTGGTAGTTGCATTATTTGTAGATAATGGTCCGGGCCAGAAATCTGTTCCGCTTTGGTGATAAGTTTGAGCAGCAAGATGTAATTGATTACCGGCGTCTAAACCGCCAATCCATAAGCTGGCCGGCCCACCCCAGGTTTTAGAGCTACCTTTTGGGCATTCATAAGCACTGTTGCCGGTTGCCGGATCCCAGTGCAGATCCCCACCGCTATTCACACGTGCCTTCACCTGATTAATATCCAAGTATTCAAATGTTTGTGAGTTCATGATAGCAGAACTTAAACATGCCAATGAGAGTAAAATAATTTTCATGATCGTCGTATTAATTGGTTTCTACTATAAAGCTACAGACATGAAAGCATATAAAAAGCCCAAACTAACAAGTGGCTAGTTTGGGCTAATAAATGGATGGTTTATTGGGATAAGTGATTACTTCCCTTCGATCCAATTGGTGATATCAGCATCCATTGGTTTTACATTGGATGGCAGGTATTTTACCAGGTGACCCTTTTCGTCTACCAGAAATTTGTTGAAGTTCCATTTTACGGTAGCATCCAACACGCCATTTTCAGCTTTGCTGGTTAACCATTTATAAACAGGGCTTGTAGCAATGCTTACTTTCTCCATCATCTGAAAAGTAACGCCGTAATTTTTGGTACAAAATGCTTTGATATCTGTGCTGGTTCCGGGCTCCTGTCCTCCAAAATCATTGCAGGGAAAACCAATGATAACAAAGTTTTTATCTTTATACTTTTCATATAAAGCCTCTAAATCCTTATACTGAGGTGTATAACCACATTCGGAGGCCGTATTAACGATTAATACTTTTTTGCCTTTTAAACTGGCAAAGTTAAAATCTGCCCCTTCAAGGGTTTTGGCTTTAAAATCATGTAAGGTTTTAGTGCCGGAGCCTGTAAATGCCATAGTAATTGCTGCTAATGCTAAGATGAATAATTTTTTCATAATGTAGAGTTAAGTAATGATAGGTTTATCTTGTAGTTATAACAAATATAAAGCATTAGAGTTTAACAAATCGTGATTTATTTTATAAATTTGCGCTGCTTTGCAAACTAACGTTCATACTTCGGGTCAGGAAACTATTATTTATAGTAAAGCCAAGTCATTTTTAAAACTCACCAAATTCACCCTATCCGCATTAGTGGTCTTTTCGGCCATTATCACTTTTTTTACGGTAGCAGATACATTTACCTGGAAGCAGGTTTTGGCCATCTGTTTAGGAGGTTTTTTAGTAACGGCAGCTGCTAACGGGTTTAATCAGATCATTGAAAAGGATCTGGATAAGCTGATGAACAGAACAAAATCGAGACCTATTCCTACAGGAAACTTAACGGTTGGTCAGGCTCTGATTTTTTGTGCTGTATTTGGGGTAACAGGAACGATCTTGTTATGGGTTTTTACCAATCCTTTATGTGGCATTATCGGCTTCTTTTCTATTATCCTTTATGCTTTGGTGTATACTCCTTTAAAACGAGTAACTCCTTTTTCTGTATTTGTAGGGGCTATTCCGGGAGCATTGCCTACCTTGATTGGCGCTATTGCTGCTACAGAAGGATTTGGCAGCGTCACCTTTTTTGCGTTATTGTTGTTTTTTATCCAGTTTTTCTGGCAGTTTCCGCATTTTTGGGCTATAGCCTGGGTAAGTCATGATGATTATCAAAGAGCCGGTTTTTTCATGCTCCCTTCCAAGGGTGGTAGAGACAAGAGCTCTCGTTCACAGATCCTGGTGTATACCTTATCGTTATTTCCCATTGCTTTGACACCCTTCGTTTTTGATTATACAGGCTGGATCTCGGCAACTGTGGTTAGTTGCATGGGATTGGTATTTATATTTCAGGCGTACAGTTTATACAGATCCGGAACCATTGACGATGCCCGGAAATTAATGTTTGGTTCGTTTATTTATTTGCCATTAGTGCAATTAGCACTCATGGTTGGTCACAAATTTTTAATATAATAATTATGGAAGAAAAAATTAAGCCTAGTCCGATGTACAAAGCTGATTTGAAAGCAGCACAGCAAAAGGCCTCCAAACCTTTATTATGGGTGGGGATTTTAAGTATAGTGATGTTGTTTGCCGGTTTAACCAGTGCTTATGTGGTAAGAGCGGATAACGGAAACTGGTTGTTATTCAATCTCCCCAATGCCTTTTATTTAAGTACGGCGGTCATCATAACCAGCAGTATCACTTTATACCTGGCCTTGCAAATGGCTAAGAAAAACAATAAGCAAGGCACGGTCATTGGATTATTGGCAACATTTATTCTGGGATTGGCATTTGCTTATTTTCAATATGCCGGCTGGAGCGAATTATACAGTAAACATATTGTTTTTGGAGGTAAATCATCCAATGCTTCCGGTTCTTTTTTATACCTGATCACATTTTTGCATTTATTGCATCTATTTGCGGGCTTAATTTCGGTTCTGGTGACCTTAAAGAATAGTATCCGGGGGAAATATAATGCCCAAAATCTGCTCGGTTTAGAACTTTGTTCAATTTATTGGCATTTTCTTGATATTTTATGGGTGTATTTGTTTTTATTTTTGTATTATATTCGTTAAACTTGCACCATAATTTATAAAAATCGTTAAAACGTAAATTTTACTTATGTCTCACAGTACAGAAATCGATTCAAAACACGCCTGGGATGGTGGCCAATCGCCATTCCGCGTAAGCTACGGAAAAATGATGATGTGGTTTTTCCTTGTATCGGATGCTTTAACCTTTGGTGGTTTATTAGTGTCCTATGGCTTTATCCGTCATAAATATGTGGATGTTTGGCCAAAAGCCGAAAATGTGTTCACGCATTTTCCTTTTGTAGAACAACATTTACCATTAGCTTATGTAGGTTTAATGACCTTCATTTTGATCATGTCTTCTGTGACCATGGTATTAGCTGTAGAAGCAGGACATAGAAATGATAAAAAGAAAGTGATTGTTTGGATGTTTTGGACTATTGTTGGTGGAGCTACTTTCGTAGGTTCTCAGGCATGGGAGTGGTATCACTTCATTGTTGGTACTGAAACAGGAGCTTTACGTCATGTATGGAGTCAGGAATTAGGAACGTATGTTGAACAAACAGTTTACGGAGCCAATATGGTGGTAAATGAGTACGGTGTTCCTCAATTTGCTAATTACTTCTTCTTTATTACCGGATTCCACGGATTCCACGTATTTTCAGGTGTGGTTATTAATTTCATTATTTTCTTAAATGTTTTAAAAGGTACTTACGAAAAACGCGGTCATTATGAAATGGTTGAAAAAGTAGGATTATACTGGCATTTCGTAGATTTAGTGTGGGTATTCGTATTTACATTCTTCTACCTATTGTAATAACTCATTTATATAAATTCAATAATTCATTAACGTACAAATTAAATTATTATGTCAGAATTTCACGACGATTATCCATCATACGAGCATATGGCTCACCACAGCGAAGAAGAAGGAAAAAAAGCACGCCGTACATTATGGAATGTGTTTTGGATCATGCTGGCCATCACTATTTTTGAATTAGTTATTGGATCTATGGCTCCGGGTCATGGTTGGTCAGGTACATTATGGCTTAAAGTATTATTTATCGGCTTAACGTTAGCTAAAGCTGCTGCCATTGTTTTATGGTTCATGCACTTAGGTCACGAGGTAAAATTCTTTAAATACGTTATTTTAATACCTTACGTTATTTTTATGTCTTACACGATCTTCATTATTTTAGATGAGGGTATTTAT
Organism: Bacteroidota bacterium; assembly: GCA_016194985.1. Classification (GTDB taxonomy): domain Bacteria; phylum Bacteroidota; class Bacteroidia; order B-17B0; family Aurantibacillaceae; genus UBA4416. The sequence continues at coordinate 32,867 of JACQAK010000003.1, forward strand.
AGTGGAGAACCTCAAAACAGAACAAAGGTAGATCCTATCTTAATTCAACAGCAATTAGATCTGAAAGCACACCATGGGCACCATGAAGCTGCTGCTACAGAAGGTCATGGAGAAGAAGGTCATGCTGCAGAGCATGGAGAAGAAGCTCACCACTAATTTAAACCAATAACTTGATTAACCCCAATCGTTTATTAACGGTTGGGGTTTTTTGTTAAATTTTATGCAGAAAATTTAGTCTTTCTCTTGTTTGAGCTAAATTTACTTAAATAAACTAAATCATTTATAACATGAAAAAAATCTACTTTACAATAATAGCAAGCGTATGTATGCTTTCGGCAAATGCACAACTGAGTCTTACAAAAGCTACAACAGAGCCTTCTGTAGGTGATGTGACTTCAAAACGGGATTATGATTCGGTAGCGGTACTTCCAAAAACTGTTGGAATTAATCAGGTTTGGGATTTTTCATCTTTGACATCTACTACTGTTATGGCTACCAGTACCTATACAACAGTAGCCTCTACGCCATACAGTGCCAATTTTCCCAGTGCTACAGTAGCTGAGAATGATGGAGCCGGAGGCGTTGTGTATTATAAAGGAACAACTGCTCAATATGAATTAATTGGATTTGAAGATCCTACTACTGCAATTAATTTTACAAATACGGCTGTGGTTGCAGTTTGGCCGGTATCTTATGGGTATTCCAATTCAGATAATTTTTCAGGTACCGCCACGGTTAATGGAACTTTAACGGGAACGGCTAATGGTACGATAACAACATTAGGTTCGGGAACAGGCACTTTGATTATTCCCGGTGGTACTAGCTTCACTAATATTTTGCAAACCAAAACTACACAGCTATTGAATATTAGCTTGGCCGGAGGGTTATTAACATCCAATAGTGTTGCCACAGATTATAATTATTATCATGCCTCTCAAAAATATCCTTTATTAACCGTTAGTTATAATCGAACTACTGGAACCCAATCCAGTTTTACTGCCGGTGTTAAAATTAATACAGCAGTAATTACCGGAGTAAATGATCTTAATTTTGATGCGACGTTTGCCATATTTCCAAATCCTGCAAAAAATAATTTTACTGTGAAGCTTTCCAATGCAGCAAACGCCAATTGCATGGTTGAAATTATCAATATGATGGGAAAAACAGTTCAATCGCTTAATTTAGGAAGCAATACAGAGATTATGAGCAATGTTTCGATTTCAGATTTGTCAACGGGAATCTATGTTGTTAAAACGACTTTGGGTGATAAGTCTTCTGTGCGAAAACTGATTGTTGAATAATTAATTTTATATAAAAAAGAGCCATCTATAGAAAGTAGATGGCTCTTTTTTATGAATGTTTATTCTTTAGTAGGCTCTTTCGTTTTTGCCTTCCATGAAATTAACAAAGGCTTTATTGGCTACTTTATTACCTCCCGGTGTAGGGTAATTACCGGTGAAATACCAATCTCCCAGGTTATTTGGGCAAGACTGATGCAGTCCCTCAATCGTTTGATAAATGATCTGCAGGTCGGCTTTTAAATCTTTTGGACGCAATAAGTCTCCGATTTTTTGAGATATTTCTTCGTTGGTAAATGTTCTGTAAATTTCCTGAACAACATTGATCTGTTCTTCCTTTGGTTTGAGCAATTCGGCTTTTGCCTTCTCGTACAGATTATTCAGGATCGATTCTTTACCTGTTTCTTTGATTAGGGAAATGGCAGCATCAAAGGCGATAAACTTACTTAAAATAGCCATGTCAATACCATAACAATCCGGATAACGGATCTGTGGGGCAGAAGAAATGATGATGATCTTTTTCGGATGCAGTCTGTCCAGTATCCGAAGTATACTTTGTTTTAAGGTGGTACCTCTTACAATACTGTCATCAAGAACTACTAACGTATCCACATCTTTTTTTACAGTTTGATAGGTAATGTCATAAACTAAGTTTACCAGATCATCTCTGCTTTCGTCGTCGGTAATAAACGTACGCTGTTTGGCATCCTTTAAAACAACTTTATGAATACGCGGGTGTGCTGATAAAATTTTACTTAATGCGGGCTCTGAAACATTAGCACCCATTTTTAAAATCTCCGTAGCTTTTAATTTATTGATATGATCGTCAATGCCTTCTACCAGGCCTCCAAAGGCTACTTCGGCTGTATTGGGGATGTAACTGAATACCGTATTATCCAAATCATAATCAATAGCTTTTAGCACCTGAGGTACTAAATAACGACCCAGTAACTGACGCTCTTTGTAAATATCTGCATCGTTGCCACGGCTAAAATAAATGCGTTCAAACGAGCAGGCTTTTCTTTCGAGTGGTTCAATAATTTGTTGTTCAGAGAATGTACCGTCTTTTTTGATGATTGCCGCATAACCCGGATTTAATTCGCGAACATCATTAATATCAACGTTAAATACGGTTTGTATCACCGGTCTTTCGCTGGCAACCACTAATACTTCGTCGTCTTTATAAAGATAGGCCGGACGAATTCCACTAGGATCTCTTAATACAAAAGCATCGCCGTGGCCCATCATTCCTGCCATTACATAGCCACCATCCCATCGTTTACTACTTTCTACTAAAATGGAAGCGACATCAATATTTTTTTGAATTTCTTTTGAGATGTCGAAATTATTTAGTCCTTTTTCTTTGAATATTTTAAACAGGCGGTCATTTTCTTTATCCAAAAAGTGACCTATTTTCTCCATAACCGTTACTGTATCTGCCTTTACTGTAGGGTGTTGTCCAAGTTCTACCAAATGTTCCAGTAATTCATCTACGTTGGTTAAATTAAAGTTTCCTGCTACCAGTAAATTACGAGCCATCCAGTTGTTTTGTCTTCTGAAAGGGTGACAGCTCTGTATATTATTCCCTCCGTAGGTGCCATATCTTAAATGTCCCAGAATCAATTCCCCCATAAACGGGATATTCTTTTTCTGCCATTCAATATCATTATAGGCATCCGGATTTTTTTGTTTGGCATTAATGTACAGGTCATTGATTTGAGAAAATATGTCCTGTGTGGCTTTTGGTTCAATGGATCTTAACCGGTCGATATAGGGAGTTCCGGCTTCTACATCCAGTTTCACAGTAGCTACACCGGCACCATCCTGCCCGCGATTGATCATTTTATCCATGAGCTGATACATTTTGTGTAAGCCGTATCTGCTGCTGCCGTATTTTTCTTTATAAAAACTCAGGGGCTTTAGTAACCTGATTAAGGCTACGCCGCATTCGTGTTGTATATTATCGCTCATAATTTCAGAACACAAATTTACCATTTACTTGGAGTTTATGCATAAGATTTTTTTAACCTTTTGCTCAAAAAAACCAATTCTATGCTATAAAAAATGCATTTTGTCGAATTAAAATTGTATATTTAAGGTTGTTAAAAATAGAACGTATGTTTAAAAAAATATTGACATCGGTATCGTTAGTGTTTTTAATGAGCCATTTAAATGCTCAGGTAAAAATAAACGAATATTCGGCATCGAATTCCGGTACAGGAATACTGGATAATACCGGAAATAATTCTGATTGGGTTGAATTGTATAATTCGGGTGCCACAACTGTGAATTTGGGAGGTTGGCATTTGAGTGATGATCCATCCAATTTGACTAAATATACATTCCCTTCCGGTATTACGATTGCGCCCAGCGGATTTTTGAGAATCTGGTGCAGCGGAAAGGGGGCTCCGGCAGATGCAGTAGGGCATACACATACAAATTTTAAATTAACGCAGTGCAACGGCGATTGGATCATCTTATCGAATGGTGCGGCTATAAAGGATTCTCTTCAAATGCGAAGAACACAGGCCACTCACTCGAGAGGCAGAAAGCCGGATGGTTCGACTGTTTGGAATGTATTTACATCTCCTACCCCTAATGCTACTAATTCAGGAACAGGATACACAGGATACGCGCCAACACCGGTTATGAATGTAGCGCCCGGATTTTATTCCGGAACCAAGATCGTATCTCTGAGTGTGACCCCTTCTAATAGCATTACAATTTACTACACAACCAATGGCTCGGAGCCAACTACAGGATCAAGTGTATATGTTTCTACACCTGTTTCTATCAGTACAACATCTGTTTTAAGAGCTTATGCGGTAAGCAGTGATGCTAATGTGTTGCCAAGCTTTATGGAAACCAACACCTATTTCATTAATGAAACGGTTGATTCTCATTATGGTGTGGTGTCTATCTCCGGCGGTAGTTTGTTGGATCAATTATTGGGCGGTACACAAAATACACCTCCAACTCATTTTGAATATTTTGAAAACCAAACCTTTAAAACAGAGGGATATGGTAGTTCTAATAAACATGGAAATGATTCATGGGCATATAACCAGAGAGGTATTGATGTAGAAACCTTTGATGAATATGGATATAACAACGCGTATAAGCATCAGTTCTTTTCCGATCCACAAATGGCTCCCAGTCCTCGTGCTGAATTTCAGCATGTGATCTTGAAAGCAGCGGCATCAGATAATTATTCATCATCTAATAATGTCGGAAAATTATCCTGCCATATGCGTGATGCCTTTGTGCAAACCTACGCTTTTCAAAAAGGATTGGAATTGGATGGCAGAAGAAATAAACATGTGCTTCTTTTTAAAAATGGCGCTTATTGGGGTTTATATGAGTTGAGAGAAGCTTTCGAAGCTGACTATACAGATTATTACTACAAGCAGCCCAAAGACAGTATTGATAATTTAGCATATTGGGGTAGTTTACAGATCAGAAACGGAAGTGATACAGGTTGGGTGAATCTGTATAATTTTATTATGAATAATTCGATGACTAATGTGGCAAATTACGCTTACGTGAGTAGTAAATTAAATTTTAAAAGTTTAGTTGATTACATGGTCTATAACTCCTATGTGGTTAATTCGGATTTTATTAACTGGAATACCGCCTGGTGGAGAGGCAGAGCCACGCAAGGGGATAAAAAGAAATGGCGTTACTGGATGTGGGACATGGATAATGTGTATGATTTGGGAGAGAATTTCTCCAATTTACCTACAACGGATATGACTTCCAGTCCTTGCGATTACACCAATACGTTCCAGAATGCAGGGCCAAATATGGGACATCCGGATATCTTGGAAAAATTATTGACTAATCCTGATTTTAAGGCGTATTACATTAATCGTTATGCCGACTTAATCAATACGGCGTTAACCTGTAGTAAAATTACAGAGCATTATAATTATTTTAAAACCATTTTAACACCTGAGATGCCTCGTCAGATAGCGAAGTGGGGAGGAAGTATGACGGAGTGGAAACAAAATATGGATACGCTGGAAGCTAAAATCCAGCAACGTTGTAAATTAATTGATTCGGCTATTGTTAACTGCTATAATGTTAATGGGCCTTATAATATTACCGTTGATGTGGATCCTCCGGGAGCCGGTAATGTGAAATTAAATTCTATCTGGTTAAATAATTTTTTATGGTCGGGAAAATATTTTGGCGGTATAAAGATGACATTCCAGGAAACGGTTTCCGATACCTCGTTATATGAGTTTGATTACTGGGAGTTTAAACACCATATTCCTTCTCCGAATACCACTAACGATAGCGTATCTATCATGTTAATGACCAATGATGATGTCATTGCCCATTATCATGAGAAATCAGAAGATGTGAAGTTCCCTACAGGGTTTACACCTAACGGAGATGGGCGAAATGATATTTTTGCACCACTGGGAATAAGATTCGTGAAAAACCTGACTTTGGAAATATGGAACCGTTGGGGGCAATTAGTATTTAGTTCTTCTGATCCTACAAAAGGGTGGGACGGAAATTATCAGGGATCTCCTGCACAAACGGGAGTATATGCTTATCTGGTGAAGTATACTAATACCAATAACGAAGAAAAAACAGTCAAAGGAAACGTCACCTTGCTTCGATAATTTCTTTAAACACCATAGTCAAACTTTCAGTTTAATAATATGAAGAAACATTTATACATTATTGCACTATTTATTTCATCGTTGGGTTTTGCTCAGGATGTACACTTTTCTCAGATTCAGGAATCTCCGTTGTGGCTTAATCCTGCTAATGCCGGGTTTATGGACGGTTACTTCAGAGCGGTGGCTAATTATAGAAATCAATGGGCATCTATGGGAAAAGCTTACCAAACCATGGCTATTTCGGTTGACGCTTCTTTTTTGAAGACCAAAAAAAATAAAGCGTATTTAGGAATGGGATTGTTTGTATTTAATGATAGAGCGGGTGCTGCAAAAATGGGAACCACTCAGGCACAGTTACACATTAACGCCATTATTAAAACCAGCAAGAAAAGTAAATTAGGAGGTGCTGTTTATATTGGATTCAACCAAAACAGTGCTAATTACGCGTCTTTAACTTATGCTAACCAGTATAATGGAAAGGATATAGATAATACACTGGGATCAGGGGAAATAGTAACTTATTCTTCTTTTTTAACGTCGGATGTTGGAGCCGGACTTAACTATGAGTTTTCATCTGCAAATGTTGATATGCTTCGTGATGATATTTTTAGTATAAAGATTGGTGGAGCTGTTCATCACCTGAATCAACCTGTTCAAAAATTTGCTTCCGGATCAACTTATAAATTGCCCATGCGTTATGTAGGAAATATTCAGGCACGTATTGATATTAAGGGAACTCTGTTTTCTATTTTGCCTAGCGTGATCTATTTAAGACAAGCTACGGCCAATGAAATTACTGTAGGAACACACGTGCGGTATCGTTTTAAAAACCCTACCAAAGTTACAGGTGCTAAATCTGAAACGGGAATAAATATTGGAATGTATTATCGAATTGGAGATGCTGTTATTCCTCAGATCAATGTGGATATGGGTAAATATGCCATTGGTGTGGCCTATGACCTGAATATCTCTCAATACCGTCAGGTAAGTAAATTAAATGGTGGATTTGAGATCTATCTGAAATTTATGTCGTTGGATGATGCATTATTTAAACGCAGACGGGAGCATGGATTATAAAAATTTCTGTTTTTTATAGTTAAATTTAAGTCGGGTTTTAGTCCGGCTTTTTTTGTATTTATTTCAGCAACATAAAAAAAAATCAATCGCCTTAATTCTATTCTTAGGATTATTTATATGGTTTTTATTGTGCTTACCAAGCCCTTTGTTTAAAGATTCTTATTCTGTTATTTTAAATGACAGTGGAGGGAATTTGCTGTCGGCCAAAATAGCTCAGGACGGCCAATGGCGTTTCCCGGAAACCGGTGAATTGAATCCTAAATTTAAGGCATGTATTCTTGCTTTTGAAGATGAATATTTTTATAAGCATCCCGGAGTAAATCCGGTGTCTGTTTTCAGGGCTTTTCAACAAAACAGAAAAGCCGGAAGGGTAGTGAGCGGAGGCAGTACCATTACCATGCAGTTAACGCGTCTGATGCGAAAGAATCAGCAACGAAGCTACTCCGAAAAACTGATCGAGTTGATATGGGCTTTGCGTGTAGAGTTAACCTACTCGAAATCAGAAATATTAAAACTCTATTCATCTCACGCTCCATTTGGAACTAACGTTGTAGGAGTTGATGCTGCATCATGGCGTTATTTTGGCAGAGGATTGTCGGGTCTATCGTGGGCAGAGTGCGCAACATTAGCGGTTTTACCTAATTCACCCTCTATTATTTATCCCGGAAGAAATCAGGAAAAGCTGAAGCGAAAGCGGGATAAATTATTATTTAAAATAAAAAGTCTGAACTATATTGATGAAGAAACCTATCAGTTATCCATTCGTGAGCCCTTGCCGCAAAAACCGTTTCCTTTGCCTAATAAATCAAGGCATTTGCTAAACAGAGCCCTGAAGGAACATCCGGGCGAAAATAATTTTCATACTACCATCAATCCCGAAGTGCAAAACAGAGTACTGGATATATTAACCAAACACGCATTGCATTTAAAGCAAAATGAAATTCATAATATATGTGCTTTGGTAATTGATGTTACTAAAAATGAGGTGGTGTCTTATGTTGGTAATACAACGTTAAAAGATAAAGAACCTCATGGAGAGGATGTGGATGTAATTATGGCAGACAGAAGTACAGGAAGCTTGTTGAAACCCTATTTATATGGCTTTATGATGAACGACGGGCAATTACTGCCTAATATGCTGGTGCCGGATATTCCCACGCAAATAGCAGGGTATGTTCCACAAAATTTTGATTTTACCTATGATGGTGCAGTGCCTGCTAAACAGGCCTTGTCGAGGAGTTTGAATATTCCTGCGGTAAAAATGTTGCAGCAATATACCATTGATAAATTCCTGGATCGTTTACAACAAATGGGATTATCATCCATGAACCGCTCTGCCAATAATTATGGTTTATCTTTAATACTGGGAGGTGGTGAATCGAAGTTGTGGGATATGTGTTCTGCTTACGCCAGTATGGCAAGGACTTTAACTAATTACACTAAAACATCTGCCTATTATTTTGAGGACTGGAAAAAACCCAAATACATTATCGAAAAGAAGGAGCGCTCATCTTCCAAAGAACAAATTGCTCCGCTCATATCCGCGTCTTCTGTTTGGTTAATGCTTGAAGCCATGGCTGAGGTAGGACGCCCTGATATCGATGCAAGTTGGCAACGTTTGGGCAATGCGCAAAAAATTGCATGGAAAACGGGAACCAGTTTCGGATTCAGAGATGGCTGGGCTATAGGTATAACAGGAAATTATGTGGTGGGCGTGTGGGTTGGAAATGCTGACGGAGAGGGACGTCCGGGGCTTACAGGAATTTCGGCAGCGGCTCCTGTTCTGTTTGAAATTTTCGGGTCGCTTCCAAAATCAAACTGGTTTAAAATGCCGGTTCGTGATCTCAGACAAGTAATGGTTTGTAAACAAAGTGGTTGTTTGGCATCGCCCTATTGTACTGAGACAAAAAAAGAATGGATACCTAAACATAGTAATGTGGCAATTGCTTGCACCTATCATAAACCCATTCATACTGATATCACTGAGCAGTACAGGGTAACTGATGCTTGTGTATCGCCACAGGATATGAAAAGTATTTCGTGGTTTGTTTTGCCGCCCGTGCAGGAATATTATTTTAAAACAAAGAATCCTACCTACAAGTCGTTGCCACCTTATAAACCTGGTTGCGAACCGGAAGTAGAAAAATCGATGGAAATGATCTATCCTAAAGCCGGAACCGTTATTTATATTCCATATGAGCTAAGCGGTGAACAAGGAAAAACAGTTTTTGAAATTGCCCATCGTGACCCGTCGCATACCGTTTTTTGGCATATAGACGGAGCTCTTGTGGGAACAACGAAAGATATCCATCAGTTGGGTTTGAATCCGTTGAAAGGAAAGCATATGCTGACGTTGACGGATAATACAGGCGAGACGCTTACTATTCCATTTGAAGTGGTAAGCGAGAAAAAATAAACGCAGATGATGAGACCTGAGATATGAGACAGTTTATTCGGAAAAACAACTGACTCATGATCTGTCATCTCATATCTCACTTCTCAAAAACTGTTAATTCCTTTGCTTCTTTTGTTGAAAAACTCTAAAAGCACCAAAGTATTAGTTAATTATATTTGATCAATGGCATTATTGGAAAAAGAAACCGAAAAATTATTTTATTCTATTGGCGAAGTAGCTGATATGTTTGATGTGAATACATCATTGATACGTTTTTGGGAAAAAGAATTTGATGTTATTACGCCTTCCAAAAATAAGAAAGGTAATCGCCTGTTCACCAAAAAGGATATTGAGAATTTCAAGCTGATATTTCATTTTGTAAAAGAAAAAGGATACACGTTACAAGGCGCTAAAGATAAGCTAAAAGGCGGCGTTAAAGAATCTGATCAGGTAAAAGTAGAAGTAATTGATAAATTAAAAGGCATCAAAGAACAGCTTTTAAAGATCAAAAACTCTTTATAGTTCAAAAAAATTAATTCATTATTCGTCAAAAATTGCGTTAGGGATTGCAGTGAAAATCCTTTTGTGAGGTACGAACAAAAGATTGAAACGAAAAGCCCGCCCCGTCAGGGAAACACCCTTTTATTATTCGTTAATCTTTACTATTAAAATCTAACATATTTCTGTATTTTTACTGTTATGACTTTAAACAGAAAATTAGCCCCCGATTTTAAAACCATTGATAAAATTCATATTCAGCATGCTGTTGAAAATACATTAGATAATGGTATCAAAGTATATACCATTGATAGTGGATCTCAGGAATTAACAAAGATTGAATTTGTTTTTAAAGCAGGGATGTATTATCAATCCCAGCCTTTATTGGCGTCAGCAGCTAATAATCTTTTGGAGACGGGTACAAAGAATTATACAGCCAACGAACTATCCGATAACATTGATTTTTTCGGATCTTTTTTTGAGTGTGCTGTGGAGCAGGATTATGCGTCTTTGGCCTTGTTCAGTTTAAATAAATACCTGGATAAGAGTTTACATTACGTAGAAGATATCATCAAAAATCCGACATTCCCAAAAGATGAATTTGAAATTTATATTTCCAACAAAAAACAAAAACATTTAGTGAATTCAGAAAAAGTGAATGTACTGGCTCGTCGCCGCTTTTCTGAATTAGTGTTTGGCGAAAAACATCCTTATGGTATTTCGGTAAAAGATGAGGATTTTGATAAGCTAAAGCTGGAGAGCGTTATAGAGTTCTACAAAACCTTTTATCATTCGGGAAACTGCGCTATTATTGCTTCCGGCAAATTGTCCAAAGATTTGATTGAAACCCTGAATCGTTTTTTTGGAAAAGAAACATGGGGGCATGTTCAACCCATACCTGTTCCGCAAGTAGCATTGGCAACAACCCAACAGCAAAAACATTTTATTGAAAAACCGGATGCTATTCAATCTGCTGTGCGTGTTGGCAGATTATTATTTAATAAAAGAGATCCTGATTATTTTAAATTTCAGGTATTAAATACAATTCTCGGTGGATATTTTGGTTCGCGTTTGATGGCCAATATACGGGAAGATAAAGGGTATACTTACGGAATCGGTAGTGGATTGGCATCATTGGTCAATAGCGGGTTTTTCTATATTTCCACTGAAGTTGGAACAGATGTTACCAACGATACCTTAAAAGAGATCTACAAAGAAATTAAGCTATTACGTGAAGAGTTGGTTGATTCTGATGAGCTGGAAACTGTTCGTAATTATGTACTTGGGCAATTTTTAAGAAGTGTAGATGGGCCTTATTCATTAGCTGATAAGTTTAAAGCTATCTGGGAATTTGGTTTGAGTTATGATTATTTCGACAATTATTTTAAAGCGGTTAAGACAATTACGCCGGAAGAGATAAGATCTCTGGCTAATAAATATTTGCAGGAAAAAGATTTGATAGAACTTGTAGTGGGTAAAAAATAATTTCAATTGTGGCAAAAATTTTTATCATAGGTCCTGCATATCCTTTACGTGGTGGTTTAGCTACGTTTGATGAGTTATTCTGTGCTGCATTCAATAAACAGGGACATCAGTGCGAAATCATTTCCTATAGTTTGCAGTACCCCGGTTTTTTATTTCCGGGAAGTACACAGTTTGATACCAGTGGCAATTCCCCTGAAAATATAAAAATACATACGCTCATTAATTCCGTTAACCCTTTATCATGGGTTAAAACGGCTCGTTTCATCAAAAAACAAAAGCCTGATTTTATTGTATTTCGTTTTTGGATTCCTTTTATGGGACCGGCTTTGGGGAGTATTGCCCGTATGGTGAGAAAGAGTGGCGTAAAGGTATTGGCTATCACTGATAATGTAATCCCTCACGAAAAAAGAGTGGGAGATGCTGCTTTTGCCAATTACTTTATTAAAGGCTGCGACGGATTTATAACGATGAGCAAAGCGGTGATGAGTGATCTGGAAAAATTCACGCCAACAACTCATAAAAAATATTTACTGCATCCGCTTTATACATCGTTTGGAGACAAATTGCAAAAAGCAGAGGCACGCGTCGCATTAAACTTGCCAGCTACCAAACAGATTGTTTTATTTTTTGGATTGATCAGAAAATATAAAGGCCTGGATATGCTGCTGGAAGCTTTACATGAATTAAGAGCCAATCCGGATATTGTGCTGGTAATTGCCGGAGAATTTTATGAGGATAAGCAACCTTATCTTGATCTCATTGAAAGCTATCACATACAGGATCAGGTGATTTTGCATGCAAAATTTATAGCCAATGAGGATGTGAAATTATACTTTTCGGCGGCAGACATGGTGGCATTGCCTTACAGAACAGCCACACAAAGCGGTGTTACACAGGTATCATTTCATTTTGAAGTGCCTACTTTGGTAACAAATGTTGGTGGGTTGGGCGAAATTATTCCTGATAAGATTGCCGGTTATGTGGTAGAGCCTAATGGTAAAGCTATCGCTGAAGGAATTAAAGATTTTTTTGAGAATAACAGAATGGCTTCTTTTACAGAAGGAATGAAAAAGGAAAAACAAAAATACGATTGGAAAATTTTTGTGGATGAAGTTATTGATTTATATAAAGGAATAAGATGATTATAAGAAGCAAAGCTCCCTTGCGGATTGGTTTGGCAGGAGGTGGAACAGACGTGTCGCCATACAGTGATATTTTTGGTGGTGCGATTTTAAATGCAACCATTGATTTGTATGCTTATGCAAGCCTTGAACCTCTTGACAACGGTAAGATAGAATTTTGTATTGATGGTACGGAAATGTGTCTGTCTGTTAAATCAGAGAAGGAGTTAGAATTAGTAGAGGGCTTCGAATTATTTATTGGTGTATATAACCGAATCATACGGCAATTTGATCTGCAACCGTTGTCATTTCGGTTGACCTCTAATATAGAGGCTCCACAAGGTTCAGGATTAGGAACATCATCTACCATTGTGGTATCATTACTGGGTGCTTTTGTAGAATGGCTGAAACTACCGCTGGGTAAATACGATATCGCTCATCTGGCTTATGAAATAGAGCGGGTAGATTTGAATATGAGTGGTGGTAAACAGGATCAGTATGCTGCCACTTTTGGAGGCATTAATTACATGGAGTTTTTGGCAAACGATAAAGTGATCGTCAATCCATTGCAATTGAAAGACGAAGTATTATATGAATTAGAATTTAATTTGCTATTGTACTTTACCGCTACTCAACGTTTGTCGGCTACGATTATCAATGAACAGGTTAAAAATGTAAAGGATAAGAACGAGAAATCTGTTGATGCCATGCACAATTTAAAAGAGCAGGCTCAGCAAATGAAAGACAGCTTATTACGTGGTAATCTTAATAAAATTGGGGAGATTCTTCATTTCGGCTGGACCAATAAAAAACAAATGGCCCATTCTATCAGTAACGACTTGATAGACAAAGTATATACAACAGCCATCCATACCGGAGCTACCGGCGGAAAAATCTCCGGAGCCGGAGGAGGTGGGTTTATGTTTTTTTATTGCCCTGGGGTCACTAAAATAAAAGTAGCCAAAGCTATTGAGGGTTTGGGAGGAAGAGTGCAATCTTTTAAATTTACACAACAGGGTTTAACAACCTGGACGAGTTTATAATTTTTATAAAATGAATTACTTCACTTTTATTTTTGCTATAGTCATTAGTGCAGTTGCTTTTTGGTTTAGCATTAAATTAATTCGATTATACTTTAAAGTAAAAAAATGGAATAGAGTAAATGCTACAGTTCTTTCAAAAGAGATTTTCCTTCACCCTAAAGTGTCATCTTCTCGTTCGCCTTATGGACTAAAAGTGAATTATACTTATCAAGTGGATAACTCAATCTATAACGGCAGTAACGTTTATTTAGTTGAATTAGTAGGTGGTCAGGCAAATCATATGAAAAGCACTGCGGAAAGAGAATTAAGTAAAATAGGAGATATGATGTCGGTTTATGTTAATCCAAACGATCCATCTCAATCGGTAATATATTGCCAAGGAATTGGTTTGTATATTTTTGTGTTCTTTATGGGAATTATGGCACTGCTGATTGGATTTTCTAAAATTCTTTAATAAACCCTGCCGACAGTTTAATTTCGACAGGGTTATAGGTTTTATTGTTGTTTAATTAAAACCTAGTTACAGTGTTGTTTTATACAACTTGATTCTATGAATCGGATATCCAATTGTAATTGAGTGAGATTTCTTAAAACACATAACAAAGGATTATTGTAAAATTTTATTTTTTCCCAACTTCCATCTATTCCCATTTCGTCTTTCTGAGATGAAAGATTGATGAGCTTTGCGCTGTTTTGGTTATAGGTAGAAGAAATGTAAGTATTAAAGTTTATTAAATCCTCTTTTAAATTTTTCAAATTATTGTTAGCATCGCCATTTTCAGTAAACAACATTCTTGTTGGAAAGTCATAATTTGTGCTAATTCCGCTATTTTCCAAATCTTGATAGTTTATTACTCTTATTGAACTGTCGCCTTCCATTTGCTGAATAAATCCCAATTTCAGTTTTTCGATTTTTTCACACAAATTATTGCAGGTCGATTTCAATTTTTCCTGCAACGTTTTATTATTTGAACTATCTGAGAATAAGTTATAAGATAACTTATTTTGCTCGGTAGCATAATGATAGCTGTCTTCCATGTGTTGATCGCTCTGAATTGTTTTTTTCTGAACAGTAAAACTTGGTCTTAGACTCGTTTGCAAAAAGAATACACCCGCCAGAATAATTAAAATAAGCGTAGTTGTTATGGTATTGACTTTATTGGCCTCATTTTTTATTCCATTGAAAAAATATAAAGGGATAAATATGATCACAAAAAGCCCAAGCGTTAAAAACCATAAAGTATTGGCTCCCGGCCAATGGAACACTTTAAATAAAGCCTGTATGCAAAACATAATACCATTGATGGTTCCTATAGCGAGTACAAGCTTTGCCCTGCTTTCTGTTGTTTCATTTTTTTTGAATAAGAAGAGTAGGGGCAAATAAACGAGTGCTCCAATTCCTATTCCCAGAAGTAATAGGACAGAGGCTCCCGGCCAATGCATAAATTTAAATAGTGAGCCAAATATAAAAAATGTTGCTGCAGCGATTCCGCTATTAATCATTATCTTTTTCATAGTGTAATAGTTTTTGTATGTTAATAATAGGAGAGTTTCTTCTTCAATTTCCCAAAGCTCATCTTTGTAAAATGTTTTAATGGTTTTTTTGTAGAAGCTCTCGAAGTCTCCGTTATCTTCGAGATTGTTTTCAATGATACAACAAATATGATCTAATAGGTTTTGCTGCAGGCTCTCCATCTCAACGCCACGTGCACCAATGTCGCTGAGGATATAGTCTATTTGTTGATCACTGATACGGTACATATTATTGTTTTGTTTGATTGTTCAAATGTTTTATTGTTTGTTGATGCATTGTTCAAGAAACAATAAAACTTAAAAACATTAAACAGTTCTGGTTTTGATGTCTAACAAGAATTTCATTGTTTCCATAAAGTCAGCTAACTCGCTTACTTTTTCTTTGGTTTTGTTTTTGCCACTCGGACTTAGGCTGTAATATTTTCTTACACGCTTTCCGATAAATTCAGTTTCGGTAGTTACTAATCCATCACTTTCCAGAGCATGTAAAGTAGGATATAAAGCACCTTCTGTGATCTGAATTTTGTCTAAGGTTAATTCTTTTACCTTTTGCGTAATTTCATAGCCATACATTTTTTTGTTGTCGGCTAATAGTTTTAAAACAATTGTTTTAAGTGTTCCTTTTATGAGTTCTGAAGAGTAGATCATGATGTTATAACGTTTACTTAAGACAAAGATACATAAGAATCTAATGTATCTGACTATTAGGCTAAAAATATTTTATAAATATCTGAAAATCAATTAAATAAAATTTATTTTTTGTTATGTCGAAATTATGATTCAATTTTGATTCAGCTATTTGGGGTATTCACTAAATAAAAATCATCATGAATTTGAACAAAATAGGGAAGATCAGTCTTGTAATTTTTGGAGTTATTTTTCTGCTTCCAATAATTATAATTTTTATATCGGAAAGTTTTTTTAGCGAATTACCTGATTTCCTAAAAGCCTTTGTAATGATTGGATCTTTTATTATGTCTTGTGTGAGTATAAGTTTAATTTTTTATAATTCTTCTTCTATAAAAAGAAGAAAGGCAATAAAAATTATCAGTATCTCAACAGGTTCTTTTTTCACCATAGGATGTTTTTTTAAATTTATGCATTGGCCGGGAGCAGCAGCTTCAATAATAATTTCAAGTTTTTTATTTTCGTTTGGTTGTCTTCCATTAATTATTAAATCTCGTTACGATAATAGGAAAACATTATTAACGGGTACGGTTATATTTTTAAGTTTGGCAGACTTATTATCAGTTATTTTTATTTTAATGGGGTTGTTATTTAAAACACTCCATTGGCCTGGAGGAAATTATTTAGTCATTGCAGGAACTATTATTTTGGTTATTACGTTTATTTTTTGGAACATCTCTTTTAGAAAAGAGGTGAAATTAAGAGTAATTACAGAAGAGAAATTAAAAGAAACGTTAAGTGAAGTCGAAGAAAAACAAAAGGAAATTACCGATAGTATTAACTATGCCAAGCGTATTCAGGAAGCGATCTTGCCCTCATTTGATTTTATAAAAACGCATTTGCCAAACTCTTTTATTTATTACCAACCTAAAGATATTGTAGCCGGTGATTTTTATTGGGCTGAAAAAGTGGGAAAGGATTTTTTTATAGCCGCAGCTGATTGTACCGGACATGGAGTTCCGGGGGCATTAGTATCTGTAGTTTGTTGTAATGCTTTAAACAGAACAGTCAATGAGTTTAAACTAACCGACCCGGGAAAAATATTGGATAAAACAAGGGAATTAGTTTTGGAAAGTTTTTCGAAAAATGGCGGAGATATTAAGGATGGCATGGATATTTCGTTGATTAGTATTAATGAAACTACTGTCAAATGGGCCGGTGCCAATAATCCTTTATGGTACATTAAAAGTTCTGTCAGTTCGAGCGGATTCGAGAACAAAGAACCCGTTGAAATAAAAGCCAGTAAACAACCCATCGGAAAAACAGACAATCCTGAACCTTTTACAACTCACACGATTGAGTTACAAAAAGGTGATTCCCTGTATTTATTTACAGATGGTTTTGCGGATCAGTTTGGAGGTCCAAAAGGCAAAAAATTTAAGTATAAGCAATTGGAAGATTTGCTGGTTTCTTCTAAGAATTTGAGTATCAATGAACAGCACCTGGTCTTGAAAAAGGCATTAAATAGCTGGAAAGGAAATCTGGAACAGGTGGATGATATTTGTATCATAGGAATCAGGGTTTAATTTCTAATAAATATTAACAATCATTCGGCTTCATTTTCTTATTTCGTACCTTTAAAGGTATGACGGAAGAAATTGTTTTAAGAGAAGCCACCTTTAGCCCAAGAGTAAAAACCTATATCTTTTTTGTAGTATTAGGTGTGTTGTGTTCAACCATTATTGGCATTGTGTTTATTCCTTTTTGGATATTTGGATTAGGGCAATGGATGAGTGGAAAATATTTTAAAACACTGTCTTGTCAAATAACCAATAAGAACTTGAAATTTTCGAAAGGCTTAATTTTGCATATTGAAAAAACAATTCCTGTAGAAAATATACAGGATTTATCCTTTGTTGGTGGACCAATTCTTAGGTATTTTGGATTGACTCTGATAAAAATTGAAACGGCCGGCGGCGGCGGAGGTCCACAACACCAGAATATGATGAGTATGCTGGGGATCAATGACGCGGAAAGCTTCAAAACAGAAATATTATTACAACGAGAAAAAGTGATTAATCAAAAGCATGGATACGGTGGTGTTATAACAGGTGAATCGAAACAAGCTCACATGATTGATAACACACAACTTTTAACTGATATTAAAAACGAATTAATAGAAATTAAAAACGCTTTAAAAAAGAATGTTTAGTTGTTTGAAGTTTGAATGTTTAATGAAGTGTCAATTTCAAAATCATTCAACAAAAAACATTAAACAGTAAAACATATAAACATACAAACATGTTCTTAATATTTGATACCGAAACAACAGGCTTGCCACGCAGTTACAGCGCACCACTTACTGATTTTGATAATTGGCCACGGATGGTACAGGTTGCCTGGCAATTGCATGATGCTCAGGGAAATTTGATAAATAGTAATTCCATTATCATTAAACCCGAAGGTTATACGATTCCGTTTAATGCTGTTCAGATACATGGTATTACCAACGAACGTGCTATTGAGGAAGGCCAGGATTTAAAAACAGTTTTACAGGAATTTGTAAATGTGGTTAATCAGGCTAACTATTTATGCGGACATAATATTGAGTTTGATAACAACATCATTGGTTCTGAATTATTACGTTGTGGTTTGGAAAATGTACTGGCGGCTAAACCATTTATCGATACAAAAAATGATGAAACCACTGAGTACTGTGCTATTCCCGGAGGACGTGGTGGAAAATTCAAATGGCCAACATTAACGGAATTATACACGAAGTTATTTAATGCTTCTTTCGAAGAGGCTCATAATGCTGCTTTTGACGTTTTAGCAACCGGTAAAGTGTTCTTCGAAATTATTAAACGAGGTATCACTAAAGTTGCTGAAATTCCTTCAACAGATTTACAAAACATTACTTATCAGGCGCCTGATTTATCTGCTTTGTATCAACATGAACAGGCCTGGAAAGAACGAAAAAACAAGAAATCAGACGTGAGACCGGAAAAATCGGATGTCTCAAATCCCGCATCTGATGTCTCTAAATTAAAATTCTCACACTTGCACAATCATACACAGTTCTCTGTTCTTCAATCAACCAGTGATGTGAAAGAGTTAGTGAAGAAAGCTGTATTTTATGATATGCCTGCTGTTGCTATGACTGATCATGGTAATATGTATGGTGCGTTTCAGTTTTGGCAAGCCATTGATAAACACAATAAAAGCGTAAAAGATCATAACGCTGCGATTACAAAAGGAGAAAAGGAAGGTGATTTGCAAAACGAATTAAAATGCATTATTGGTTGCGAATTATTTATTTGTAAAGATCATAAAGATAAAACCAAGCAGGATAATGGTTATACCCAGGTGTTTATTGCCAAAAACAGATTAGGTTATCAAAATTTATCAAAGTTAAGTTCGGTTGGTTTAATTGATGGGGCTTATTATGTGCCTCGTATTGATAAAAACTTATTATTACAATACAAAGAGGGTTTGATTGCTACAACCGGTTCTCTATCAGCTGAAATCCCTAGTTTGATTTTAAATGTTGGTGAAGAACAAGCCGAAGAAGTATTTGTTTGGTATAAAGAATTATTTGGTGATGATTTTTACGTGGAATTAAATCGTCATGATTTGCAGGAAGAAAATCACGTCAATGACGTGTTACTTCGATTTGCGGCAAAACATCAGGTTAAATACTTTGCTGCCAATAGTAATTACTACCTGGATAAAAACGGATTTGATGCACACGATATTTTGTTGTGTGTGAAAGACGGTGAGAAGAAGTCTACACCCGTTGGTCGTGGACGAGGCTTTCGATATGGGTTACAGAACAAAGAATTTTATTTTAAATCTCCTAAGGAGATGATAGAATTATTTGCGGATATGCCTGAAGCTATTGAAATGACAAATGAGATCGTGGCGAAGGTTGAACAGTTTAAATTGGGACGTGATATTTTATTGCCTAAGTTTGAAATTGCGCAGAATTTTATTGATACACATGTTGAGGAGATTAATGCTTCGCATCAGCGTATCATTGCTTTAAAAGAAAAAGGCTGGGCAGAGAAAAATCTGTCGCCGGAATCGATTGACATCCAAAAAGCCGAAATGCGGGTCATTGCCGAGCAGTTTATTTACATGTCGCATTTAACGTGGCAGGGGGCACACAAGCGTTATCCGGATATGCCTGTTGAAACCAGGGAACGTATTGAATTTGAGTTGGCAACCATTGAGAGAATGGGATATCCTGGTTATTTTTTAATCGTAGCCGACTTCATTTCCAAAGCCCGTGAAATGGGTGTAGCCGTTGGTCCAGGTCGTGGTTCTGCGGCAGGTTCTGCTATTGCATATTGTTTATGGATCACTAACGTTGACCCTATTAAGTTTGATCTCCTCTTTGAGCGTTTCTTAAATCCTGACCGTATCAGCATGCCCGATATTGATATTGACTTTGATGATGAGGGTCGTGATAAAGTAATTAAGTACGTAATCGATAAATACGGTTTTAATCAGGTAGCACAAATTATTACCTATGGTACAATGGGAGGTAAATCTGCTATTCGAGATACGGCAAGGGTTTTGGATTTACCATTGCCGGATGCCGATAGATTGGCAAAGGCATTTCCGGATAGTTTGGATGCGAAATTGAAGGCCTTGTTAAAGCCCGGCGGTATTGACGAAAAATATTTAGGTAAGATCAAGGATAAACGCGAGGTGGTTGAGCAGTCTCATAACTTCAGAAAATTGGCAGAAGAAAGAACACCGGAGGCAGATGTATTAAAACAAGCCTATGAATTGGAAGGTTGTTTGCGTAATACTGGTATTCACGCCTGTGGTGTGATTATTACGCCCGATGATATGGTGAAGTTTGTACCTGTTACTAAAGCGAAAGATAGTGACATGCTCGTTACCCAGTTTGATAACTCGGTTGCAGAAAGTGCCGGTTTACTAAAAATGGACTTCCTGGGTTTAAGAACGTTAACCATTATTAAAGATGCTTTAAGTTATATCAAACTGAATCATGGTGTCGATATCGATATAGATGCCATACCTTTGGATGATAAAAAAACATACGAGTTATTTCAACGGGGCGAAACAAACGGTGTGTTCCAATATGAGAGTGCCGGTATGCAAAAATCGTTGAAAGATTTGAAACCCGATACTTTCAATGACCTGATTGCGATGAATGCCTTGTATCGTCCGGGTCCGCTGGCATATATTCCTAACTATATTAATCGTAAGCATGGCAGAGAACCTGTGACTTTTGATTTGGAAGGGATGGATGAGTACCTTGGCGAAACGTATGGTATTACTGTTTATCAGGAACAGGTAATGCGACTGTCTCAAAAATTAGCCAACTTTACAAAAGGTGATGCGGATACATTGCGAAAGGCAATGGGAAAAAAAGACAGAGCAACGTTGGATAAAATGAAGGGTAAGTTCATTGATAATTGTAAAGCCAATAATCATGATCCGGTAGTTGCTGAAAAAGTATGGAAAGATTGGGAAGCTTTTGCGAGCTATGCCTTTAATAAGTCTCACTCTACATGCTATGCTTACGTTGCATTTCAAACAGCATATATCAAAGCTCATTATCCATCGGAGTTTATGGCTTCGGTATTGAATCATGCCGGAAGTATTGATGCTATTTCGTTTTTAATGGAAGAATGTAAACGAATGGGTGTGAAAGTGCTTGGTCCGGATATCAACGAAGGTTTTGCCAAGTTTGCAGTAATTCCGGGCGGCACGGATATCCGTTTTGGGATGGGCGCTATAAAAGGAGTAGGAGAGAATACGGTTAATAATATTATCGAAGAAAGAAATGCCAATGGAAAATTTACTTCGGTATTTGATTTGGCAAAGCGCCTGGATAGTAAAAGCGTTAATAAAAAATCTTTGGAAGGCTTAGCATTGGCAGGAGGCTTTGATAGTTTTGAAGGGGTGCATCGTGCGATGTTTTTTACACCGGATACAGACGGTACTACACTCACAGATCGTATGATCAAGTATAGCAACCAAATGAGTCTGGGGAATGATACATCTCAGGCAAGTTTATTTGGTGGAGATGATGAGATTGAAATTACAGAACCTCAGTTACCACAAAAAATAGAACCCTGGGGTAAATTAGAAGAACTGGCAAGAGAGAAGGAGGTTGTAGGATTCTTTATTTCCGGACATCCTTTAGATCCTTATAAATTGATCATCGAACATAAATGTAACGCCAATTGTGCGCAACTAAAAGCAGGATTAGAGCCGTTTAAGGGCAAGGATGTGACGTTTGGTGGAGTAATCACCGGCTTTGAAAACAGGACCAGTAAAACTGGGAATGCCTTTGGTAAATTAATTATTGAAGATTATCATGGTTCAGTAGAATTAATGTTGTTTGGTAAGGACTTTGTGGAGTATAGTAAATTTATGGTATCGCCATTATTTGTATACGTAAAAGCCAAGGTGCAGGAACGTTATGGTCAGCCGGGAAGTTTGGAATTAAAAATCCAAAAAATAGAATTACTGGAAACTGTTAAGGAAAATATTTTCTCAAGCATGAAATTAAAAATGGACATTGCTGCTATCAATGATGAGTTAATTGCGAATATCGAATCTATTTTTAATGCTTCACAGGGTAAATGTAGTGTAGAGTTTTTTGTGGAAGATCCGATTGAGAATCTGAGTGTGAAGCTGTTTTCCAAATCCCAAAAAATTGCTGTAAGTACAGAACTGATGAATGAATTGGATAAGATAGGAAGTTTAACTTATGAGCTGACTTAAACTTTATGAGAGCAAAACATACAGTCACTGCTTTTTTATGTCTTTTAATTATCATTTCCTGCAGCCGAAACAAGTTTGATGGTAAAAACGGGTTGAAAGTTATTCTGTTTTCGAATTCAGAAGATACATGCCAGGTGATTGAATATAAAGACGGCAAAAAAAATGGCTATTTGAAAGAGTATTATGAAAATGGTAAACTTAAAATAATTCAGCATTTTGTAGATGATAAAAATGTTGATACGGCTAAGTTTTTCCATCCCAATGGCAATTTAGAAGCGATTCAGATATATAACAATGGAGAAAAGGCCGGATGTTGGGAGAAATACAACCCACAAGGTAAACTGTTCTCTAAGATTTGTTTTGAAAATGGTGTTTTTCACGGTGCAGCGTATACATATTCTTATAAATCATTAAATCTGATTGAAAAGTTTAACTTTCAGAATGGATCTAAAGTTGGGCCTCAGGAATTGTTTTATAACAATGGCAAGCCTAAAAGTATTGCTTATTATTATTATGACAGGCCCGGTTTAGGCTTAAAAGAATGGGATGAGAATGGCAATGAAATAAATAATGATTTTGCTATTAGCTATAGAGAGCAAAACAAGGTCAATCTCGAGAACAAGCTTTATTATATTATTTCTCTGGAAAATCCTGAAGCAGATGATGAAGTATTTAGGGTGGTGGCGAAAGACACAGGAAATGTAATTACTCAATATCAACGACTGGAGAAGAGGGGAGATAGTCATGTGCTTGAGTTTTCAGTTTATCCGGGAGGATTTGTGATGGAAAAGGTGAAGTTAGCTGCTTATCGCAAAACAAAGTTTGGGAATACCTTTATTAAAACAATCAGTTTTAATGCCTCCGCTAATAATTTTTAATCTATAATTGCCCTAATCTTAGTTTTAAGCCAAAGCTATCCGGAGCATAAAGTAGACCTGTTTTTAAGGTTTGTTTGGATTTTGCGACATTTCCTTTTTTGTAATATACTCCTGCTGCAACCGAATATGCTTTTTCAATAAAGCTTTCGTTAGCTTTCGTTTCTTTTTTTTGATTCATTAATGCTTCAAATTCTTTTAGGTACCCCTCGCCTTTATTAAGATCATTAATAGCAAAGGATTGGTATGATAGTTCCAAAATACAATTTGCCTTAACGCCATTAAATCCATTATTATCATTCATAAAATCAAAAGTTTTAGAATTTGCATTCAGTAATATGATAATATCGCGTGGATCGTTGTTTAATTTAACCTCCCGTTCTGTATAATTCAGAATAATTGATTGAAGATTTGCATTTTTTGCGTTTATTAAATACGCTGCTCTTAAATGAGGAAGTTCATAAGCAGAATCCTTGTTGTTTAAATAGCCTAAACGTGCTAATTCATAATGATAACCAAATGCGATTTCTTTACTAAGACTCGTATCTTTTATTTCTTTAATAATAGTATTATAAGATTCGTTGTAAAAATCATAATTTGAATTATTAATTAATTGATTTTCTGTTAATCTTAAAAATTCATTTCTAATGTTTTCATTGCTGATCTCTTTATCTTTTTCGTTATTGAATCTACATAAAATACTAAGTTCGTCTACCTGTTCTTTTTTGTCATATTTATTATTTTCGAGATGATAAATTAAAGAAGATTTTAAAATGTATTTATTTCGCTCGTATTGATTTAAATAATATGCTTTTTTTATTTCGTCAATTGCTTCACTGTATTTTTTTTCTTCCAGATTGTAAACAGCATAATTACTGTATTGCAGACTCACTATTTCCGATAACGACAAGCCTTTCGAATCAAAATAATACTTGTCAAATAACTGATTAGCCGTATTGGTTTCGTATTCGGATTTAGTAATTAATTTAGAATTGTATAAGCTTTTAACATATAAGTTTATGAAATTGTCGTTAAATTGATAGTAGCCTTTTTCAGGACTGGTAGTTTCTATAAGTATTTTAAACGTTTGAGGAAATGCTACTAAATAAACATGATGTGGTGCTTCAATAATGGTAAATGGGATGTCCAGTTTTGTAAAGATAATAGCATATAGTGCGGACGCAGAAACGCAGTTGTATTCCCCTTTTGAAAAAATATCCGAAAAGCTGTTTTGTAATTTGTAAACTTTCAAAAAAAGTTTGTGTACATAATCATAAACATATTTTACCTTTTTTACTTCAGATTTAGTCTCAATTTCTTGTTTTAAGCTCTTTACACAATCATTAATTTGTTGTTGAGCTTTTGTGTCACTGTATATGTTGTCCTTCTCATATGAAGAGAGAAGCAGACTAATAATATTATCCGGGTTTGACAGGTCTTTTTTCGAAAAGGCTAACTTCTCTTCCGTATTTTTATATCTTAAATCCGCTTTCTTAACAAGAGAATCGCTATTTTGAGAGAAAGCCGTGTTACAAATAAAGATGAAAATAGATAATATAAATACCTTTATGGTCATAGTTTTTTGATTATTCTAACTATAAAAGTAAGAATAAAACTGATGAATTATATCATAAATACATATTCTCCGTAGAATATTTAAACTAATGTCTGTCTGTTGTCAACAACAGACAGACATTCATTTTTAAGCTACAAATGTTGCTTGAGAAGTAATGGGCACACTCAATACTTTGGATATAATACAATTTTTTTCTGCGTCTTTTGTAATAGCTGTAAACTCATCTGCAGTAATACCGTCTACACTTCCCGAAATAATTAAATGAACAGCAGTTACTGCCAACCCTTCCATTGTTACAATAGCTTCCGTATCCAATGCTTTTGGGGTTAATCCTTTAGCGGTTAGCATTGCTCCTACAGCCATAGTGAAACATCCTGCGTGAGCAGCTGCTAATAATTCTTCAGGATTTGTTCCGGCTTCTCCTTCTTCAAAGCGGGTTTTAAAACTGTAATTGGTGTTATTTAAAATACCACTTGGAGTGGTTAAGCTTCCTTTTCCTTCTTTCAATGTACCTGCCCAATGGGCTTTTGCTGTTCTTTTCATATTTATAGTTTTGGTTGATGTTAAGTTAGTTAAAAAATACGGTTAATCCCTTCACATTCGCAAATAATCTCACAGCATCGTAAATACGTTGTTGGCTGGTGCCCATTTTTATTAATGATTCTTCATGAGCATTCACGCACAATTCGCAGCCGTTTAATGAAGAGATACCCAAACTCATTAATTCAAAAAACTCCTTGCCCATGGTTGGATTTCCCATTACGGTCATTTTTATACCGGCCGGTGTTGTTTGATAAAACTCTTTTTTGGTGAAATGTCTGAAACGATAAAACACGTTATTGACGTTTAATAAAGACACGCAAGCATAAGTTTCCAGAATCTCTTCTTGTGAAGCGCCTGCTAGCGTTGCTTTTTCCAAAAGGGCATGCTCCAGTGTTTTTGTTTTTTCGTTGATAGCCACGCTTAGTGCCAATAAGGCGCTTTCTTTTTCCGTCAGGCTTTCATATTTAAGCGAATTACCAATATTGATTTTCAGATCTTTTAAGTAACGTGCTTCTGTGGTGCCCATATCTACTAAAGCCTGAGGGGCATCAGATGTATAATGGACCGTGTTTAATAAACCCTCCAGGGTTTCGTTGATAACTGTGTTTTCCATGGCCTTAAAAATTATGCGTGAATTGTTTCTTCTCCTTTTTTCCAGTTACAAGGGCATAGTTCATCTGTTTGCAAAGCATCTAATACTCTGATCACTTCGTTAACATTGCGACCTACGTTTAAATCGTAAACACTTACCCAGCGTACCATGCCTTGTGGGTCAACAATATAAGTTGTTCTGTAGGCGATCTTTTCATTGGTATCCAGGATACCTAATTCTTCGGCCAGTGATTTTGAAGTATCAGCCAGCATCGGAAATTTTAAGTTTTTTAAATCATCGTGATTTTTTCTCCAGGCCAGATGCACAAACTCCGTATCTGTTGAAGCGCCTACCAATACAGTATCTCTGTCAGAAAAGTCCTGAACATGTTTATTAAATTCTGCTATTTCTGTGGGGCAAACAAATGTGAAATCTTTTGGCCACCAAAACTGCACCATCCATTTTCCTTTTGCCAAATGAATATCATTGCTGATCATTTCAAATTCTTTACCCTGTTCAGTGGATATTACGGCTTGTTTGTTGAATTCAGGGAATTTAGACCCTACCGATATTACTCTTGTTGTTTCCATATTATGTATGTTTGATTGTTTTTATGTTTAATGTTTTTTTGATTGGTATTGTTTAACTGCTCTATTTCAATAAACATAAAACAGTTAAACATTAAAACTTATTTATTAAGGTAAGCGCTATACATCCACACTAGTTTCTCCTGTTCTCGGATATAATCACTCATTAAAGCATTGGTGCCTTCGTCGTTTGCATTACCTGCCAGGGCTAAAATCTCTCTTTGTAAAGAAATGATGATTTCAAATGAACTGAGGGTCTCGGCCAGTGCAACTTTTCCATCACTGATGTGCGTTTTCTCTTTTACGGTGGAATGTTTTAGATAATCACTATAGCTATGAACGGGGGTATAGCCTAAGGTTAAGATTCGTTCGGCTATTTCATCTATCTTTAGTTGCAGGTTGTTATATATTTCTTCAAATTTTACATGCAATTCAAAAAAGTTGTTTCCTTTAATATTCCAGTGAAAACCCCGAACATTCATGTATAGTAACTGATAATTTGAAAGTAGCTGATTTAATTGATTGGATAATTCAATGCAATCCTGAGTTTTTAATCCTATTTTATTTTTCATAATCTGTTGTTTTAAATTCTGATACAAATTTGTGTTCTTTTAAGTTATCAATCAAACTGATATTTTATATATTTGTATAGATAAAATCTATATTATGAACCTGCAACAATTAGAGTACATCATTGCTGTTGATAAGCTAAAGAATTTTGTGAAAGCTTCCGAAGCTTGTTTTGTCACACAGGCTACCCTGAGTATGATGATTAAAAAACTGGAAGAGGAGCTGGATATAAAGATCTTTGACAGAAGTAAGCAACCTGTTAAAACAACAGATATAGGAGAAAAACTAATTGCTCAGGCCAGAAAAATAGTTGCCGAGTCTAAAAAGTTGAAAGAAATTATTCAGGATGAAAAAGGGATTGTGAGCGGAGAATTAAAAATCGGGATTATTCCAACCCTGGCCCCTTATTTACTGCCCTTATTTTTGAAACAGTTTATGCACTCCTATCCTTTGGTAAAATTAATCATTAATGAATATACAACGGATGTGATATTACAGAAGCTAAAAACAGGAGATATAGATGCAGGGATCTTAGCAACTCCACTTCACGATGCAGCGATTACCGAACAGGTGTTGTTTTATGAGAAGTATTATTTATATGTGAACCAAAAGGAAAAGGGATTTGATAAACAATATGTGTTACCAAAAGATATTGATATAACCAGGCTATGGTTATTGGAAGAGGGTCACTGCATGCGCTCTCAGATATTAAATTTTTGTGCTTTAAAGAAGCAGAAAGAATCTGAAGAGCATTTCCATTACAATGCCGGCAGTATTGAAACTCTCAAGAATATGGTTGATACTAATTTTGGAATGACCATTATTCCTGAATTGACCACACACCATTTAACAGGCTCTCAGCAAAAACGAATTCGCTCCTTTAAGTCTCCTGAGCCGGTTAGGGAAATTAGCTTGGTAACACATCGGGAGTTTATAAAGGCTAAATTAGTGCAATGCCTTTATGACTGTATTTTATCCGTTATTCCTGTTGAAATGAAAAATAAAAAGAATTTGAATATTGTGGAGATATAGCTTTGTCAGATGAAAGGTTGAAAAGTTGAAGTTGTGCTGAACTTAATT
Source organism: Bacteroidota bacterium (assembly GCA_016194985.1). Classification (GTDB taxonomy): domain Bacteria; phylum Bacteroidota; class Bacteroidia; order B-17B0; family Aurantibacillaceae; genus UBA4416. The sequence goes on from JACQAK010000003.1 coordinate 61,169, forward strand.
CGGCATCTCATGAGATTCTGAATCAAGTTCAGGGTTACGGCAGAATGTCTGACTCAGCGGACCCGAAGCTTAAAGTGTATTAATCTTCAATTCAAAATCCGAATTCCCGATATTGGTTATAAAACTTACATACGAAGTTTTACCGGTAAAGAAGATAGCCATATTTTGTCCTTGTTCGGAGGTGAAAATAGTTTTGTATTCCAACCCTTTTTTACCCATCCAGATATAATATATGGTTTTTCTTGAAGATAACAGGTCTGTTTTCCTGAGAACATAAAAGGCATTATTTAAGTCATCCAATCCTGTTTTGATAACAATGTCATTTACAGGTTTGATGTATTTGAATTTATCATAGTCGCCAATATCATTCAGAATAAATTTACCGTAAGTATCGCCTTTGGCAAAGCTGATCAGGTTGGGAACAGCTTTACTGCTAATACTGAGAGGGGAACGAACGATGTCATAATCCACATCATTTGGAACGATCGTAAAATGCCAGGAACTGTAATAGGCCAGTATATTTGCTTGTGTTTGCTCATATATATCAGCCCAAACGTCGTAACTACCATCTTTTTGCTTGGTAAACTCTCTGATCTTTAAATGGAATGACTGTAATATGCTTCCCGTTTTTGTTTGAATAGGTAATGGAAATGCTTTTTCTATCCTGGATGATACATCTCCAAGACTATCGATACGCACTAAAAATAGCTGATGCCCTTTTGATTGATTGCTAAAGTTTGCCTTTTTATTCTTAAGATCAATCATATTGGCATCATAGATACTGCCTATCACATCTATACTTTTTGTTTTCTTATCAATGATAAAACCCGACATTAAAAAATAGCGTGTATCGCCTTTCGAACTAAGTTTTGTTCCCTTGATAAGCTGCCCTGTGTGTGAATTAATACGCAATACCCATTGCCCTTTTTTCGGTCCGTCAAACACCTGTGCATACACCATCACCTGGTTACTATCGGCATACATGATGGAAGCGCGATAGATGTATTGCCTTTCGAAAGCGAACTGCCATTGATAGTCGTACTCAAATGGCTTATTCATGGCTTTGACCGAGTATTTGGATAAATAGAATTGCTTACCGGAGCTGTCTTCAGCCGTTCTGATAATATATATATCCTGCTGGCAGGTGTATTTTTCAACGTCAAATGCAGCTAAGGAATTGATATGATTGGCGTCGTAATTATCGGTATTGGCAATTGTTTTGAGGTTGTCATTTAAGCGCAGAAGAGTCACGCGGTTTTTTTGATCGGCTAATTGGAAGTAAAAATTGATAACATGGTGTAAGGTATCTGCGGTAATATCCAGAAAATCGGAGGGGACATGATTTCCTAAAACATAGCTTGCACTATCCGATAATTGTAATTTATCGGAGTAGGAAAAACATCGGAAGACGAGATTTGAATTCACCTGTTGGTACCCATAAACATAGAATGAATGATGAAAATTAAAGGCCTTGGCGGATAGTAACTGCCGTTTAACGGACTGACCTTTAATGCTTGCTGAAACCACAAGTATTGCCAGAATAAGATAGAGTTTCCTGCCCATGATGATTCAAATATAACCATTAAAAAAAGAAAGCAAAAACCGTTTGCAAATGCCTTTTTTTAACCTTATTCTTGTACCTCTTAAATTACATAAAAATGACCAATAAATTATTTATAGTGACGATTTCAGCAGCCTTATTATTGGGCGCTTGTAAATCAAATCAATCCGACTTAATGTCAAATGAAGTGAGTGCCAAACAGGATACAATTATGAAAGATTCAACAGAGGCTTTTGAATATGTGAGCGAACAATTTGCTGACCTAAGAATATTGCGTTATGAAGTTCCGGGCTTCGAACAATTATCTCTTCAACAAAAAGAGCTATTATATTATTTATCCGAAGCGGCTTTATGCGGCAGAGATATTATGTGGGATCAAAACTACAAGTATAACCTGACCATTCGCAAAACCATTGATGCTATCGTCGAATCCTATAAAGGAGATGTGAATAACGAAGATTATAAAAAGTTTATGGTATATGCTAAGCGCGTGTGGTTTAGCCGTGGTATCCATCATCATTACGGAAGTGAGAAATTTTTTCCGGAGTGTACTCAGGAAGTGTTTGCTCAATTCATTGCAAATGCGGATGCCTCTAAGTTGCCTTTAAACACAGGCGAATCCGTGAAAGATTTTTCTGCGCGTTTATTGCCTATTATTTATGATCCGAAAATTGCCCCTAAAAAAGTAAGTTTAGATGCCAGCAAAGATTTGATTACCAATTCGGCGGTTAACTTTTATGAAGGTGTTAATCAAAAAGAAGCGATCGCTTTTTATGAAAAAATGATCAATAAAAAAGATACCACTCCTGTAATGATTGGCTTAAACAGCAAGCTGGTAAAGGAAAATGGAGTACTTGTAGAGAAAGTATGGAAAGTGGGTGGTATGTACACACAGGCAATCGAAAAAATCGTGTATTGGTTAGAGAAAGCTATTACAGTGGCCGAAAATCCGGAACAGAAATTAGCCTTAGAAAAATTGGTGAAATATTATAAGTCAGGTTCTTTAAAAGATTTTGATGATTACAATATTGCCTGGGTAAAAGATACTCAAAGTGCTATTGACGTTACAAACGGATTTATTGAAGTGTATGAAGATCCGTTAGGAAAAAAAGCAACCTTTGAATCAGTTGTTTCTGTTAGGGATTTTGAAGCCTCTAAGCGCATTGCCACCATCGGTGCCAATGCACAATGGTTTGAAGATAATTCTACCTTATTGCCTCAGCACAAAAAGAAAAACGTGAAAGGTATTTCTGCTAAAGTTATTAATGCCGTGATGGAAAGTGGAGATGCAGCTCCATCTACGCCAATAGGAATTAACTTACCAAATAATGAGTGGATCAGAGAAACACACGGTTCTAAATCTGTGAACTTAGGAAACATTGTAGAAGCTTATGAAAAAGCAGCCGGTGGAAGTGTAGTGAATGAGTTTTACTATAATGATGCTATCAAAAAAAATGTGTTGGATTATGCGGGACTTGCGGATAAATTGCACACCGATATGCACGAGGTAATTGGGCATGCCAGCGGACAAATTGAACCGGGTGTTGGACAACCGCATGAGACCTTAAAGAACTATGCTTCTGCTTTAGAAGAAGGTCGCGCTGATTTAGTGGCTTTATATTATCTGATGGATCAAAAATTAGTGGATCTTGGTGTAATGCCTTCTTTGGATTATGGAAAAGCATCTTATGATGAATATATAACCAAAGGTCTGATGGTTCAATTATCCCGTTTAAAGTTGGGAGACAACATCGAAGAAGCACATATGCGTAACCGTCAGATGATTGCTAAATGGGCTTTTGAAAAAGGACAAAAAGAAAACGTAATTGAGAAAAAAGTGGAGAATGGCAAAACGTATTTCGTAATTAACGACTACTTAAAACTACGTGTGTTATTTGGTGAATTATTAAAAGAATTGCAGCGTATCAAATCTCAGGGCGATTACAAAGCAGGAAAAGCTTTAATAGAGAACTACGGTGTAAAAGTAGATCTGGCTTTACATAAAGAAGTATTAGAACGTTACAATAAATTGGCGATGGCTCCATATCAGGGCTTTATTCAGCCAAAATTAACGCCGGTAATGAAAGATGGGAAAATAGTAGATGTTACTATTGAGTATCCAAAAAGCTTTACTCAACAAATGTTAGAATACAGCAAGAACTATAGCTACTTACCAGTGATCAATTAATATTGAGATTAATATATCCCCCTCTGGAGGGGGCATGGGGAGGATAAGCGATTATCCTCTTTTTTTATTTCCCCAGAATTTCCCTAAACGTCTCCTTACCAGGTGTTAAATTCTTTAGGTTAGTGATGAGCATAAATGCCCTGTCTACTCTTAATTGTGGGTTTTTCACGGTATTCACATGATTGAGGATGTAACGTTGCATACCTGGTTTTAAGACATCAAAGCGACGTTTACCTTCAGGATCCTGCTTAAATAATTCTGTTAACTCTTCCGGAACTTCAACCCCGTATTCACTGCGGTCTTCTGTTAAGATAACATCAACAGTGTCTCCATCAACTACGCCTAACTCTTTCATTCGCTTACTGTTAATGGAGATGTAAGCCTTTCCCTCCGGCAGCGATACAAGGCCGCATTGAAACTTCAGTTGCTTATTTACTTCGCATAGTAAACGGACTTTGCCTATGCCCCCAATTTTTTTAACAATAGGCGCAGGCACTTCTAAATAAAAGGTTTTTAAATAGCTGAGTTTGTCTATGTGGGTTTTAAAAGAGATAGGTTTCATAGTAACTAAAATTACTATTATTTTAAAATGTGACAAAATCACACATAAGTATACGGTTGATCACACACTTATAGGAAGCAAAAAGTACGATAGTTGTGTTTAACGAAGAAAGCCATCCAGGTGTTCCTGAATGGCTTTCACTAATAAAACCCTAAGCTTATCTTAGTTTTTTAACAAGGTGTAAAGCGAATCTTTTAAATGAACGCGCTTAGCTCTTAATTCATGTAAATGCTCATCAGTAGTTGCAGTGGCACCGCTTTCGTAGCTGTGAATCTGGTGGTCAATTTCATGATATTCATCAAATAATTTTCTGAAATGTGAATCCGTTGTTTTTAACTCATGGATTTTATCTTTCATTTCAGGAAATTCGTGTAATAGATCGTGTTTTTGCATGGCATACATTTTTAGGTTATATACAAAAATACAACCACCTGAAAAGAAACAGTATGATGAATATCAGTCTAAAGCAGTATTAATGTCATTTTAAGACATCAAAACACACCATGCATCTTTCACGTTGTTTACTTCTAACAAGGTTTTGGCGTATTGATGCTTCTCCGTATCATTAGAGAATTTATGAGTCAATGTTTTGTTATAGGCATCAACTTCTTCTTTGGTAGGCAGTACTTCTAAATTGCCCAATTGCCCTAAATTATTACCGGTAAGCACTGTGCTGTTTCTGATCGAAGCAGGAATAGCATCCACGCCAACTCCAATGGTGGTGATCGGTTTTTCGATCTCAAATAAGGCATCTCCATGGGCCCTGCAATACCAGTTTCCTCCCATGCGGGCTACCAGATCAATTTTTTGTTGGTCAATTAAACCATGTGCATTTAGAACAGATTCATCAATGTGTATCTTTACAATTTCGCACATCACTAAATTACAATTACCTATTTCTTTTAGCTCAAATACTTTACATTCCAATTGAACGGGACTTTCCTTAACACGCATTGGTTTTACTAAATCAGAAGCTATAGGAGTGAAGCCGGCTTTTGTAAATTCATTAACACCTTTTTCATATGGGCTACTTGCCAGACTCATTTGGTGCACCATGTTGTAGTTCACAATGTTAATCACACATTCGGGGACTTCTTTAATATTCAAATGTGTGTCTTTGGCTTTACCTGTTTTGCCACTTAGGTTAGGAGAAAAAATAGCAATAGGAGGTTTGGCACTAAATACATTGAAAAAACTGAAAGGCGCTAAATTGTGATTGCCCTGTGCATCAATGGTACTGGCAAAGCAAATAGGGCGTGGGCCAACAGCACCTAATAAATATTGGTGTAATTGCGGAATCGGTGTTTCTTTAGGATCAATGGTTAACATATTATTTAGTTATAAGAGATGAATTATAAGTTATGAGTTGTAAGTTAACTTGCGCGTTTAATTTTGGTAATTAATTCAGGATCACCTAAAATTTCGGTGCAGGTTACAACCGAGCTCACAGTTACACCTAATACACCATGTAAATTTAAGTTCTGACCTGTTAAAAATAAATTATTCACTTTGGTTCGTGGCGTTATAAATGTTTTCAAGGGTTCTTTATAATCCTTGATCGCGCCATATAAGGAGCCATCCCTACTACCTATGTAATCACGATAGGTGATAGGCGTAGCACTGGTATACGATTTTACTTTTGATCTGATTCCGGGAATTCGTTTTTCAATGGCATCCAGTAATTTCTCAGACTTTTCTATTTTGAAAGCTTCGTAATCATCACCTCTGTAACTTACATGATTAGGGATGATACTTTTAGTATTCCACCATTTGGCACACTCTTCATGTCGCATATAACCCATGGCTGTAAAATTCTCGGTGAAATTAGGGTGCTTGGAATTTGTATTGCCAAACACAGCAACCGATTCCGGCCATTTTTTCTCATCATAAAACGGCCCGGCCCATACATCAGGGTTTATTAAATGATAAATATTGTGATCCAGATGAGGAAATGATTCAGGTTGTAAAACCACATTTAGTAAAAAGGCAGATACCGTATTCTCAAGGCCCTTTAAACGATTTTTGTAAGCAGAGCGTAATTGCGGTCCCTCAACCATATCAATGGTTTTACTTAAATCAATGGCAGATACAAAGGTTTTCCCTTCTATACGTTCTCCGTTTTCCAGTTCAACCGATTCAATAGAATCACCTTTAAAAATAAAACGTTTCGCTTCGTGGTAATTTAAAATTTCACCACCCATTTCCTTAATGTTGTGGCTCATAATTCTGGCAATCTGTGAACTACCATCAATACAGCGATAAGAACTTTCGATGTATGAGTTAACCACTAAGGCATGCACATAAAATGGCGATTTACCTGCAACTCCGGCATATAACATATTATTGCCACCAATCACTTTTTGCAGTTTCTCGTCTTTAAAAAGAGAATTGATGTAAGACTGAGAGTCTACCTGTAAGTGCCATGCATTGGTAAAATCCTTTTTGTCGCTTGATAAATTGTACATCGGAAAATCGGCACAAGCCTCTCTTACCTTTTGGATGTATGTTTTTAAAGCCTCTCTTTCATGAGGAAAGATAGCAGCTAACTGTTCCACAAAATTATCGTAGCCCTGCGCATGTGGATATAGCTGCTCGTCTCCTTCAAAGGAGATCACATCAAAGGCATTTTCGTTCAACTTTTGTAATTTCAGGTCTTTCATGATGTTGAAATACTTGAAATAACGGTTCAGGTTTTGCCCTTCGTCTAATCCTCCGATATAGTGAACTCCTGTTTCAAAAATAGTTTTATCTCTGCTATAGATTTGTAATGAACCACCAATTTGTCTGTTTTTTTCCAGTACACAAACTTTCATGCCATGTTTGGCCAATATATAGGCAGTACATAAACCACCAAGGCCGCTTCCAATTATTACAACGTCGTATTTTTCCATAAAATGCTAGTTCAAGTATAACAAATTTTCTAAAATAAAGTTGAAGTATTTATGAATAAGTGTTACTTTTAAGTTTATTAAACTTAATGGTTCAGAAACTACACTTTTACGTCTTTTTGTTATTAGTACTCTTTGGCGCAGAATATTACGCCCAAAGCTATACAATTACCGGTAAGGTGTTTGATTCTGAAACGAAAGAACCTCTGCCCTTCGTTCCCGTTCTCATAAAAGGCACTACTGTTGGCGGGACTACGGATTTTGACGGAAATTATTCCATTACCACCACTAAATTAGGTGATTCGATTGTAGCCACCTATGTAAGCTACAAAAAATTGACACGCCCTATTAAACGGGGAGAGAACCAACAGGTAAATATGCCCATGGTGTTGGAAGGGGTTAATTTACTGGAAGTTGTGGTAAAAGCAGGAGAAAATCCGGCGCATCGGATTATCCGTAATGTGATCTCTCATAAGGAGTATAATAATAAACGTAAGCTCGATGCCTATGAATACGAAACTTACAATAAAGTAGAGTTTGATCTGAACAGAATTCCGAAAGAAATGCGGGAACGTAAGATTTTCAAGCCTATTCAATTTGTGTTTGATAATGTTGACAGCGTTAATTCAGGAGAAAAACCATCGCTGCCCATTTTTATTACGGAAGCCATTTCAAAGGTGTACTATCGCAGTAATCCTACACTAAAAAAAGAGGTCATCAAAGCCAATAAAATTACCGGAATCGAAAACACGAGTGTGACCTCAGTGATGGGGGATATGTACCAAAATATCAATATTTACGATAATCATATTCTGGTATTCAATAAAGACTTTGTGAGCCCTATTTCAGATAATGGCTTTTTCTATTACAAATATTATTTGGAAGATAGTTTATTTATTGGAAATACACGTTGCTATCAGATCCGCTTTAAATCCAAGCGTCCGCAGGAGTTATGCTTTAGCGGAAACATTTGGATCTCGGATACAACATGGGCTGTGAAACGGTTAGAGATGAGTATTCCTAAAGATGCCAATATAAATTTCATTAATGCCGCTAATATTGTTCAGGAATTTACACAAATTGACAGCACATGGATGCTGAGCAAAGACAGGCTGGTGATTGATTTTGCCATGAATAAGAACCAGGTAGGTATATATGGCCGCAAAACTACTTCTTATCAGGACTTTAAAATCAATCAACCTAAAGATGTTAAATTTTATGAGTTTGGTGATAAGATCGTTGTTGAAGACTCTGCCTTAAAATATTCAGATGAATTTTGGAATCAAAACAGGCATGATAGTTTATCTGCCAGAGAAAAAAAGATTTATCACATGATCGATACCATTAAAACGTTACCGGTATATCGTACCTGGGTAGATGTATTAACGCTGTTTGTATCAGGTTATAAAGTGGTGAATAATTTTGAGATCGGACCTTATTTTAATTTGATAAGTTATAATCGTATTGAAGGGCCGCGTATCCGTTTTGGCGGAAGAACCAGTAGTAAGTTTAGCCGCTGGTATGAATTACAGGGCTATGTGGCGTATGGATTCAAAGATGAAAAATTCAAATACAGTCTTGGATTTAAGAGTTTTATATCTAAAAAACCGCACAGGCAATTAATAGGGATGACCTATAAAAGTGATTACGAGATTTTAGGACAAAGTCAGAATGGCTTTTCTCAGGATAACATTTTCGCGTCATTATTCAGAACAAGCCCTTTAACGAATTTAACGCGTGTCGATCAGACCTATGCGTGGTATGAAAGAGAATGGGTGGATGGCTTAACCTCACGAATTACATTGGCAGGAAGAACCATTACACCTTTATTGGCAAATGCCTACAAGTATTATAAAAATGATGGAAGCATTGGTACCAAAGAAAATATTAAAAATACAGAAGTGAGATTAAATGTGAGATTCGCCTACAAAGAAAAATTTATCAGCGGAGATTTTACCCGTGTTAGTTTGGGAACCAAATGGCCTATCCTACAGATCAATTATTCCAAGTCCTTACAAAATGCCTTCCGTGCCGAGTATGATTATCAAAAAGTTGTATTTAATTTAAGTGATAGGGTGCGTTTGGTTTCACTGTTGGGTTATACGGATTACACGGCAGAAGTTGGAAAAATATTCGGCGCAGTACCGTATCCGCTTATGGAATTGCATGGTGGTAACGAAACCTATGTGTATGATTACATGTCCTATAACATGATGAAATACTATGAATTTGCGAGCGATCAATATGCGTCGGTAGGAGTGTTCCATCATTTTGAGGGATTATTATTTAATAAGATTCCGTTGATTAAGAAATTAAAATGGCGCGAAGTGGTTACCTGTAAGGCACTTTGGGGAAGCGTGAACGATAAGAACAGAAAGACGTTAATATTCCCATCAACATTAAGTGCTTTGGGTAATGAACCTTATGTGGAAGTAAGTGCAGGTATCGAAAATATTTTTAAAGTATTCAGAATTGATGCCCTATGGCGTTCTACCTATCACAGAGCAAAAGCCATTGATAACTTTGGGGTGAAATTTGGCTTCCAGCTGGCATTTTAAATACTGCCGGGCTAAGCTCCCGATAGCTATCCGGAGAAGCCTTGATACATTCACAATTTTTGTAATTTTACTTCACATATCTTTGATTATATTTGATACATATTAGATTATACAAATGATACTTCGCTCAGAAAATTTAGTCAAAAAATATAAAAACAGAACCGTTGCCAACAATGTGAGTGTACAGGTGGCGCAAGGTGAAATTGTTGGATTGTTGGGGCCTAACGGAGCAGGTAAAACCACCTCGTTTTATATGATCGTGGGAATGGTAAAGCCTAATTCCGGAAAAATATTTTTGGATGATAAAGACATTACAGGCGAGCCCATGTATAAACGTGCGCAACTGGGCGTAGGTTACTTGCCACAGGAAGCTTCTGTTTTCAGAAAACTGAGTATCGAAGACAATTTGCGGGCCGTATTGCAAATGACTAAGAAAACAAAGGCAGAGCAAGAACATAAAGTAGAGAGTTTATTGGATGAATTTGCTTTGCACCATGTCCGTAAAAATCTGGGAGATCAGTTATCCGGTGGAGAAAGACGAAGAACAGAAATCGCCAGAGCTTTGGCAACCGATCCTAAATTCATATTGTTGGATGAACCCTTTGCAGGTGTTGATCCTATTGCCGTGGAAGATATTCAAAGTGTGGTTCGTAAACTGAAAGATAAAAACATTGGTATTTTAATTACCGACCATAATGTACACGAAACCTTAAACATTACCGACAGAACCTATCTGCTGTATGCCGGAGAGGTTATCAAATCAGGCTCTGCCGAAGATTTAGCCAATGATGAAATGGTACGCCGTGTTTATCTTGGAAATAACTTTGAGTTAAGAAAATAATTTCTTTCTTGTTCTGTCAGTTCGAGCGAAGTCGAGAACAACAAGAACTAATTCCGGAACGCTTCTCGACTGCGCTCGAAGTGACATTATATTTATTATAGTCTATTTTAGACTAATCTAAAAAATTGTTTAGTCTGATAAAATTATTATCTTTGCACCATGCAAACGTCGTTTACGGAAGAAAACTACATCAAAGCCATTTATAAGTTAGAGGAAAGTCTTAAGGAAAAGGCTGTTTCTACTAATAACATAGCCATTCATTTATCGATGCAACCCGCCACGGTTACCGACATGATAAAACGGTTGGCTGAGAAAAAAGTACTTACCTATAAAAAGTATTATGGCGTTTCTTTAACCGAAAAAGGTAAAACCATTGCTCTGGATATTATTAGGAAACACCGTTTATGGGAGGTGTTTTTAGTAAAAAAATTAAAGTTCAAATGGGACGAAGTGCATGATATTGCTGAACAATTAGAACATATCAATAGTAAAGAACTTATTTCAAAACTGGATGATTTTTTAGATAACCCTAAATTTGACCCTCACGGGGATGCAATTCCAGATAAGGACGGAAAAATGCGCGTGCTTCATTCAGTACCCTTAAGTACCATTACCAAAAAACAAACCTATGTGTTTTGCGGTGTGAGTAATCACGAAACTAAATTCTTAAAATACCTCACCACTCTCAATTTGAGCCTTGGAAATACGATAGATATTGAATCTATCAATGATTATGACGGATCCTTAAAAGTAAAAATAAATAAAAAACATCAGGAATTCTTAAGTGAGCAAGTTGCTTCCAATATATTAGTACACCCTGCACATGGCAAATAACAATCATAAGTCGCTCGATGAAGTACACTCTTCGGTAAATACATCCAGTAAAGGAGGGTTTAAAAAATTATTAGCGTTTATTGGTCCTGCCTATATGATCAGTGTTGGTTATATGGATCCCGGAAACTGGGCAACCGATATTGAAGGTGGAAGTAAATATGGCTATAGTTTAATTTGGGTTTTGGTAATGAGTAACCTCATTGCTCTGTTATTGCAAAGTCATTGCGTACGGTTAGGGGTCGTATCCGGCCGTGATTTGGCACAGGCATCCAAAGACCATTATTCTAAATTCATTAATTACTTTTTATATGCCTTGGCTGAAATTGCCATTGCTGCCTGCGATTTGGCAGAGGTAGTCGGTATGGCCATTGGGATACATTTACTGTTTCCTTCGGTGTCAATTTTAATGGGAGTATGCATTACCGTACTGGATAGTTTTGTGTTATTGTTTTTATTGAACTCCGGTATCCGAAAATTGGAAGCCTTTATTATTTCTCTGGTAGGAATTATTGGAGTGTCTTTTTTTATTCAATTAGTGATTGCCGAGCCCAACGTTGTTGAGATCTCAAAAGGATTGATTCCGGGATTTACCAACGAAAATGCTTTATATATTGCTATAGGGATTATTGGCGCCACGGTTATGCCGCATAATTTATATTTGCATTCTTCACTGGTTCAAACACGTCAATTTGAGCGTACGCCTGTAGAAATAAAAAAAGCCATTCGTTTTAATATAATAGATAGCGCAGTAGCATTGAATTTAGCGTTGTTTGTGAATGCTGCTATTTTGATCATTGCCGCTACTACCTTTTTTAATACGGGAGTAGAAGTTACTGAAATACAGGATGCGCATAAGATGATGGCACCTATGTTGGGAAGTACATTAGCACCATTATTATTTGCGATTGCATTGATTGCCGCAGGACAAAGTTCAACCATTACAGGTACACTGGCAGGACAGGTTATTATGGAAGGGTATCTGAATTTGCGACTACAGCCCTGGATCAGAAGATTACTAACCCGTTTAATTGCCATTGTGCCGGCCTTTCTCACCATTTATTTTTTAGGAGAAGATAAGACAGGAGACTTACTCGTGTTAAGCCAGGTGATTTTAAGTTTACAATTAGGCTTTGCTATTATACCGTTAATTCACTTTGTGAGTGATAAAAAACGCATGAGAGCATTTGTTATTCCTTTCTGGCAAAAAATCGCATCATGGATTTCAGTCTCTGTAATTGTGTTTTTAAATTGTCAGATGTTGTTCAATAAAGTAAAGGAATGGCTACAGGATTCTGAATATGCGATGTTGATAGGCGCTATCGTTATTCCTTTTATGTTGATATGCTTAGGCATTTTATTATTTATCACGTTCGAACCATTATTCAAGAAGCCAAAACAAGCAGTGGCTACCCAATTTCATGGCGATGTACCTCAGATTTTATTTGAAACACCAAAGCCATACTCATCCATTGCCGTGACGGTTGATTTTAGTTCGAGCGATAACAAAGCCATTAACAAAGCACTTCAATTGGGAGGTAAACAGGCTCATTATGTGTTGATCCATGTATTGGAAACAACCAATGCGGCTATGTATGGCGAAGAAACCAACGACCGCGAACGTAATGAAGACAGCGAAAATCTATCTGCCTATAAAGCCCAGTTGCAAGAGCAAGGCTACACCTGTGAATTTCAATTAGGCTTCGGTAGTCCTAAATCAGTGATACCTAAACTGGTATCCGGCTGCGATTTATTGGTTATGGGCACTCACGGACATACCGCGTTTAAAGATTTATTATTTGGTACAACAGTAGAAAGCGTAAGACATAAGATTGATATTCCTTTGGTATTGGTTTAATACGATTTTATACCTTGGGATCATGTATTAGAAAGCTTGATTTTATTTTATTCTTTGGACGATGTCTCTGGAATGGGTTTTCGCTGCAATCTTTTACTTCACTTTGTTGCGTAAAAGGATTTTCGTTCAATCCCTAAAGAGAATTTCGATGTGTGTTTTGCGTGAGGGATTGAAGTGTAAAGCCCGCAGGCATGAGGTACGAATGGCGAGGACTTGAAACAAAAAGCCCGACGGCGCTTGCTCTTTGCGCCGGCACGCCCAAAATATTATTATCTTGAATGGAAGAGAACTAAGTTAAGCCTACATTATTTTGTAACAATCTTTACTTCAAATAAAATAGACAAATCAATTTTTTTAGTTTAAAATTTCCCTTATTTTGCAGTAAAATAGTCAATTGCAGATAGTAGTAAATACACGCCTCTTAATTCAAAACAAACTGGATGGTATTGGATGGTTCAGTTATCAAACGCTTAAGCGTATAACTCAAAATAATCCTGATACTCATTTTGTGTTTTTATTTGATCGCGACTATCATGAAGAGTTTGTGTTTTCGGATAATATTACGCCCCTGGTGGTTGGGCCACAAGCCCGACACCCGTTTTTATACTACGCCTGGTTTCATATAGCCGTAAAAAATTTACTGAACAGGATGAGCCCGGATTTATTTTTATCACCTGACGGTTTTTTGTCGCCTGGTGCTAAATGCAGGCAATTACCGGTTATACATGATATTAATTTCCTGCATAATCCCAAAGATTTGAAGCCGCTGACAAGTAAATATTATAATCATTTTTTTCCTCAATATGCAAAATTAGGAACTCGTGTTGCTACGGTTTCAGAATATAGTAAAGAGGATATTTCAAAGAATTATCACATTGATGCCTCTAAAATAGATGTGGTGTACAATGGTATCAATGAAGGATTTGCACCATTATCGGATCCTTCGCAACAAATTATCAGGGAAAAATTTTCACATGGTAAACCCTATTTTTTATTTGTAGGCTCCCAAAGTCCCCGTAAAAATTTAAACCGTTTAATTGCAGCCTTCGATATTTTTAAAGAGCAAACACAATCTGATTATGCATTAGTGTTGGTAGGCGCCGTGTATTCAAGCGAGGGAGATGTAAAACGGGTGATCGATAAATCAAAATTTAAGAACGATATTGTTTTCACTGGTCGTCAGCCGCAGGAAGAATTAGAAAAAATTATGGCCAGCGCTTTTGCATTGGCCTTTGTGCCTTATTTTGAAGGGTTCGGGATTCCTCTGGTGGAAGCTATGCAATGTGAAACACCTTTGATATGCAGTAATACAACCAGTATGCCTGAAATTTCGGGTGATGCGGCTATTCTGGTCAATCCGTTCGAAGTGAATGATATTGCCAATGCAATGATCGAATTGTATCACAATACAAGTTTGCGTTTGCAGTTGATACAGAACGGGAAGAAAAGAAAAGATTGTTTTTCGTGGGATAAATCAGCAGACCTGCTTTGGAACAGTATTACCAAATGCCTATGAGTTCACCCATCAGTAAATCAGCTTTCATTAAGGCAGAACAATGCTTAAAGCATTTTTACTTATACAAGAATCATCCTTACCTCCGCGACTCCTTGTCAAAAGAAAAACAACTAATTTTTAAAAGAGGAACCGACGTTGGTATTTTTGCCCAGCAATTATTTCCTAATGGTATTGATGTTACAGTTGGAGAAAAACGGGATCAGCAATTATTTGCTGAAAAAACGAAACACCTCATAGCCCAGGGAGTCAGCACCATTTATGAAGCTACATTTATTTTTGATGACTTATTGGTAATGGTGGATATACTTCATAAGCATGAAGATAAATGGATTGCCTATGAAGTTAAGAGCTCTTTGAAGATTACGGAAACCTATGTAAAAGATGCCTGCTTTCAGTATTATGTTATTAAAAATTGTTTACCTGATTTGACAGATTTTAATTTGCTGACCCTAAATCCAAAATATACATTAGAAGGCGAGTTGGATATCACAAAGCTATTCAAAACAACTTCGGTAATGAAAGACGCATTGAAAAATGTAGAGTATTTTGCACACAAAACACGCATTGCAAAACTTACTTTGGAGCAGGGAAAAATCCCCGACATAAAAATCGGAACACATTGTTTTCAACCCTATGAATGCGATTTTTTAGGCACCTGCTGGAAAAACACCAACGACCCTTCATCTGTGCTGTCTTTGGGTAAATTAACCAAGCAGGCCATGTTCGATTTGTACGATAGTAATATCAAAAGGATTGATGAAATTGATATTAATACCATAGAGCATAAGGAAGTCAAAATTCAGGTAAAGGCGGCTATTGAACAAAAAGAACAGATCTATCAACAAGAGATCGGCTTGTTTATAGCCGATATTCAGCAACCGATATGTAGTTTGGATATTGAGGTTTGGATGCCAGCCATTCCTTATTACCAGGGAACAAAACCATTTCAGCAAATTCCTTTTTTATTTTCGATGATAAACGAAGAAGAAGGAAAAATTCAAAAATACAGCTACTTTAAACCAATTGAAGAAGACTATCGAAAAGAATTTTTAGAGCATATTTTACTGATGACTAAAAATTTTAATTCTATTTTAATGTTTGACAAATCGCTGGAAGAAACAATCTTAAATCAATTGGCAGAATTATTCCCGGAGTACAGAAATGATATTGCCACGCTAAAATCCAAGATCATTGATCTGGCAGAACCTATCCGAAAAGGAAATTATTATCATCCTGATATGAAAGGTAATTTTACTTTGAAAAGCATTGCTCCCATTGTTAATCAGGAGGCAGGCTTTCATAATCTGGATGTACAATCCGGCATCAGCGCCATGTATATGTATGAAAGCTTACTCGAACAAAATCCCATTGAAGGAGAACACATCAAAGAGCAATTAATGGAGTATTGTGAGATGGATGCACTGATTACGTATCAATTATTAAATTTCTTCAAAAGTAAATTAGATTCGTAATTTAGTATGAATTTTAATCAATTATTAATAAAAGCCCGAAGGGCTTGAACATGACAAATATTAAAGAATAATAAATGCAACCAAACAAATCACAACCTGCAAGCCCGCAGGGCTTGAACATGAATAGAAGAAATGATTTAATCATACACAAGCCCGCAGGGCTTGAACATGAATAGATAAATAAAATGAATTATATCACCCAAGCCCGCAGGGCTTGAACATGAATAGATAAATAAAATAAATTATTAGATAAAAAACAATAAAGCCCCAAGCCTGAAAGGCTTGAATATCAATAATGTCAACATATACCCAGATTATATATCAGATAGTTTTTAGCACAAAACATCGCGAAAAAACGTTACATAAAGATAAACGTGATGACTTATATAAATATATATGGGGTTTGTTGAAAAATAAAAATTGTCATTTGTACAGAATCGGTGGAGTGGAAGACCATATTCATATTTTAACACATATTCATCCTTCAGTTTCTTTGGCTGCCATTGTAAAAGATATTAAAGTAGCCAGTTCCCAATATATTAAAGAAAATAAACTATTTAATAAATTTAATGGATGGCAAGACGGTTATGGCGCATTTACCTATTCTGTTAAAGAAAAAGATAATTTGATAGACTACATTAAAAACCAGGAGCAACATCATACCAGTAAATCTTTTAAAGAAGAATATCTGGAATTTTTAGCCGAACATCAGATTGAATTTGATGAAAAATATTTATTGTGATAATTCAACCACTTTGTGGTTGGTAATATGTATACAGTATTTTTTATTCAAATTTAATCCCTTCGGGATTATTAAAAAAAATACAATTTGAGGTTAATATTTTTTATACTATTTTTTTACTTGCCCGTTTTGTTGAATGCGCAGTTCAGGATCGATACAGCCCGAAGAGTCAACTTTCTGGCTATTCCAGTCTTATTCAAAACTCCTGAAACCGGTTGGGCTTATGGATTATCAGGCTCAGCTAATTTTAAGACCACTCATAAAAACG
>JACQAK010000058.1 GCA_016194985.1 Bacteroidota bacterium
CTTCTTTAACCTGCCCCATATCCTGCAAGAGTTTTGCTTTGGCATATAATACCTCCGGGCTTGTAGGATTCAGTCTAAGTGCATTGTCATAATATTCAAAAGCCAATGCATTTTTTTTGCCACCATAAATTAAACCCAGGTCTAAAAAGGCTCCGTAGTTTTTGTTATCCTGTTCAATAGCCGTTTCTAAACTGGAAATTGCTTTACCGGTGTCGCCTATTTCCTTATAGATGTTACCTTTTAAATAATAGGCTTTTGCCAGGTTCTCATTTAATTTGAGGGCCTGATTGATTTTTGCAAAGGCATTTTCATATTGCTTTACAAAATAATACAGTTCGCCTAATTTCAATAATGCATCTGTGTTTTCAGGAAATCTTCGTACCACATTTTCCAATACATCCTTGGCATTTCTGGTTTCATTAGCGGCAAAAAAGATATCTGCTTCTGTCAGATAGAAAGCGGCATTTGTACTATCCATTCTTATGGATCGCTTGGAGTCATTGATGGCCTCTTCAAACTGTTTGAATTGGAGATACATTCTGGCTCTTTCGTTATATAAAGTGGCCTCATCGGGTGTTTCCAGAATTTTTTTATTCAGAGCGGCCAACTCGGGCGAGTTGATCACTTTTAATAAAGAATCTGTACGATGGGAATTTTCAATAACGGTATCTCCTTCCGGCTTGCACGAAACTAAAGAAATGGAAATAATGATCAATGCTACTATCTGTTTCATGCAATTACTTATAAATCATTAGCCGAAGCAATTAATTCTGCCACGTCCAATACTTTTGTTTTTTCTTCCTGATTAAAATGTTTCACGCCATCCGTCATCATGGTGTTACAGAAAGGGCAACCAACTGCTATCACATCCGGATGATGAGACAAGGCTTCTTCGGCACGCTCAACATTTACTTCTTTGGTTCCTTTTTCTGCTTCTTTAAACATTTGTGCTCCACCGGCTCCACAGCATAATCCATTGGCTTTGCTGCGTTTCATTTCTACCAGCTCAGCATCTAATTTAGAAATCACATCACGTGGCGCTTCATACACATTGTTTGCGCGCCCCAAATAACAAGGGTCGTGAAATACAATTTTCTTTCCTTTAAATTCTCCGCCCTGCACTTTCAATTTCCCTTCGTTGATCAATTGCTGAACCAATTCGGTATGATGAATCACTTCATATTTTCCTCCCAATTCGGGATACTCATTTTTAATGGTATTAAAGCAATGAGGACAGCCTGTGACAATTTTCTTAACATCATATCCATTCAAAATAGTGATGTTTTGCATGGCCTGCATTTGAAATAAGAACTCGTTTCCGGCACGTTTTGCAGGATCTCCTGTGCAGGATTCTTCAACCCCAAGCACAGCAAAATTAGCACCCACATGATTTAAAATACGAACAATGGCTTTTGTGATTTTTTTCGCCCTGTCGTCAAAACTGCCACTGCAACCTACCCAAAATAAAATATCAGGAGTCTCACCGTTAGCGATTTTCTCTTGCATTGTTGGAACCTTTATAGTGCTCATAATCTTATTTTAATTTTAAAGATTTTGTTATTAATCTTGATGAATGATGTATCCTGAGAATATAAATTTTATGTTTTTTATTTGTGTAAATAATTCTATAATTCCCTTCTATTAACTCTTTAATTGGTCTTTTATTTATTTCCGGAACAACTCTTCCTGCATTTGGAAACTTAACTAATATTTTAACTCTTTCAAAAAATGATTCAATTGTTTTTCTTGCGTATAATTCTGAATCTTTAGCAATATAATTGTGAATATCAATAGTATCACGAAACGCTAATTTTGTCCAAATTATTTCTTCCATTTCTTTTTGAAATACAATTCTACTTCAGAGTTTAAAACAACCTGATTTGTTTCAATTTGAGCTAACCCTTTTTCAACTTTATCAATCAAAATTAACTTTTCTAAAAAATCATCAAGATTAATATTTTTACCCATTTCGTTGGCGGCTTGTATAATTTTTTCTTTTTTCATCACTATAAAACCTATTTTTCAAAAACCTGAATCGTTACATTTTTCTCAATTAAATCTGTAAATCGTCCTTCGTATCTGGTTGCTCTTACCATGTGGTTATCTACCCAATGATAATTACCTCCACGTGGTTTTCCCATCAATAATCCATGATATTTAAAGCCATGTTTATTTAACCATCTTTCTGTTACATCCCTGTGCTCTTCGGTACGCGATGTAAAAAACGTGATGATATGTCCTTCATCATACCATTTATTCAAGGTAACCAGGGCTTCGGGGTACAAAGCGGCTGTTTCCATTCTCTCCGGTTGCTCGTTGGGAATATCATCACAAATAGTTCCATCAATATCAATCAAATAATTTTTAACATGCCCGGGCAACACCGGACTTATCTTTTGTCCGTTCTCTTCTTTTTCAACTAATTTAAACTCTTTACTCATGATCTATTATTAATTTTCGTGTATCCAATTTGCTCTGTCTGCCGGACTAAATTGCCAAGGCGCTCCGTTGTTTTCTAAATTAGAGAACATACCGTTCAATTCATTAGGTGCTGAGCTTTGTTCTAACACCAACTGTTGACGTAAACCAACGATAATAGTCAAAGGATCAATATTTACCGGACATTCCTGAACACAGGCATTACACGTGTTACATGCCCATATCTCTTCGGCTTTGATATAATCTCCTAATAAGGTTTTACCGTCATCCACAAATGTGCCTCCGTTTTTATCGATATTCTTTCCAACTTCTTCTAAACGATCTCTGGTATCCATCATAATCTTACGTGGCGACAACGCTTTACCTGTAATGTTTTGTGGACATGACGAGGTACAACGCCCACATTCTGTGCAGGAATAGGCATCCAATAAATTTTTCCAGGTTAAATCGGTGACATCTTTTACGCCAAACTTAATAACCGCATTAGGATCCAATACCGGTTGGTATGATGGGTCAAAATTTGGTTTCACAACATCAGTTACTTCAAACAGATTTTTGAATTGCCCTTTCGCTTTAAGGTTAGAGAAATAGGTATTAGGGAATGCCAACAAAATATGTAAGTGTTTGGATAGCGGCAGGTAATTCAGAAAAGCAAATACCATGATGATATGTCCCCACCAGCCAATGCGTTCTATCACATGCAATCCCGGAGTTGGCATACCGCCATAAAGCAAGGGTCCTAAATGGCTACTGATAGAAAAGCCCAATGATCCGTCACCCAGATCATGTGCATGAGATTCTCCTCTCATATACAATACCTCATCTGCTCCGTTCATCATAAAAATAAAACAGATAAGGGTTAATTCCATAATCAAAATAATATTGGCATCTAATTTTGGCCAGCCATTTAACTCGCTTTTAACCAAACGTGGCACTTTCAATAAATTTCTTCTTGATAAAAATGCAATGGTACCTATGAATGCCAAGACTGATAAAATTTCGATGAAACTTACCATAAAGGTATAAAATCCGCCTAAAGAAGCTCTGAAGGCGCGATGATGCCCGCTGATGCCATCAAATACGATTTCCAACAGTTCTATCTGTGTAATAACAAAGGCAGCATATAAAAACAAATGCAGTATAGCAGGAATAGGACGTGTGAACATCTTCTTCTGCCCCAAAGCCACCAATACCATGGTTCTTAAACGTTCCCCCTTGTTATCGGTAATAGAAATATCTTTTCCTAATAAAATATTGCGGCGGATCTTTTTTGCATTAATGAAAAAAAATGTGGATGCGCCAATAAGCAAAGCAATAAAAATGATGGATGAAATCATAGAGCGAGATTAAAGTTTAGGTTTGTTTTTATCTTTTCTTCCAAACACTGATAAATGGATATAACGTTCCGGGTTTATACGCAGATCTTTCATTAATTTATCCAGATCATCGCTGGCTTTATTAAGATTATTGTATAAGGAATCGTTTTTAACCAACTTACCAAGTGTTCCCTGACCCGAGTTGATTTGAGCTACTAATTTATTCAATTCTGCCAGTGTTTTATCTGCCTCATCAATAGCTCCTTTTAAGTTGGATTTGGCCAGACTGTCTGATAAGTTGCTAAAGTTACCAATGATGTTATCTATTTTTCCGGTATTTTTCTCTAACATACCGGCCAGTGTATTTAATTTGGTAAGAATCGCCGAGATCTTGGTTTTTTCGGAAGCCACTAAGTCATCCAATTTATATGCCGTTTGCTCTAAGCTTTGAATTGCTTTTTTAATACTTTCAAAAGATTTACTTAAGTTCTCACGTGTTTTATCGTTCAGTACCACCTGAACAACGGTCATTACCGAATCTACAGAAGACAACAATCCCTCTATCTTTTTTTGCAGCGGTTGCAATTGCTTACTCACCGCTGTTTTAAGACCTTCTTCTGTTTCTGCGATCAATGTATCACCTGATTGTACAAATTCTGTTTCGCCGCTATAAATAACCTCTACTGCCTTAGGGCCTAATAAATCCGAACTAACGGCTCTGGCAATCGAATGCTTGGGAATATTCACATCTTCAGTCAATAAAAACTTAACCAATACACCGTATTGTCCGTTTTTATCCTGTGTTAAAGAGATCTTACTAATTTGACCTACTTTGAACCCATTTACCAAAAGGGGATTTGCTTCAATCAACCCGTCAATTTTAGGGTATACTGCATAAAGCTCATATTTTTCAGAGAACAGATTACTCCCCTTCAGGAAATTAATTCCCCAGATAAATAAGCCTATAGCGGCAGTAACAATAATACCTATTTTGAATTCTTTGGAAATCTTCACAATTAAAATTTTGAAGCCCTAATATACAGATTTTTTATTTAATGAAAGATGCTAAAAACAGACTTTAGTGCTTATTTCTTAACAGGTAATACAGATTTAACAATACCCTGAAACGAGGTAATATTTAATGGAAATTCAAGAAAAACATGCAAAAAACTTAAAAAATACAGGGCTTTTAAACCTATATTATAATCCACAACATATAATGCCACTGAAAATACCCAAAGCAATATGGTTATCAGTAATGTTTTTTTAGGCACTTTATGCCACTGAATAACCGAGGTTTTAGAGAACCAGTTTAAATAATGATAGGTATAGGAAAAGGCAATCAGGCGCATAACGATAAACCCGGCATTGGTTTTATAAACCAGGGTATTATCATCCGTTATATCGGTAGCCAGACCAAAAAAATCGATCAGGAATTTATTTAACAGATAAAAGAGATCGTAACTCTTCCCTACATACGAAGACACTTCGTATTGAAGCCCGGGTGCTTTAATAACAAAGAACGAAGCAGCGATAACCCCCAAAGCCCCAACGGATAAATAGCCTGCAAAAGATTTGTTTTTTATAACGCCATACAACATAAAAGCCCAGGTAAAGATCAACACATGAATAATGGTTGGCAAAAACACTCCAATCCAAATAAAATAGTTTTCTCCGGTTTTTGATATGGCTATACCTATAAGCATCAGAACAGCCAACACAATACGGTACAGATTATCTTTAATAAATACAAACACAAAAGACAACAACACCGCATACAAAATAATACTGGGAATCTGTGAGTCATTTTTAGCAGGCTTGATAAAGGAAAAGTAAAATACCAAAGCGCATAGAATGGTTAGAAAAACAAAATCGTATTTCCCTTTGGTATAATAATTTTTTTTATGCAACCAGCCTATTTCCGTTAAATAATGAAGCGGACCTAATACGGCGTATGAAAACAGAAACAACTCAAAGGGAAGAATAAATGCCAAAACAGCTGAAATAACCATTAAACCAATATTGGCATAATGTATCTGATCGTTATTAAGTGCAGCAAGTTTTAACACAAGGAATAGTAATACTCAAATATAACTAATTTATTGTTTTTTTACCGGATCGAACTGCCCTGTTTTTTTATTATAGCCATAAGGGCAGTGTTTACAGCCATTTTTGCAGCAATACCCCCGCTTTAAGTGGTATTTTTCTGTAAACACGATATAGCCTTCGGGGCTGTAATAAAAATCCTCGGGATCCAGTTTTTTACTAAACATACTCCTGCAAAGATATTATATTATCTTTTACCTTTAATGGCATGCATTATAATGTAGGTTTATTTTGATCATTTTATTGAAATCAGTTGGGCGTGCCCACCTGTCGGCGGGGTACGCCCAAAAAGTCTTTAATGAAATGGCTAAAATAAACCTACATTATTCCAATAAAACAGGTTTTTAATTTAAATTTGAGATTATTAAATCTACTTCATTGAATGACCTCCTGACATACCACCCCATCATTACTACAATAGAATATAACGGTTACCGTATTGGTGTTTTACGATTGGATCTGATCCATCCCGACATTTCAGGAAATAAATGGTTTAAACTCAAGTACAATTTACAGGCTGCCATTACACACAAAAAAAGTACCGTTATCACTTTTGGAGGGGCATTTTCTAATCATATAGCAGCCACTGCCATGGCCTGTAAATTAGCAGGTCTTAAAAGCATTGGCATTATCCGCGGAGAATCTTCTGCGGCCAGCAATCCAACGTTATCCTTTGCACAACAACAGGGCATGTCATTATTGTTTGTGAGCAGGGAAGAATACAGCCAAAAAAACGATGGTGGTTATATGCAACGGTTACGATACATGTACCCTGAAGCATACATTATACCCGAAGGCGGTGATAATATACTGGGACAAAAAGGATGTGAAGAAATCTTAACAACTGAGATGAATCACTATCACCATATCTTTTGTGCTCATGGCACAGGCACTACCTACAAAGGCATTTCAAGATCGTTGACGCCATCTCAGAATTTAAAGGTTGTGAATGTTCTGAAATTTGAAGCGGTTTCGAATGAACCACAAACAACCATATTAAACAACTACCACTTTGGTGGCTATGCCAGGCATACCAACGAGTTATTGGAATTCAAAACATGGTTTGAAGAAACCTATCATATCCCTTTAGATTACGTGTATACTTCTAAATTATTTTTTGCGGCATTCGACCTTATGAAACAACACATACCTGATAAACAACAGGATGTTTTAATAATTCATTGTGGAGGATTGCAGGGAAATAAAGGCTATGAGGAACGTTATAACCTGAAGCCCAATCGCCAGGTAAATGATGCCCACGGATAAACCTGTTTCGTATCAAAAGCTCCCCGGTTGGCATACTTGGCTGATAATTTAAAGAACCCTACACCAAAACCAACCGTACTGGTCATTCGTTTACCGCTACTTTTAAAGATCCCGTTTTGTAACTGAAACGTCAACCCTTCAATTCCACCCAGCATCATATCTGTACCATAGCGGATGCGCGGGCCAAAATAATATTTCAACTTAGGTTTTAAATCGTAATAATAATTCACATCAACTCCCGTAATAAATCCGGTACCTCTGTTACGTTTCACAGGACCATTGGTTGTATTGGTTGAAGAAGAGCCGCCGTTGGTTGAATTGGTATTTGTACTGGAAGCATTGGCATTGTTGGATGAAAATTCCGATAAAGCACCTAAGGCATCATAGGTTAAACTAAATGGAATTTTAATTCCCATAGATTTATTGGCCAGCAGGCGCTCGTAAGATACCGTTAAACGTCCCAAAACCAATTCAGGAATATAAAATCCAAGAATATTATTAGGCAATAATGCTTCCTGTTCTTTCCATTCTTTCATTTTTCGGGCATTGCGCTGTTCCCTGGTCTCATTAAAATTAACAGGAGTATCTGTATTAGAAGGTAAATTAGTATTGCCATTAATTACTTTAAAGTCTGTTGGCGGTGGTTCCTGGCTAAACATATAAACCTGACCGTTTTGATATTCGGCTAATAAAACATCTTTTCGGGGAAGTGTAACTAACGGAGCATTAACGGCGGTATCTTTATAGGTAAGTGCTTTTTCAGAAATTTCCATGATCTTGCAGGTAATGACTTTACCGTTTCTCAAAAACACCTTATCCTGAGCATGCCCCTTTAATGAAACAAAAAGTAACATCAGAAAAATAATATGTAAGATATATTTCATATTAAAAACGGTACCCAAAGCAATATCCGATATAGGCCTTTGGAGCACCTCTGTATGCAGGTTTTAAATCGGTTGAATTGATGGGCACTCCAATTGCACCAAATATTTTAAAATTAAAACTGGGTGATACTCTGAATACCCATCCATTAGATACCATAATCGCCATTTGATAGGCATTTGCTTTTTCGTAATTTTTTTGGTTGTTGGAGGTGTCAATTACTTTTAAATAGCTATACGACATATATTTTCCGAGCAGGCCCACAAAATACTGAACACGTTTGGTGTTTCTGGGCATAAAGTTAATACCAAAACCGGCATCGTATTTTTTCTTGGCATCGTCTTTCGAATCGGCAATAAAAGCATTTAAGCCTCCCATACGTGAATTGAAACTGTAACCTCCTAAAAATGTAAGAGACATTCTGCTATTAAAAAAGTCCCTGTCATACATCAGCGTAACATCGCCATTAGCCAAAGCCAGAGCATTAATGGATAACATGTTATTATTTAAATAATAGAGATTGAATTCTTTTTTTTCCTTTTTGGCCGCCTTACCGTAAGGGTCATTTCTATCGAAGGGTTTTTGAGCCGGCTTCGATTCTGTAGAGGCAAGCGTTTCGGTTGGCACCACCGGTGCAGGCTTTGGGGCAATGGTTGCCGGATTGGCATTAATAACCTCTGTGGTACCATTGGCATACTGTATTATAACAATATCCATTTTAGCAATCACGTAGGTAGGTCCCTCTAAATTGTTAAAATCCTTGTATTTAATGTCTCTTAAATTGATCTCGGTTACTTTGGCCTGTATTTTATTACCGCTGGTGGTATATAGAATATCCTGACCAGATGCCCTGAAAGCAAATAAAAACAGGATAAGCAGTACAGATAATATGCTTCGCATTTCAATTAAATTAACCAATGCTAAAAGTAGTTAATAAATACCGATATAAAAATAGTTTTATTGGTATTCTGCTCACATTTAATTGTAGAATAATTAAGGCAATTTCATTAATTTAGTGAACTTAATTAGCGCTATGTTTAAACTAAAAAATTACATCAACGGTGAGTTAGCAGACCCTATCTCAAACCAATATATTGATAATTACGATCCATCCCGCGGTACGGTATATTCATTGATTCCGGACAGCGATGAGCGTGACGCCGAAAAGGCCATCGCTGCAGCAAAAGAAGCATTTAAAACCTGGAGCATTACACCCAAGGACACCCGCTCCAAATACCTGCTTAAAATTGCATCGTTAATTGAAGAGCAATTGCACGATCTGGCTGTAGCCGAAAGTCTGGATAATGGCAAACCCTTACATTTAGCCAAAACAGTAGATATTCCGAGAGCAGCTGCAAATTTCCATTTTTACGCTACCGGTATTTTGCATTATGCCGCTCACGCCCATAGCATGGAAGATACCGCCATCAACTACACTTTACGTCAACCCGTTGGCGTTGCAGGTTGTATCTCACCATGGAATTTGCCTTTGTATCTGTTCAGCTGGAAAATAGCGCCTGCCTTGGCCGCCGGTTGTACGGTGGTTGCCAAACCTTCCGAAATTACACCCATGACTGCTTATCTGTTATCGGAAATTTGTATCAAAGCCGATTTACCAAAAGGGGTATTGAATATTGTCCATGGCTATGGCCATAAAGTAGGGAACGCGATTGTGAGTAGTAAAGACGTGCCATTAATTTCGTTTACGGGCGGAACCAAAACCGGTGCAGGCATTGCCAGCATTGCGGCTCCTATGTTCAAAAAATTATCGCTGGAACTGGGAGGAAAAAACCCTAACATCATTTTCGCGGATTGCGATTATGATAAAATGCTTTCTACAACCATGTTATCATCCTTTGCCAATCAGGGACAAATCTGCCTGTGTGGCTCGCGCATTTTTGTAGAACGTTCTATCTACCAGAAATTCAAAACCGATTTCGTTGCTAAAACTCAGAAATTGGTTGTTGGCGCACCATTGGACGACAAAACAAAAATAGGTGCCGTGGTTTCTAAACCACACATGGAAAAGATTCTATCCTATATTGAACTGGCCAAACAGGAAGGCGGTACCGTTTTATGCGGAGGCAAACCGGCAAACGTTAGTGGCGAATTTGCCAATGGTTATTATCTGGAACCAACCATCATTGAAGGATTAAGCTACGATTGCCGAACCAACCAGGAAGAGATTTTTGGACCTGTGGTAACAATCATGCCATTTGATACGGAAGAAGAAGTATTGATGTATGCCAACTCAACCATATATGGGTTAGCTTCAACTGTCTGGACACAGGATATTACCAAAGCAAACAGAGTGGCCATGGAACTACATACAGGTATTGTTTGGGTGAACTGCTGGTTATTGCGCGATCTGAGAACACCGTTTGGCGGCGTAAAATCATCGGGCGTTGGAAGAGAAGGAGGCTTTGAAGCACTGGACTTTTTTACCGAACCCAAAAACGTTTGCGTTAAACTAAAATAAATAGAACAATGCACATTGTACGATGTATTTTGTATTCAGACAAAGCACATCGTACAACAGACAATTAAAAGAAAAATATGCTAGAAAATACAGGAAGAACAGAATTAACATCATTAGGGGAGTTTGGATTAATTAAACACCTCACCGAACACGTGGAAATACATAACACATCATCCATCAAAGGTGTTGGGGACGATGCCGCCGTTATTAAATATGATGGAGAAAAACATACTCTTGTATCTACCGACATGCTGGTAGAGGGTGTACATTTCGATCTGACCTATGTGCCTTTAAAACATTTAGGTTATAAAGCTATTATCGTTAACATGTCTGATATCTGCGCGATGAACGGCACACCAAAACAGGTAACCGTGAGCATAGCAGCCTCTAACCGGTTTTCGGTAGAAGCCCTGGAAGAACTTTATGCCGGGATGATCTTTGCCTGCAATAAATATCATGTGGATCTGGTAGGCGGCGACACTACATCAACAACGAGTGGACTGGTGATCAGTGTTACCGTTATAGGCGAAGCCAATAAGGCAGATATTGTATACCGTAATGGCGCCAAAGAAAAAGATTTACTATGTGTAAGCGGTGATTTGGGTGGCGCATACATGGGCTTACAAATATTGGAAAGAGAGAAATTTGTATTTAAAGATAATCCCAATGTACAACCAGATCTAGACGGTAATGATTATATCCTGGAACGCCAGTTAAAACCGGAAGCCCGTGTGGATATTATCGACCTGCTAAAAGGATTGAATGTGAAACCAAGCAGTATGATCGATGTGAGTGACGGTTTGGCTTCTGAATTGATGCACATTTGTACACAATCCAACGTAGGCTGCGAATTGTACGAAGAGAAAATTCCTTTGGATCCTCAAACATTTGACCGCGCCCGTGAATTCAATTTAGACCCAACGGTTTGCGCCCTGAGTGGTGGCGAAGATTACGAATTACTATTCACTATTTCGATGGCCGATTATGATAAAATAAAACACTTGCCGGACTTTACGATTATTGGTCACATGACCCCTAAAGAAAGCGGCATTAACTTAATTGCCAAAGCCGGCACATCGCACCCAATAACAGCGCAAGGCTGGAACGCCTTTAAACAAAACTAATGAAACATCTATTTATACTCCTATTAGCAGCAAGCGTCTTCTTGTCGTGCGACTCCAAAAAAACGAGCATCGCCGGAACAGTTGTGAATAAAGCAACAGGAGAAGGTGTACCCAATGTATTGGTAAGCTATGTGCAATGCAAAGAAAATGGCGAAAACTGCACGGAGATTATTATCGGGCAGGAATACACCTTAACTGACGGTACCTTTAAAATAGACCAGAAAAGAGCCAGCAAATCCAGAACAAGATGGATCACCGTGCATAATGGCACTAAAAAAATAGCACAGGTAGACAACGTTGGCCTACTGGATAAAAGTATTAAAATTGAAGTCATTCCTTAATTTACAAAATCATTTAACTTTCTAAACTTAACTACATGAGCACAGAAAAATCAATCGAATCGTCTAAAGCACCTGAACCTGTTGGATTATACCCGCATGCACGCCGTGTTGGTAATTTATTGTTTTTAAGCGGTGTGGGGCCGCGCGAACGTGGTACTAAAAAAATCCCGGGTGTAGAACTGGATGAAAACGGAAATATTACATCGTATGATATTGCCGCTCAATGCCATTCGGTATTTCGTAACATCAAATATATTTTAGAAGACTCCGGGAGCAGCTGGGACAAGATTGTTGACGTACAAGTGTTTTTAACCAATATGAAAGACGATTTTAAGATCTATAACGCTTTATGGGCCGAGTACTTCAAAGAAAATCCTCCTTGCCGCACAACCATTGAGATCAATTGTCTGCCAACGCCTATTGCTATTGAGTTGAAAGTGATTGCGACGATTGATTAAAAATTATATATCTGTATGTTTAGACGAATTTATAAATAATAAAAAATGGCATCATATATTACAGATATTGATTACGAAAATAGAATTGTCGCATTTGTTGATATTTTAGGATTTAAAGAAATAATTAAGCAATCTGAACGGAGCTTAAAAAAGTTAAAATTACTTTATCAAACATTAGAGTTCCTTAAAAAACGAGAAAATTCGTATAAATGGAATCTTCAATTAATTGAAATCGAAGATGATGCTCAGAAAAAAGGAGTAGTAAATTTTAATATTGAAGAATTAACTACATGTACATGTTTTTCTGATTCAATTGTTGTTTCTGTAAAGTGTAATGAAAGTAATATTAATGAAATAACATCTACATTAATTGCTAACCTTTCATACATTGGAGCAGAATTGATGACAGCCGGAATCTTATTAAGAGGTGGGATAACTGTTGGAAAGTTAATACATTTAGATAACGGAATAATTATGGGTCAGGGATTAATTGATGCATACCAATTAGAAACAAATTCAGCTAAATTTCCAAGAATACTACTTTCCAACAAACTCATTGAAAAACTAAATTACCCTATTGATACAAAAAGGAAAAGATATCCTTATCATCAATATTTAAATAGATTTGAAGATGGCTGCGTAGGGTTTCATCAGATGATTTATTTTCAAGTACTTCAAAGTTCCATTATTCTTGATAAAGCGAAGCTGAAACGCGAATTAAAGAAAATTAGAAATACAATCATTAGTGGTTTAGATGACAACTTCGAACACTCTGAAACCCATTTTAAGTATTTATGGTTAAAAAAAGAATATGAAAAACTTATAATTACAACCATTGAAAAAGAAAAAATTTACAATATAAATGAAGGATTAAGCGGAAATAATATTCATTATTCTTACGCAAATGATTTTTATGACAGCAAAGCATGAGCAACTTGCCATTAAGTAATAGTAACAAACAGCTATAACTAAATCAATGCATCCGTTAGTAATAGTGCGGCTGATTTTGACGAAACGGTGCGAACTACAATTTTTTCGGCGGCATTGCGAAGGCTTTTAGAGCGAGAAAAGAATTGGAGTTGGCGTTTCGTCTTGAACTTTTGGTTCTTTTGTTTCAAGACAAAAGAACATAACAATTAAATAAACTATGAACCAAAAAATCGCCCATATAGCCCTGGTAGTTAACAACTACGATGAAGCCATTAAATTCTATACACAAACCCTACACTTCACATTAGTGGAAGATACGGTATTGAGTCCCGATAAACGCTGGGTGCTGGTTGCACCACCGGGCAGTACAGGAACAACCTTATTATTAGCACAGGCCAGTAATGATGAGCAAAAAAGCAGAGTCGGGAACCAAACAGGCGGACGCGTATTTTTATTTTTGTATACGGATGATATTAAAAGAGATCATCAGAATCTGTTAGCTAAAAATGTAATCATTGTGCGGGAACCGGTAACACAACCTTACGGCACGGTGTTGGTGTTTGCCGATTTATATGGCAATTTATGGGATCTGATTGAACCAATTAAAAAATAATAACATGAAGCTAATCGTAAGCATTTTATTCCTTGTCGGAGTTGTGTTTTCAGCCTTCCCGCAAAGCCCTGCCCAATCAAAACAATCCGGCCTGTATTATATTTTCAAAGAACCAAAACTCAAATCAGCCAAGCCCCCGGTCATCATTTTGATGCATGGTGTTGGCAGTAATGAGAAAGATCTGTTTGCCTTTGCCGATCAACTACCCGACAGTTTTTTAGTGATCTCTTTACGGGCACCCATTACGCTTGGTAACAACAGTTACGGCTGGTATCATTTAAGATTTGAGAATGGAAAGCCTGTTAGCAATGTTATAGAGGCTGAGGCCAGCAGACTAATGATCATTGATTTTATCAATCAACTCAAAAACAAACATGCGTATAACGAGAAACGTGTGTATTTGTGCGGTTTTAGTCAGGGCTCTATTATGGCTTACAGTGTGGGCTTAACGGTGCCTGAAAAAATAAAAGGCATAGCGGTGATGAGCGGAAGACTATTGGATGAAGTAAAACCAATCGTTGCAAAAAAAGATAAATTAAAAACATTAAATGTATTTATTGCCCATGGCACCAATGATCATGTTCTTCTCATCGATAATGCAAGGGAAGCCTACAACTATTTAAAACAATCAGGAATTGTTCCAACCTATAAAGAGTATCCCGAAGCCCATACCATCAGTAATGCGATGTTTGTAGATATGTTACAGTGGCTAAAGAAATAAAAGAGTTATAAAAGCGAAATCATTATTTTTAAGTTCCACTTGCGTGAGGGATTGTAGTGGAAATCCTTTTACGAACGTAGTGATGTAAAAGATTGAAACGAAAAGCCCGGTCCGGCCACCGCCGGACACGCCCAAATTCTTAAAGTCATCAATTATACTTCCCTCTGTAATCTACAGGCGACATACCCGTTACTTTTTTAAACACATCCCTGAAAGCCTTGGTATCCGTATAACCCACATCATACATTACTTCATTCACCGTTTTACGACCTGTTTCTAATTGTTGCTTAGCCGCCTCCATTTTCACACGTTGCATATACTCAACCACTGTATTCGATGTTGCTTTTTTAAACCGCCTTTCAAAAGTTCTGCGGCCAATCCCAAACTGATTAGACAGTTCCTCCACCGTTAGTTTGGCATGATAATGCTTTTCAATAAATTCCTGAGCCTTAACGATCTCTGCATCATCATGATCCTTTTGCCCTTTAAACATCACAAATGGCGATTGTGTATTACGTCCCATTTCTAAAAGAAAGAACTTGGAAGCCATGATCGACATTTCGCGACTGGTATATTTTTCCACCAGGTATAATAATAAGGTCCAGTAAGATGTAGCGCCACCACTGGAGTATAAGCCATTTTGTTCCGTCACAATTTTATCACCTACCAATCGTACATCCGGAAACATATCTTTAAAATCGTTGGTAAACAACCAATGCGTTGAACATTCTTTTCCTTTGAGCAAGCCTGTAGAAGCCAGTATAAATGCACCAATACACAAGCTTGCTGCTTCTGCCCCACCCTTATACTGCTCTGTGATCCAGGGCAGGAATTCCTTATTCTTCTTAATGGCTGTTTTCACATCCCCACTTATAGCAGGAATAATGATCAGATCTGTTTTCTTCACATCCTTCAATAATACATCCGGATGAATAGAGATCAATCCATCATTTAACTTTACCTCTTTCGTTAAGCCCACTAATTGTACCTTAAAAAAAGGTTGGTGACCCGCCGTTTTATAAAATTCGTTCACTGCCGTAAACATATAACGGGGATCTACAATAGCAGCAGGAATAGCGGTTTCAAGAACAAGGATACTAACGGTTTTCATATATACGATTTAGTTTCCCGAAGAACGCGCAGAAATTAAATCTGCGCCATCTGTGGGAGATTTACGCCTCAAACATACAAAAAACACTTGTCGTAATCAACCCGTAACTTTGTCGTTTTTACACATCGCTAAATTCAGGTAATGCCTGTACTTTTGAAAAAAATAAATTATATTTAATAATGGAATATCTTAACTTAGAAAAAGACATCACTGTATTTTATGTAACCGCTTCTTCCTATCCTGAAGGCGTATTGGCAGCACATCAGCAAATGCATGGCTATGTTACTTACAATGAGAAGAGAAACTATTTTGGTATTTCTGCTCCTGACAAAACAGGAACGATTATTTACAAGTCGGCTGCAGCAGAACTGGAAAAAGGAGAGTTTAGCAAACATCATTTGGAACAATTCGTGATCAAAAAGGGAACATACATTTTTATAGATATAATAGATTTCATGAAGGATATTCCTGCCATCGGCAAAGCATTTGAAATATTACTATCTAACTCTAACATAGATTCTCAAGGCTGTTGCGTGGAATGGTATCTGTCGCAGTCAAGCGTACGTTGCATGGTAAGATTAAAAGATAATCATGGTTACTAAAAACAGTAAACATAAAAAAACATGCCCCAACGGCCACATCTATTACAAAAGCAGTGACTGCCCGGTATGCCCTGTTTGCGAAAAAGAAACCACACCAACAAGCGGTTTTTTATCCTTGGTATCTGCGCCGGCCAAACGCGCATTAGAAGGAGCCGGAATTAATAGCTTAAAACAATTGAGTAAGAAAACAAAAAAAGAATTATTAGCCTTACATGGTTTAGGTCCTGCATCTATTCCTGTTTTGGAAAAAGAACTACAGGCAAATGGCTTATCATTTGATGAAACCAAACATTCAATTAATAATCACTAAAAAATAACACATGAAAGACACTCAACACCTGAACATTTGCTTGTGGTTTGACAACGAAGCCGAAGAAGCTGCCAATTTTTATACATCTGTCTTCAAAAACTCTTCTATCGGGCATATCAGCCGCTACGGTAAAGAAGGCTTTGAATTTCATGGTAAGCCTGAAGGCACGGCTCTTACTGTAAGTTTCAAATTAAACAACATGAGCTTTAATGCCCTGAATGGCGGGCCTCAATTCAAATTTAACGAATCGGTTTCCATTGTTGTAAACTGCGACACGCAGGAAGAGATAGACCACTACTGGAATCACTTAACCTCCGGTGGCGGAAAAGAAAGTCAGTGCGGCTGGCTAAAAGACAAATACGGCCTGTGGTGGCAAATTGTTCCAACCATCTTAGGAAGCTTAATGAGCGATCCTGCAAAAGCACCAAGAGTGATGAATGCGTTTATGAAAATGAAAAAATTTGATATTGCCACATTAGTAAATGCGTAATGAAGCATCTGCTCCTTCGCTTGTCAGTTTGATCTGTCACACTGAGCGAAGCCGAAGTGGAGTCAGGAACATAAAACACAATAAACTATTTAAAAACAACTAATTAAAACCAAAAACTATGAGCAAACCTATCGTTACAGTAGAAACTGTTGTTAATTCAACGATCGACAAAGTATGGAACTTTTGGACCTCCCCTGAACATATCAAGCAATGGAACAATGCATCCGATGATTGGCACACACCACAATCAACCATTGATCTTAAAGTTGGCGGAAAATTTACGTCGCGTATGGAAGCGAAGGACGGCAGCTTTGGTTTTGATTTCTGGGGCATTTATAATGAGATCCTGCCAAACGAAAAAATTGCCTGCACATTGGGCGATGGCAGAAAATGGGACACCTACTTTTCTGTTGTAGATGGCGGTGTAAAAGTAGTGGAGAAATTTGAAGCAGAAGGAGAAAACCCCGTGGAAATGCAACAAACAGGCTGGCAAATGATCCTGAATAATTTTAAAAAATACGTAGAAGCCAATTAAACATGGAAACGGGAATAGCGATTAAAGACATAGATACTTACATTGCCTTACAG
Organism: Bacteroidota bacterium; assembly: GCA_016194985.1. GTDB lineage: Bacteria > Bacteroidota > Bacteroidia > B-17B0 > Aurantibacillaceae > UBA4416. The sequence continues at coordinate 17,777 of JACQAK010000058.1, forward strand.
CCCATAGAAGTAAGAGAACGACTGGAGCAAATAAGATTCGCCATTGCATCTGTCGCCCCTGAAGCAGAAGAGTCCATGGGCTACGGCATGCCTGCTTTTAAATACCATGGGGCATTGGTTTATTTTGCAGCTTTCAAAAAACATATTGGATTATATGCTTTACCTTCCGGACATAAAGCCTTTGAAAAAGAATTATCTGTTTACAAACAAGGCAAAGGCTCCGTTCAGTTTCCGCACGATAAACCACTACCCATCGCTTTAATAAAAAAAATAGTTAAATTTAGAGTAAAAGAAAATTTAGAAAAGGAAAAAACAAAAACCATTAAAAAAAAATAACATGAAAAGAGACAAAATTATTTTCTGGACAACCACTATCATCATTTTTTTATTTGAAGGCGTTATGCCTGCCTTAACAGGGCAATCAGAAATGGCTAAAGAAGGCATCCGCCATTTAGGCTATCCCGAATATTTTGGATTAATGCTGGCTGTATTTAAAGTGTTGGGCGCATTAGCGTTAATTATCCCGCAAATACCGGCACGCCTCAAAGAATGGGCTTATGCAGGCTTTACGTTTGCCTTAATATCTGCATTTGTGAGTCATTGGGCTATTGATGGCTTAAACGGCATGACGTGTTTTCCGCTCATCGTGTTAGCCATCCTCATGATCTCCTATATTCATTTTCATAAACTTCAAAAATCAGCTTAAAGACTCCCGATGAGTTATCGATATATTAAAGTAAGATAGATTCAGTTCAGTCGTTTTTAGAGAAATTTTTGGGCATATCCCGCCAACTGGCGGGACTAGCTTTTTTATTTGTCCTGCGGAACAAATAAAAAGAGCTCAAACAATGCCTCTATCCCTTATGCAATAAGACTTTGTAAGTATGTTTACCTGCGTTAGGGCTGCAAGCGAAAATCCTTTTTGGGCACTGAGAAGGACACTGAGGATCCCGAAGTGCCGAAGCATAAAAAGATTGAATTCGCCGGCTGACAGACCACACTTACTCTTGCGGGATATGCCTAAAAAACTTTAATAAAATGATAAAAATAAATCCACATCACTCTAAATCGTCTAATTTAAAAACCGTCTGAAGAGTAAGTAGCCTTCCAACATTCGGGCAACACCTGCTCCCGCCTTAATACGTAAGCGCGGGAGTTTTTATATTACCTGCCATCAATCTTCCAAAAACAGAGATAAATTACCTCATTTTACGCATGAAATATCCTTGTTAATTTGATAAATTGAGTATATTTAACCTTCAAAATTTTAAATAATCAGATTAAAACAGATATGGAAAAAGTATTAAAATCGTTAGGAATTAAAGACGTTAATAACGGATGTGCCACCGGTAAAAATTATTTTGCCAGCGGAGACACCATCGAATCATATAGCCCGGTTGATGGGAAACTAATTGCAAAAGTAAAAGTAGCCAACGAAGCAGATTACGAAAAAGTAGTACAGGTAGCTTCAGAAGCATTTAAAGTATGGCGCAACATTCCGGCCCCTAAACGCGGGGAAATTGTTCGCCAGTACGGAGAAAAATTACGCGCAAAAAAGCACGATTTAGGCCAACTGGTTTCTTACGAAATGGGAAAATCTTTACAGGAAGGTTTAGGTGAAGTTCAGGAAATGATCGACATCTGTGATTTTGCAGTTGGTGTATCCCGTCAGTTATACGGTTTAACCATGCATTCTGAACGTGAAAGTCACCGTATGTATGAGCAATGGCATCCGTTAGGAATTGTAGGTATTATTTCAGCATTCAATTTCCCGGTAGCGGTATGGAACTGGAACACGGCTTTAGCATGGATTTGCGGAGACGTTTGTATCTGGAAACCATCCAGTAAAGTACCATTATGCGCTGTAGCGTGCCACAATATCTGGAACGAAGTAGCAGAAGCAAACAATTTACCGGAAGGTGTATCCTGCTTATTGGTAAGCCCGGGATCAATCGGAGAAAAAATGTGTGAGGATGGTCGCGTACCGTTAGTATCAGCAACAGGTTCCACAAGAGTGGGACGCATTGTAGGTGCTAAAGTAGCCCAACGTTTCGGACGTTCGATCCTGGAATTGGGTGGAAACAATGCGATTATCTTATCACAACATGCAGATCTGCAGGTTTGTTTACCGGGTATCGTATTTGGAGCTGTAGGAACTGCAGGACAACGTTGCACCTCCACACGTCGTTTAATTATTCATGAAGATATTTATGACGATGTGAAACAAAAATTAATCAATGCCTACAAACAATTACGTATCGGAAATCCATTAGATGAAAACAATCACGTTGGACCGTTGATCGACAAAGGGGCAGTAAAAGATTATATGGTGTCTATTGAACGTGTTATTGCCGAAGGTGGAAAAATATTAGTACCGGGTGGCGTATTGGAAGGAAAAGGTTATGAAAGCGGATGTTATGTAAAACCATGCATTGCAGAAGCAAGTAATGATTTTGAAATTGTTCAGCACGAAACATTTGCACCGATTTTATACATCATGAAATACAAAACCATGGACGAAGCGATTGCTTTACAAAATGGCGTTCCTCAGGGCTTATCATCCTCTATTTACACATTAAACATGCGTGAGATGGAGCAATTCTTATCGGCTTCAGGTAGCGATTGTGGTATTGCCAACGTTAATATCGGAACAAGTGGTGCCGAGATTGGTGGTGCCTTTGGTGGTGAAAAAGAAACAGGCGGCGGACGCGAGTCAGGATCCGATAGCTGGAAAGCCTACATGCGTCGTCAAACCAACACCATTAACTACGGAACTAAATTAACACTAGCGCAAGGTATTAAATTTGATTTCTAAATTATTTTCCCGCAGATCTCGCTAATCTCGCGGATAGATATTTGCCATGGCAAATTCTAAATAACAAAAAGTATAATCTGTGGAATCAGCGAAATCTACGGGCAAAAACAAATAAAATAATTAATGACAATTAGTAAAAACAAAGTAGTATCGGTAAATTATCATTTATCATCTCACATTGGCGACGAAGCTCCTGAATTAGTTGAGCAAACGTCAACAGAACATCCTTTCACCTTTATTTTTGGCGTTGGCCAGCTATTACCCGATTTTGAAAAAAATCTGGCTGACAAAAAAGTGGGAGATAAATTTGATTTTAAAGTAACTCCTGCTAATGGTTATGGTGTTTCTGATAAAGAAATGATTGCCAAAATACCAAAAGAAGCATTTCATGTGGACGGCGCATTTGATGCTGAACGCGTAAAAGAAGGTGAAGAATTAATGATGAATGATGCCGATGGAAATCAATTAATGGGCTTTGTTCAGGAAATAGGGAATGATTATGTGATCATGGATTTCAATCATCCTTTAGCAGATCATAACTTACATTTTGTAGGCGAAGTACTTTCTATCAGAGAAGCTACTGCGGAAGAGCTGGATCATGGACATGTTCATGGACCGGGTGGACACCACCACTAATCACAAAAAAAAAGCTGCTCCATACGGGCAGCTTTTTTTATGATTATTTATCTCTGTTAATTATCTTTCGTAAGTAACATTAAACTCTACACGACGGTTTTTTGCTCTTCCTGCCGGTGTTTTATTATCAGCAATAGGTCTGTCTGATCCATATCCCATTCCTCTGATTTTATCTGCATTAATGCCCTTATCCTCAAGATATTTTTCCACAGCCTCTGCTCTTTTATGCGATAATTTTTTATTACTCTCATACTTTCCAACATTATCCGTGTGCCCCTGTACTTCAACGTTCCAATCCGGATTTTCTTTTAATATCGTCACCACATTATCCAATATAGGGAAAGATGATTTTTTGATCACATCCTTGCCTGTTTCAAACTGAATGCCTGTCATTGCTTTTTGGAAAACCTCTTTGGCCTTTTCTGAAATCTTAACCTCAGGACAACCAGCGTTAGTAGCTACACCTGCCACTTTAGGGCATTTATCCTTATTGTCGATAATACCGTCTCCATCTGTATCAGGACATCCCTGAAACTGAGCTAAACCGGACTCATTAGGGCAAGCATCATCTTTATCGGCAATGCCATCTCCATCTGTATCAGGACATCCCTGAAATTTAACAATACCGGCTACATCCGGGCAAGCATCGATATCATCCGTAATACCATCCTTATCTCTGTCTGGTTTCGGTGCCTCTACTATCGAAATAGCAGAAATATAATAATACGCTCTGATAGTTCCTGAGCTTTTCCCTCCACTAACAGACTCCACGGCATAGTTATCAGGAAAACAACCGATCACTGCAAATTTTTCAGTACCCGTTGCTTTAAATTTTGCTTTCAATTCTGTCCAGCCTGTCTTATCCGTTACTAATTCAGGATAAGTTACCTGTGGTTTTAAAGTCAGTTGTTTATTGGTATTTTCCGACACCTGCTTGTCAGATAAGTATACACCAAATCCTTTAGTAGCAAATGCCGAATTATCTGCCAAGCTTACTTTGAAGATAAACTCATATTCCTTTCCTGCTGTTAATGCCTGAGGGATTGATGCCTGAACATATTCCGAATAATTATAATTCAATGGTTTGCCCACTACGATACCTCCATTACCTGCACTTTTCAGATCAATGGTTCTATCACCTTTATATGTGATAATACCAAAATAATAGTCACCATCTATAGCATCCTGTGTTCCCATATAATTTGCAGGAATAGCAAAATCTGATTTTCCGTTTTTACCAAATAGTTCGGTTGTTCCATTGTTAGGATTAGAAAAACCCTGAGCAAAACCAATTTGATTGTATGAGCACGGAGGCGTAGCTGTACCGGGCTTTAATTCGATTTTTTGTTGTGATAATAAAGTGCTTGTAAAAACAAGACTAATAGGAATAATTATTTTTTTCATATAATTGTTTTTTGGGGGGCGAAAGTACAACTAAACATTATACATGTTATATGACCTGATTCAACCCTGCTGAAATTTTAACAGAAAAATTTGTTAAATCTTCAGCATAAAAAACAAAGCACAAAAAATCAAATTCAAAATAATCAAAATTGGAATTCCAATCTTGAATTTTGGCTTAGCTGATTTATGGTATACAGGAGTCTTCATGCCGCCATAAATTCCAATCGCTCCTAATAAAAAAGCAAATATAAATAAGGTCCGTTCGGCTATTCGTGATCCTTTTCGTTTCGCCTGATACTTATCAAAACACATTGCACCGTAGGCTACAGTATTTACAATAACGATATATGCTATTAATATGTATTGACCGGTTAACATAAGGAAAGAGACATAAAAAAACCCTTCATTTTCAGAAGGGTTTTAAATAAAGCTATTGTGTTTATTTTTTCAAAGAATCTCTTATTTCCATTAATAACTTATCGGTGCTGGATGGCTCTACCGGCGCTGCAGGAGCTGCGGCTTCTTTTTTCTTAGCAGCATTCATCCCTTTAATGATTAAAAATAAAACAAAAGCAGTTAAGATAAAAGTAATAACAGAACTAATGAATAATCCGATTTTTGATCCATGCCAAACATATTCCTGTAAAGTAGATACATGAGCCGCTTCCAAAACAGGTTTTAGCATTAACGGTGTAATCACATCCTCAATTAAAGAAGAAACTATTTTGTTGAAAGCACCACCGACAATAACACCGACAGCCAAATCAACTACGTTTCCTCTCATGATAAATTCTTTAAACTCTTTAATCATTCTTCTGTTTTTCTTTCTCGCTTCCGGTGTTTTAGCAGGATCTATAGGAAAAAATTCTCCACGCCCGGCTGATGTAATGCGTGTAGGATCTGTTTTAGAATTTTGTAAAATTATTTTTGTTACGGATGTAGCACGCATCACACTTAGATCCCAGTTGTCTTTGATTTCACCTTTACCCATCATTGGCACATCATCCGTATGTCCTTCTACCAATACATTTATATCAGTGTTTTGTTCCAACACTTTAGCTACATTCTTCAACGCTTCTACACCCTTAGGCTGAACAGCTGTTTTACCACTTTCAAATAATAAGGATTCATCCATACTTACATAAACTTTTCCGTTCTTTTGAGTGATCGTCAATCCTTTTCCTTCAAAGCCCATTAAAGCATCCTGTAATTTCTTTTTCAAATCAGCGGTTGCCTGGTCTTTACTTTTTAAAATGGACTCTAATTCATTAACACGTGCTTCACGTTTTTTTAATTCGGCCGATAAAGCATCTAAGTCCTGTTGTTGCTTATTCAGCTTAAGCTCCAATGCTTTTAACTCGTCTTCTTTTTTCAATAATTGTTCCTGTGTAAACTGTAATTTTCCACTTAGTGCGGCATTGTCTTTTTCAGAACCTGCCAACATACGATTGTATTTATCCAACAACTGATCGTTTACCAGATTCAGTTTATCATACTTATTAGAAAGCAATCGAAGATTGGTACCCATAATAGCACTATCTCTTTGCAAACCTGCCAGTTCTTTTTCTTCTTTCGTCATCTTCTCTGTCATCTCCGCTATTTTAGCTTCGTTTTCCTGACTCGATTTTCTTAAAGCTGCTGATTCTGTTTCGCAGTTAGATAGTTTACTTTTTGTTTCTTCCAAAACTCTCTGAGGTACGCAAGATGCCAATGTCAATAAAGCGAGGCCTATTGATAAAATATGTATTTTCATTTTAAGGATTTTTATAAAACAAAAATAAATGTATTAGCGAGAGCTCAGGCGCCCACAGGTGGTATTTATTAACAAAAGAAATTGTTAAATTTTTAATTATTTAACCGCAAGTGCTTTCTCTATTCGGGAAACAACCATTTCAGCCAGCTGAGCAAAGTAGGTGTTGATGATTTTGGCAGGGCTATTTACATTGGTAGGCAGGTTTACTTCGGCAATGCCTGAGTTAATCTCTTTAGCATCCAAAGTATAAACCGTATAATGTAATATAATTTTACGGGTGGATGTGCTGCTTATATCTGCCGGAGAACCATTAAGCATTTTAATATCCAGTTCATTGATAAATAAGTACAGATCAGTCTTATATTTGCCTCCCAAATAAGGTACTAATGATGCATTTTTTAGTTTGGCGTTCATAAAACGAGCGTCATTATTACTCTCCACCACCAATTGCCCGTTATTAATAGTTTTTTCTTCTTTTTCTTTTACCGGTGGTTTATAGTTATTCTGATCGGGAACTCTCACATACTGATACGATAAGTACTGATAGATATTCTCCAGATCTTTTTTGGTTTTGACAGTGTCTTCCAGCAGATCTACCACCGGCATTTTAGGCTTTAATTTTTTATAGAACTGTTCGTTCAGTCCGTCACGCATCGTAGCCTTTATTTGTTTGGCATTAAGCTTGGTCTCTTTATTGATCATGAAATCGATCTCACTGAGATACATTCTGTTCTCGAAAGGAATGATCATGATCTTATGTTTGGAAGCTCCCTCTTTTACTGCAGGCTTATTTCCGGAATTGATCGTTTTATCCTGCCCTTTTGTTACCAGACAAAAGACACAAGACATAAGACATAAGACAGTTCTTAGCTTACAATTGAAGTTTAATTATCTCACCAAAGTATAATACACTGTTCAATAAAAGTTACTTAAAGAAATGTACAAAGTCATTTAAATTGGCATACAACATTAAAAACAACAAGAAAGCCATACCTACATACTGCGCGTATGTCAATACCTTAACACTTGGTGCCCTATGTGTGATCATTTCGTATAAGGTAAATACCACATGTCCTCCGTCTAAAGCAGGAATTGGCAATAAATTCATAAATGCTAATACTACTGAAAGAAAAGCCGTTCTGCTCCAAAAATCTTCCCAGATCCATTCTTCCCCAAACATTTTCGACATAGACTTAAACCCACCAATATGTTTGTAACCACCTGTACTTGGTGTGAAAATCATTTTAAATTGACGCACATAAAAATCCAGTTTTTCAAATGTCATGGCAACACCTGCCGGAAAAGCTTCAAAGAAACCGTATTTTTTTCTTTCGTAAGTAAATCCGCCAAATGCTTCAATATCATCATATTTATTTGCAAAATGCATTTCCATTTTTCCTTTATCAGAAATTTTTACTGGCAAGCTAACCGGTTGTCCTTTTCTCACAACATTCAGTGTAATACTCTCGCCTTTGTGTTTTTTTACTTCGGTCACTAATTCATCATGGTATTTGAATTTTATAGAATCGTTGATGCCAACTACCATATCTCCCGGTTGCAATGCAACACCTTTATTTAAAGAAGAATCGGGAAATCCCATAAAGTAAGCCGGAACGCGACTGGAAATAAATGTGAAATTTTCTGTTTTAGCAATCTGATCAACAAAATCTTTTGGTAATTTAATTTCTACTTTCTCACCATTTCTATCCACCTGTACCGTATGACCCAATAAGATTTCAATACGCAAGTCATCAAAATAAACGATAGGTTTGCCATCAACAGACATAATTTTATCTCCTGTTTTAAATCCAACAGAATTACCTAATGAATCCAGACAAGAAATTCCGTCTTTTAACTGTGTCATATGGATTTTTTTCTCGCCCCATGTAAACAGGATCATAGCATAAATAAGGAAAGCCAACAACACGTTAACAATAATACCTCCCAACATCACAATTAAACGTTGCCAGGCCGGATGAGCTCTGAATTCCCATGGCTCAGCAGGTTTGTTCATTTGTTCCGTATCCAGACTCTCATCGATCATGCCCGCAATCTGCACATAGCCTCCCATCGGAAACCAACCAATACCATACTCTGTATCTCCTACTTTCTTTTTAAATAAAGCAAAATTCAATACCCCCGGCAATGGGAATAAAAAATCGAAGAACATATAAAATTTATCAACTCGTATCTTAAATAGACGTGCTGTAATAAAATGTCCGAATTCGTGCAACAAAATCAGTAAGCCTAAACTCGTTATAAATTGTGCGATATTAATAAAAGTACCCATAGTTATTTTTTAATTAATTCTGTTGTCAGTAATCGTGTTTCCTTATCGCACTGAATATAGTCTTCAATACCTGGCGTTTTGATGAATGGCATCTTATCAAGTGCTTTGGCAATCACATCACTCATTTGTAAAAAACCAACTCTGTCTTCTAAAAAAGCCTGCACTACAATTTCGTTGGCGGCATTTAAAACACAAGGCATGTTTCCTCCTTTTTCCATAGCTTTATAAGCCAGGGCTAAGTTACTAAAGGTTTCTGTATCCGGCTTCTCAAAAGTAAGCTGAGGATAGTTAAAAAAATCAAAACGCGGAAAATTGGTTTTAATACGCTCCGGATAGGTAAACGCATATTGTATTGGTAATTTCATATCCGGAAGCCCCATTTGTGCTTTCATACTTCCGTCCGTAAACTGCACAATACTGTGCACAATACTTTGGGGATGTACAATCACATCAATCTGCTCGGGCTTCAAATTGAATAACCATTTAGCTTCAATTACTTCCAATCCTTTATTCATAAGGCTTGCAGAGTCTATCGTGATCTTGGCTCCCATCACCCAGTTTGGATGTTTTAATGCCTGTGCCTTTGTCACATTGGCTAAAAAAGCTCTGTCTTTTCCTCTGAAGGGACCGCCACTGGCAGTTAAATAGATCTTCTCAATCTTATTATCAAATTCACCTACCAGGCATTGAAAAATGGCAGAGTGCTCGGAATCTACAGGATATAAATTAACCGCATGTTCATACGCCAATTTGGTAACAATCTCTCCTGCCACTACTAATGTTTCTTTATTGGCTAAAGCAATGGCTTTTTTATGTTTGATAGCATTAATTGTAGATGCCAAACCTGCGTACCCAACAATAGAAGCCAATACCATATCAATGGTTTCCATCTCTACAATCTGCTCAATCGATTTGGCCCCGGCAAATACTTTCACATCATGCTCAAACAGAGCATCCTTTACCTGTTTATACTTGCTTTCATCACCAATAACAACGGCATTAGGCTTAAACTCTATAGCCTGCTTTATCAGCAATTCAGCATTGGAGTGAGCCACCAATACTTCCGCTTCAAAATGTTCGGGATTATCTCTCACAACGTCTAAAGCCTGAGTACCAATACTTCCGGTACTTCCCATAATGGCAATACGTTTTGGCGCTTTCTCTTGATTTTTGGGTTGGTTCATCTAGCCTGTAAAAATGGCGAAAATTTTAGGATTATGGAAATAAATAATCAACACAGAAGAGAAGAGTTTTGGACTTAGCAAAGATTTTTTAAACTATATGTAAAAAAATAGGTTTAATCAATATAAAATCTCAGCGGACTCTGTATCTTCGTGCCTCTGTGTTGAAAACCAAAAACTAATGAAACATAAAACAGCCATCTTACTTTTACAACTTGGAACACCGGATAGTCCAAAAACATCTGATGTAAGAAAATACCTGACTCAGTTTTTAAATGACCCCCGTGTGATTGATATTCCATGGCTGGCCAGAACACTATTGGTGAATGGCATTATCGTTCCGTTTCGTTCCGGTAATTCATCTAAACTATATAAGGCGATCTGGGACGATAAAACAGGCTCGCCGTTATTAAAACATACTCTTGATCTGCAAAAAAAATTACAAGCAGCTGTTGGCCCCGATATTAAAGTGGAAATGGCCATGCGTTATCAAAACCCGGGAATGGAAAGTGTTTTGGAACGTATGAAAAAAGAAGGCTATCATAAGATCATTGTGTTTCCTTTGTTTCCGCAGTATGCATCAAGCAGCACGGGCAGTGCCCTGCAGGAGTTCATGCGTATCGTTAGTCAATGGTGGGTTATTCCTGAAATAAAAATAATCAGCCAGTATTATGATAACGATGATTATATCAATTGCATTGTCAATCGCGCCAAACAACATGATATGAGTAAATACGATCATATCATTTTCAGTTACCACGGATTACCTGAAAGACAAGTAGATAAAGTATATGAAGACGGTTATTTGTGTAAAGACCATCACTGCGAAACAGAATTGACAGACACTAATTATTATTGCTACAAAGCCGGATGTTATCAAACAACCAAAGCACTGGTTGAAAAATTGAATATTCCTCAGGATAAATATACCGTAAGTTTCCAAAGCCGTTTAGACGATAAATGGTTGAAGCCATTCAGCGATAAAGTAGTAGAAGATCTGGCCAGACAGGGCAAAAAAAATCTGTTGGTATTCTCTCCTGCATTTACTGCAGATTGCCTGGAAACCATTTACGAAATAGGCACAGAGTATCAGGAAATTTTTCATAAACATGGTGGCGAAAAAATACAACTGGTAGAAAGTCTTAATAGTGGCGATGATTGGGTAGAAGTGATTAAAAACATATCTTTAAATTAAGTCAAAGCCATAGAATCCGTTAACTCATATTTATCAAACTACAGGTATTTTGCATTATTCAATTCAAATAACAATACCAGCGGTTTCGAAAATAAATTACTGCTTTCCAACAAAGAAGGTAAAAGCCAGGCCTCCGAAAACAAAGAACAACTTTGCTTTTTGAGTTATGATCTTAAAAACAGCATCGAATCATTTCTTCCTAAAAACAATAATCCACTTCAGTTTCCAGACACACTGTTTGTTGAAATCGAAAAAACAATTTCCTATCAGGACTTGCAATTTAACGCTCCCGATAAGCCTGACGAAACGATCAACCTTAAACAAACCGTAACAAAGGAACAATACATCAACCGGGTTAATGAATTAAAAGCACACATCCAACAGGGCGACATCTACGAAATCAACTACTGCCTTACCTTCGAAGCCACCAACGTGCGCATTGATCCTTTAACTATTTACCAAAAATTAAACGCCATCAGCCAGGCGTCTTATGCGGCACTCATTAAATTAGATACACAATACATTATTTGTTCAAGCCCCGAATTATTTCTTTCAAAAAAAGCAAACCGACTGATTA
>JACQAK010000004.1 GCA_016194985.1 Bacteroidota bacterium
GAGATTTATCATTATGGTTGGGTAAAACCGCCAAAAGCGCAACAAGCCAAACAAGAGAATTTTCATAAAATGTGGCATGATGATGAATGGATGAAAAAAAATATCGCACAGGTTGAAGAATTTGATTACTCACAAATAGACAGCTTAGAAGAATTTAAAGGCGCTCATCCGCAGGTGTTTCAGGCACGTGTAGCCGCAGCAGACTGGCATTTCAAATTTGATAAATCACAGATCAAGCTTAGCTTAAAAGATAAATTTTTGTTATTGATTGAAAAAACTACCGGCTGGAAAGTTGGAGAGTATAAGAATTATAAAGTGATTTAATTATTCTCCTATTTCAAATTTGCTCTTTTCATATTTTTGAATCAAAAAATAATTAGTGAAAATTACACAATTTTTAACCTTAGAGCTTTAGCAACAGCTTCGGGAGCTGAATTTACCTGAAGTTTAGAATAAATGTTTTTAATATGAGAGCCTATTGTATCGATTGACACAAATAAATCAGCTGCTATTTTTTTATATGAATAGCCTTTTGTTAAAAGCTCTAACACCTCTTGTTCTCTTTTACTTAAACTAAATGTATTTACGTTGGAGGCCTTGCTCTTTTCCCGAAACGCATTTAGCACTTTACTCGCAACACCAGGACTAATTGAAGATCCTCCAACAGAAGCATTATGAATAGCACTTAACAATTCAGTAGGAATTGATTTCTTTAAAATATATCCATCTGCTCCTGCTTTAATGGATTCAAAAATTTTATCATCATCTTCAAATACGGTTAGCATAATAATTTGGGTTTCAGGTCTAACCGACTTGATGATTTTAACGCCTTCAATTCCGTTAACTCCAGGCATATCAATATCCATCAACACTACATCGGGTTGATGAGTTAAAATATGCTGCTTAGCATTTTTACAATTAGGAAACATCTCCAGCAATTTAAAGTCTGTTTCACTTTCAATCAATAATTTCAAAGATTCGCGCATATTGGCTTTATCTTCAAATAATACAATACTTATCATTTTAGCTTAATTGATACGGTTATTTCAACACCTTGATTTATTTCAGATGATATAATAATCTCAGCATTAATGTCATTAGCCCTGGCTCTCATATTATCCAATCCATTTCCTTTTTCAATAGCACTCTCAATAAAACCCAACCCATTGTCTTTAATCTTAAATAAAAAAGAACCCGTGCTATAATAAATATCTATTTGAACAAGACTTGCATTAGAATATTTCGCCGAATTATTAATGGCTTCTTTAAATATCAAATACAGATGATATTTAACCTGGTTATCCAAAAAAATAGTCAAATGGTTATCCGGCAAATTAATAGAATAATTGATATTGGCTGCTTCTAAAGTCTCGGAGGCAAACCTCGTCATACGCTTAATTAATTCAGAAATAGAGTCAAAATTGGGATTCACATTCCAAATAATATCATTAATGGCATCACTGATTTGCACAGAGTATTTTGAGATGTTAGTTAAAGCAGGATCTGATTGTTCTTTATTTTTATTAAGCAACATTTTAGCCATAATATTAATACTGCTCACATTTGCTCCCAGCTCATCATGCAAATCTCGTGATATTTGGTTTCTAATTTGTGTTAAGCGCAGCTGTTGCTTTTTTCTATACAAATACAAACTTCCGAAAATTAAAGCTAAACCCAGACAAACTAAAATATAAAACCACCAACGATTATAAAAGGGTTCTTGAATTGTCATAAAAATGGTCTTAATATATTCAGAACGGTATCCGTCACTATTCACAGAATAAATTTTCAATTGATAATCGCCAGGCGGAAGATTATTTAATTCGATTTCTCCTGAGGTTGTAACTTTAGTCGTTGTATCATTTTTATCTAATTGATAATACCAAATATTTTTAGACGCATTTGGGTATACCAAAGCCCCCAACTGAAACGTTATTGTATTCTCTTTATGGGATAAAATAAGAGTATCTGAGGAGTTATGAATTTCTTTCCTATTTACAAAAATCCGTTCTATTAAAAGAGAAGGGGCCTTAGTGTTTTTGAAGTCTAAATAAGGTCTATTCACAATAAAATAATCTGATATTGTGTAAACAACAGATTCCTGATTTAAAAATGACAATTGATTAAACCATTTTTGAGGGTAATTCTCATACGTATTTACTAATTGACTACTCGCATTTTTAATATCATAAGTATATAATCCTTCAGGCGTTGTATAATATAATTGATTATGGTTAATGGGGCACACATTCTCTATTTCATCGCCCATCAATCCATCTTTAGTTTTCAATAATTTATAATCATTACTATTGCTAATGCGAAATTTAATGATGCCCACAGATGTAGAAACATACAGATCATTACCACTATTACTCATATTATGATAATCCACAGGTTTACCTTTTATTTCAGAGAATTCAGCTATTGAGAGTTTTCGGGTTGCAAAATCATAAATTTCTAACCCATCAAAAAATCTAAGAATCCATAATTTATTATTGGCTAATATCACATCTTTACAAAATTTCTTTTCATTTTTTTCGTTTTCAGCAAGCAATTCTGAATAAACTACTTTAAGTGCTCTTGTATTATAAATCACTAATCCATAATATGTACAAAATGCTACCAAACTATCAGCTAGTTTTTTCACTCTTAAAGTTGAATAGAAAAACCCTTTTTCGCCAACTTTATAAAGCTTACAAGCACCGTTAGTAATTTGATAGTTGTAAACACCTTTGTTAGAAGAAACTAAAATTTCATTAGCATTCAGTTTCTCAAATGATGTAATTTGACAATTATCATGATTAACTGATTCTGTTTGATGAGTAAGCTCGTTAAATAAAAACAATCCACTATTATCCGTTCCTATTAAATAATTATGATGACTTACTTCATATACAGCGTTAATTAATGAGCCTTGCGGAATAGTTGAATTATTAAAAAAATAATAGTACTTATTTTTTTGCAGTGAAGGATGAAAAAAACTCAGCCCTGCGCTGGTTCCAAGCCAAACGCCCTGATTATCATCAACTGTAAGAGAGGTAATATAATTAGACAAAATACTTGCCGGATTATTATAATCATGCTGATTAACATAAACATGATTGTTTTTTAGATCAATAATATACAATCCGTTTTTTTTAGTTCCAATAAAAAAATAAACTACATCTTTTATTTGATATTTAAGACCACAGCTTAATTCCATATCATCCGGTAACTTTGTCTTCAAAATCCGAAAAGCGGTGTTAGTGCGGGTACAATACTTTAAAACTCCGTTTTGCTTAGTAATTAATAAAAGAGTATCCGCACTATATTGCAAAATAGAATTAATAACAGGAGATTGATTTTTTCCATCTACAGTGATTGTTCTGTAATACCTTAATTGTTTAGTGCCAGGCGTAATTTTTATAAGTGATGGATGATCTTCCGGACATGCCCAATTATTACCATCAACATCCTTAAATATAAACGGAATTGAATTTCTTGCAGCAACAGTGTAATCATAAACTGATTCTAATTGATGTTCTTTTTGCTGAAGTTGTGTTATTCCTGTCCAAGATGATACTAATAATTGACTTGTATTAGTACAGGAAATTTTCCCCCAGCCTTTTACAGGTTTCGGAAATGAAATAATTGAATCCTGTTTTTGGTGATACATGGCAATTCCCCTATCGGTATTAATCCAAATATTACCGAGGTGATCCTCGTCTATGTCTACCACCCAATTAGCTGGTAATTGATATCTTAATTGCTTACTTTGTTGTTGGAAATTTAGCCAGACATTGCCGTTAAATCTACTTAACCCATTCAATGTAGCAACCCATATATATCCTTTATGATCCTGCAATACATCATAACAGTAATTGGAAGTCAACCCGTTTTTCATGGTATAATTTTGAAAAACAGGGTTTGAAAAAGCAAAATCCAGCTCAGACTTCTGGGCTTTGATAAACTTTGTCAAAAAGATAAAAGCAAGTATATAAAAACGTATTTTCAAAATATATACTCAAAGTTATTAAAATAAATAGGGTATAAAAATCACCAATATTGGTGATTGTCTGCATAAGTCTATTCCCCTAATTTTGATAAAAAAATAAACATATGAAAAAAATATTACTCTCATTATTAACAATAGTATCAATTTCATTACAAGCTCAAACCAGTAATTTTATTCACACAAGCGGTAAATACATTTTAGACCCCTGTAATGACACCTTAACCATTAAAGGCATCAATTATGCTCCATATAACTGGGGTTATACACTAAGTGATTTAAAAATAGATCAAATTGCCCAAACAGGAGCCAATGCAGTACGTATGGTTTGGTATTGGAGCAATCCGGGCGCTAATGTATATTACAATTATGTAGCCCTGGATAGCGCTATCAGCAAATGTATTCAGCATAAAATGATTGCTATTGTTGAATTACATGACTTCACCTGTGGCAACAGTCCATCCAGTTTAACCAATGGTTCAGGCTGGTGGACAAATAACTCTGTATTTCCAATACTTCAAAAATACAAACAAAGCGTAATTGTAAATATAGCAAATGAAGCCTTACAGGTAAATTGGTCATCAAATCCTACAACAGCTTTAGCAACATACAAAAGCACTTATCAAAACATCATCACTAATTTAAGGAATGTTACTGGATTTGATTTTCCATTAATGATAGATGCGCCAGATTGCGGACAACATTCGGATGCTTTTATAACAAGTAATACTGCAGCCGATTTAATTACGTTTGATCCAAAACACAATATCATATTTAGCGCACATGCCTATTGGTATGGCTATGCAAATAATGATAGTTTACAAATGGTAACCAAAATAAATACTATTACTGCTCAAAGTATTCCTTTTGTTTTAGGCGAAATCGCCAATCAACAAGACGACGCATCTATGTGTCAATATAATTTGAATTATCAACCATTATTAAACTATTGTGAAAGCAAAAAAATCAGTTGGTTAGCTTGGAGTTGGGACCATGATGGCTGCCCGGCTCGTCAAATATCTTCAACCGGTAACTACTCTGACTTAACAAGCTATGGAAATGACATTATAAACAATACGACTTATGGCCTACTAAGTCATCCTTCTTCAAAAAGTTCCTATTTAGTAAATAATAAAACCTGTAATTTATCAACAGGAATTAATAACTCCCACCAAGAATTATCAATTTCATTATTTCCCAATCCGTCAAATGGGTTATTTAATATCAAAACCGTTAATACTATAAAATCAATTAAGGCGCAAGATATTATTGGTAATCACATAAACATAGAGCCCATAACTGAATCAACTTTCAAAATTACCCAAAATAGCGGAGTTTATTTTATAACGATCATTGATATCTATAATCATTCCAAAACCATCAAATTAATTTTAAACTAATATATTATGAAACAATTTATAATTATTGTATTTCTTATTACTCCAAATATACTGAGTGCACAAACTGCCGGTTTAATTGATCCTACAATGGGTTTTGTGAATTATTTATCAAATGCCTTTGAAGGGAGAGACGTTAAACAGCTTGCAAACGGAAACATAGTGGTATGCGGGACACACTATTACTCGTCTACGCTTACACAAGGCGGCATCTATGAATTTGATGCAGGCGGAGCTTTTGTTGCACAAAACACAGAGCCAAGTGTGGTGAATTTTTTTGCATGCGATACAATTGATCAAAACAATTATGTTGCCGTAGGAAAATCAGATATGAATAATCATTCGATTATTCTAGTTAAAACAACACCATTATATTTAACACAAAGTATTGTAACAAGTTATCAAACATTAGATGTATTTGATATAGTTACTCAACCCGATGGTAAGTTTGTTACCTGCGGCTTTGCATCAACAGATGGCGTTACCAATAAATTTTGGATAGCACGATATAATAATGATTTAACTGTAGATAACACTTTTGGAACAAATGGTAATGTACTTTTAGCCTTTGGTATTGATGCACAAGCACGTTCGGTAGCTTTACAGTCTGATGGAAAAATTGTAGTTGTGGGGCACTCTATTTCAAGCTTGCAATCTATTGTTTTAAGATTAAATTCAAATGGAACTTTAGATAATACTTTCTTTAGTAGTGGTTATAAACTTTCTCCATACAATGGATATATGAATGAATTATATGGTGTTACCGTGGGGCATTACGGGGCTAACAACATCATTTATAGTGTAGGTGTATCAAAAGATAATACGGGGGCAGGTCAATGTCAGCTAAGAATATTAACTTCAACTACTGAAGATGTAATTACCAAATTAAGTAATGATAAATGGTATAGCGTTGCGGTACAAAATGATTCGCTAAAGGTTATAATTTCCGGACAAAGTCATCCTGTTATTTCCACAGGGCATTCAGTCCCAATTGTTTTACGTTATGAATTAGTTAACGGATACTACATAGAAGATGCAGGCTTTAATGGCTTTGGGAATTCAGGCTCTTATGATACTGGCCTTGATGCTAATACCGCCGATTATTCGGTATTTGGCAGCTCATTTCAAAGAGATGGAAAAATATTATTATGTGGAAAATATAATAATGCTTTATTTTTAACACGTCTAACCACAAATTATTTCATAGATAATGATGGAGATAGTTATTCTATAAATACAGATTGTAACGACAATAATTCAACTATCCATCCAGGCGCCACTGAAATACCATATAATGGCATTGATGAAGATTGCAATGGCAGCGATTTAACGGATGTAGACGGAGACGGGGAATCATATCCTACAGATTGCAACGATGGAGATGCATCTATTAATACAATGGTAGCCGACATTCCAAATAATGGCATAGATGAAAATTGTGATGGTAGTGATTTAATTACAACTGGTATAACCTCTTTTAACACAATTAATACAACGACGGTTATCTATCCAAACCCATCAAACGGGACATTTAATATTGATAACACAAACTACTTTAAAACCATAAAAGCATTTGATTTACTAGGAAAAGAAGTTGAATTAATTCAAGTATCAAAAAATACTTTTAACTTAAATAATAAAGGCGTTTACATCATACAAATACAAATCGAACAAAATCAAACCGTCACAAAGCGACTAATCATTCAATAAACATGTTTCAAAAACTAAAAAGTCTACATAAACAGTGTAGACTTTTTTATGAAATTCTTTTAGACAGAAAACAAAAATCTTTGGCCCTATCTACCATATGAAATAAATATGTGGCTAGCCCAATTAAAACTGAAAATAAATAAACGGTTGCATCTCGCCGCTCACCATTTGATAAATACAAAACACAAATATGACAGCCACTATACTCATAACCGGTAAAGGCAGTTCAGCAAATTTTAAACGGTATTTTTCTTTAATGCGTTCCGGAATCCAGTGAATTAAATAACCAACTAAAATAACCGAAAACACCAGCGCATAACCCCGAATAATATTGAATGTCAGAGCTGCGCCAAAATGGTTGGTAATCCTGTCGAAAATCAAGCTAACGGTATCCAAACTGTCGCTTCTGAAAAAGATACGTGTAAAGCTTATAAATGTTAATGTAATCAAAACCATAAGCACTTTTACCACAAAAGAATTTGAGTTTTTAAACGGCGATATCTTTTGCCACAGTTTATGCACTACCAAGCCTAATCCATTTAATCCGCCCCAAATAATAAACAACCAGGAGCTGCCGTGCCAGAAACCTCCCAGTAACATCGTTACTAATAAATTCACATTAGTATTGACGCTTTGTTTTACTTTAGGGAAGAAGTAAGCCAGCAATACAAAAACGATAGCGATAACTAATAATACCAATAATAACCACAAATGCCCTGTAAGCATTACCAACACTATAGATAAAAATGCAATACAGATATAAGAACCGATACTCCCTTTTTTATTACCACCTAATGGGATATATAAATAATCCTTTAACCAGGTAGATAAGGAAATGTGCCAGCGTTTCCAGAACTCACTTACGTCTTGCGCTTTATAAGGCGATTTGAAGTTGGTTTTTAAACGATAGCCTAGCAATAAAGCTACGCCGATAGCGATGTCGGTATAACCACTAAAGTCAGCATAGATTTGTAGAGAATAACCAAAAATTCCAAATACCGTTTCTACACCTGAGTAGTAATTTGGGTTATCAAAAATTCGATCGATATAATTCACAGCGATATAATCTGCGAGTATTTTTTTTCCTAGTCCGTTTAATATCCAAAAAATAGCATACCCAAATTCTTTTCGCGTTAAATTATATTCCTGATAAATCTGATATAAAAATTCGTTAGCTTTTACAATTGGGCCTGCCACTAAGTGTGGGAAGAAACATACAAAGAAGCCATAATCAAAAATAGATTTCACAGGAGTTACCTTTCCTCTATACATATCAATAGTATAAGAAATTGATTGAAAGGTAAAGAAAGAAATACCCACCGGTAAGATTAGTTTATCTACCGGGTCTTTGGTGCCAAGAAATGTATTACTGAATTGTGTGAAATGATTGAAGAAGGAGATATCTGTTCCCGCCAGTTGGTTAACACTCTCTGTGAAAAAATATGCATATTTAAAATAGCATAACAACGTTAAATTAAGCAATAAGCTAATCGTTAGATACAGTTTTTTACGACTCTCTGTTTTGCTTTGATAAATAAGCCTCCCCCAGTTATAATCACTGATAATGGTAAAAATCAATAAAATTAAAAAGACTCCGCTGGTCTTATAGTAAAAGAAAAAACTTACCAATAATAAATAAAAGGTACGCAGTGTGTTTTTCCTGTACAGCAGAGAATAAATACCCAGCACAACGGCAAAAAACCCCCAGAAATATAATTGGGTAAAAATAACCGGCTGTCCCTTCACATAAAGGAAACAGGATTTGAGGTATGTGAGGATATCGCTCATTTTTATTAAGACTACAAAGATTTAAAAGACCTAAGAGACAAAGGACACGTGAAACTTAAATTCAAAAACTTATTTTCCATTCGTCTCTTCAATCCCTTTTGTCCCTTCTCTCTATTTAGTCTCTTTTATTTTACTATTATTCTTATAACTTCTGTCAATGGCTTCAAACATTAAGTTTCCGATGATTTTATATCCTTTCGAATTAAAGTGCACCTTATCTTTGGCTGCTAATCCAGCTTTATACCATTTGTAAATGCTTTTGTAGCCACCCATCACCGCATACAGATCATACACAGCGCCTTTGTGTTTTTCCATCAACTCATAAGCTGCTTCCTGAGCCTTTATGGGGCGTTTATTGGATGTTTTACGATTCATATAATTATCCGTGGTACTTACAAATAAGAACGCACAATCGGGAGATACTTTTTTAATTTGAGTCACCAAACTATCATAATGCGAAATAAAACGCTCCTTCGAAAAATTAACATCATGAGTGTCATTTACTCCCAGTGTAAAAATAACCAGATCGGGAGGAATACTTTTTAATTCATTCACAAATTCCGTACAACGCAGGAAAGAACTGCTGCTGGCTCCATTCACTCCCATTGATGCATAATAAAATCCGGGTTTAGAATTTTCAACGCTAATGCCTTTCATCATAAAATCTCTTGCCAACGAATCTTTTTTGATCACCACAAAATTCAAGGAATCGATCTCCGTTTCGAAAATAAATTCCGTGTATCCTTTTTTCTTATAGTCTCTTCTTTCAAATTTCAAAGTGGATTCATGATTTAATCCTAATTCAAAACTCATATTAAAATTGTGATATACTTTTACGGAGTTGAATGTTTTCGGATTACTCGTTTCCAGTAATTTAAATCCAAAGGTGGTAAGGCTGTCGTTAGTAATAGCGGCCATTCCACTCATTCCAAGACCATCACACATTTCTTTACTGATAGCGCAACGGCATCGTTTCCACTTGCCATAACTAAACGATCTGTAAAAACTCGGCGTATTTGATTTTACCATTTTAAAAGGGAAAACAAACACTCCGCCTCCGGTAAAATTTCCTTCCGACTGAAACCCATTCATCAGAACTTCGGGCCAAAAGCCAGCCTGAATATGAGAGCCGCCAAAATGAGCAATGTATACCCGATCCTTTTTCCCTTTTCTAAGATCATCTATTTTCTTATAGAAATCCATAAACTTAGAGCTGTCTTTTGCAAAAACAATTTTGCTCTGGCCGGGATTCATAAAGGAAGGGAGTTGCGCTTCGACTGTAATTGAACAAAAAATCAAAAGTAAAGACAAAAGAGACTTGAGAGACCTAAAGGAGACAAGACTTGTTTTAAATGTAATAAATATGTTTACTTTTTTATCAATGATCATTATTTTCTTCTTTATTAAATTGTCTCTTCCGTCCCCATTTTCCCTTTAATCTATTTGGTCGTTATTGTCCCTTTTTCACAAACTCATTATAATCATTCATCAACGAAGAATACAACAATACGGCTATTTTACGGGCACCTCCCGAACTAAAATGTATATAATCTTTAGCGCCAATACCTTGCTCTACCCAGGTCAGCATACTGTTTCGCCCGCCCATACAATTGTACATGTCAAAAAAGGCACAGTCTGTATCAAAGGCTGCTTTCTTAATCGCATCACGCAGGTCTTCCAATTGCGGATGTGTTTCATATTCAGTGCCAACTTTCACACTCATGTCTGCTGGGCCAATAACCAGGATAGACGCTTGTGGGGCCAGTTTTTTAATAATCAGAATCTGTGCTTTTAAATAGGTTCCAAACGCATAGGCCTGTTCCTTTGTAGTAATATAAGGCAATGCATTACCGCCAAATTGCAGGATAATTAATTTAGTGTTCAGGTGATCGTAAAATTGCTTTAGCTGTCCGAAATTAATTTGATTAAAGAATGTTCCTGAACTGCCTCTCAAGCCAAAATTATCTACCATCACGCCTTTACCACCTTCCAATGAAACACCATAAAAATCAGGGCTGTCCTTGCCTTTAAATTTAAATTCCTGCAATAATGCTCCCTGGTTCAGATTAAATTCTTTGACATTAAAATTTCCTCCCGCTACCAGAGAGTCGGATGCGTTCAACGTTCCGTTCTCGTACAACTCCACATGAGTTTTTGCTTGCGCCCCCCCATAAAACAATTTAATTTTTTTGTAAGCCGCGGCTTTAGGTCCCCCGTTTTTACTGGTAACTACCTTTACCCATGCCGATTTGTGCTGCGTCGTATCCGACAATGTTGCATAAGGACTAAAGCGTGTAATATGTGCCAGGGCACCAAAATTATTATGCTTCACCCGCTTGTCTTTTCCGGCAAATACAGGATAACGGTCCCAACCTGAGCTCCACGAAATTTTATTAACCACACTGGGAGCCACGGGCATAAACGAGATCAATCCCGGTCCTTCTCCTCCAAACTCGCTTTGTAGTTTCAATCTCAAATAATCACTGATACGATCGCCTTCTATTTGCGAATCACCATAATGCAGAATCCGAATGCTCTTCTCTTCATTGGCAATATTAGCCAGCGAATTAAAAAAATTAGCCATGGCTGTTTTCGACTCGTTTTTATACTGAATACTGGTAATAAGTTTAAGTGCTGTATCAACCTTTACCAGTTTGGCAACAGCCGGCGATGTTTCTTCTTTTTCCACTGTTGTTAAGCTGTCAGGGCTTGTTTCAATGGCTTTATCTTCTGCATCCGCCAGAGCAATAATATTGGAAATGTCTGTTTTTTCGGCTTTCTTTTCCAAAAACAGTGAAGCAAATGTGGGATAACGAATACATAATCTATCGGTTATATAAATTCCTTTTTCGGGAAATACAAAACTGATTATTCCCAACACTAAAAAGGTGAGTACTATAAAAACAAGTGTATGAACCGGTTTATGCAAAAGTGAATCTTTAAAAAAGCAAGATGCTAAATACTTGGTTAAAAGAATCCATAGCCCTAATTAGTTTTTCACAATCTGAACGTGTAAAAACAACTCCAAAACTCAAAAAAATGAGATAATGTTCAGTGGCGTTTCGGAGGCATTGCTCGCTTTGAAGGATGAATTCGTGTTTTTTGTTTTAGAATTTACTTAATTTATTGTTAATCAATTAGTTAAAAACAGTTTAGCGCTCATTGCCAAAATATCGTACGTATTAATGGGTATTTTACTAAAAAAACCTTTAAATCGTTGATTTTTAGCTAAAATCCCTTATTTTTGCAGCCCTTATAATAATTAAGAAAAACAACATGAACATATCTAAAAAAGACATTAACGCATTAACTGCAGAATTAAGCATCACATTGGCTCCAACTGACTACGAAACTAAAGTAGAAAATGCGATTAAAAAAGTACAAAAACAAGCTGCTTTACCGGGTTTCAGACCAGGAAAAGTACCTGTAGGGTTGATTAAAAAACAACATGGAAAATCTATTTTGGTAGATGAAATCAACAAAATACTAAACGAAACATTATATAATTACATCAACGATAACAAAATCGAGATCTTGGGAAATCCAATGCCTAAAGAAGATAATACCATCGATTTTGATAAACAAACCGAATGGACCTTTAATTACGAATTAGGATTAACCCCTCAGTTTGATGTAAAATTGGACAACTCTCAATCTTTTGTGTACAACACTGTTAAAATTGATGACGAGTTAGTAGAAAAATATTTGAAAGACGTAAAACGTAACTACGGAAAGCCTTCAAATCCTGAAGTTGCGGAAGGTAAAGACGTATTATATATTGATATCGTTGAATTAGATGCCGATAACAATATCGTTGCCGGTGGTATTTTCAAATCAACCAGCATTGGTATCGATCGTTTGAAAAACGAAGCAGCCAAAGCTAAATTAACAGGTGCTAAAAAAGAAGATAAGATCATCATCAACGCTAACGAGTTATATGATTCTGCCGTAGATAAATCTATCTCTTTAGGTATCGACAAAGAAGTGGCAGAAAGCTTTAACTCTAACCTGCAACTAACCGTTCGCAACATTGCCCGTATGGAAGATGCTGAATTGAACCAGGAATTGTTTGATAAATTGTATGGTGCAGGAACTGTTAATTCATTAGAAGAATTCAAAGAGAAGATCAAAGGAGAGTTAGCATTAATGTTTGCTCAAGACACTGACCGTAAGTTTGTAGAAGGTGTTGAAAAAACATTGGTAGAGAAGTTAAACTTAACCTTACCGGATGATTTCTTAAAACGTTGGTTAATGGCTGTTAACGAAAAACCTTTAACAAAAGAGCAATTAGAAGCTGAGTATCCTGCTTATGCTAAATCCATGCAATGGAAATTGATTGAGAACAAAATCATCAAAAACAATAACATTACTGTAACAGCTGATGAAGCAAGAGAAGAAGCCACTAATTATGTACGTTCTCAGTTTGCCCGTTACGGTCAGGTGCCGGATGATAAAGAAGTTGCTAAGATCGTAAATGGCATTTTAAGCAAAGAACAGGAAGCTCAAAAAATATTTGAAGGCTTATATAGCAAAAAAGTATTGGATGTCTTAAAAACAACTTGTAAATTAGATACAAAAGAAGTGAGTTACAACGAATTCTTTGGAATTACAGAATAAACAATTTCTGTACAAAACTGTTTTTAACTTATATTTAACTGTATCACTAAACAATGCAAGGAGTTTACATAACCAAATCGGCTAAATTCTTGCCTAATGATCCCATTTCTAACGATGACATGGAGGATTATTTAGGCATGATTGATGGCGTGCCGTCAAAAGGCAAACGATTAACTCTTCGCAACAATGGCATTAAAACAAGATATTATGCTATTGATAAAAACGGAAAGTCAACGCATTCTAATGCGCAAATGGCTGCTTTGGCCATTGAAAAACTAACCGATGATACATTTAAAATTGATGATATTCAGTTACTGGCCTGTGGAACAGCCTCTCCGGATAATCACATGCCTTCTCATGCAGTGATGGTTCATGGAGAATTAAAAGGTGGTGCACCTTTGGAATTAATATCTCCATCAGGCTCTTGTTGTGCCAGTATGCAGTCTTTAAAAACAGGATACTTGTCTATTTTAGCAGGCAATACAACCAATGCGGTTGTTTCCGGATCCGAAAAACTATCTGCTTTTATGCTGGCCTCTAATTTCGAAAAGGAGACAGAGCGTTTAGTGGAAATGGAACAAAATCCCATCATTGCATTTGAAAAAGATTTCTTACGATGGATGTTGTCTGATGGAGCAGCGGCTTTGTTATTAGAAGACAAACCTCGCCCCAATGCCATTAATTTAAAAATCGAATGGTTAGATATCCGCTCATACGCCAACCAGCTCGAAACCTGTATGTATGTTGGTGCAGATAAAAACGAAGATGGAACAACCAAAGGCTGGAAAGAATTTACGCCGGAAGAGTGGTTACAAAAATCGATCTTCTCGTTTAAACAGGACACTAAACTATTAGGCAGAGAAATTGTTCCCGTTGGTACAAAATATCTAAAAGAAATATTAGATAAAAGAGGTTTTGACGTTACTACAATAGATTATTTCTTGCCTCATTTATCATCCGAGTTTTTCAGGGCAAAAATTGCAGAAGAGATTTTAAAATACGATATCCAGATTCCTCAGGAAAAATGGTTCACTAACTTAACAAGCACCGGAAATATTGGCTCAGCCTCTATTTTTATGATGATTGAAGAGTTAATGAATTCAGGTAAATTAAAGGCCGGACAAAAAATATTATTAATGGTTCCCGAAAGTGCGCGCTTTACGTATGCGTATTGCTTACTAACTGTTTGCTAATTACCTTTATCAAATGAAAAAAGAAGATGTGCCTCAAGATCCCTCTGCCTTGGTTGGAGTAACTCGTGACGTATGCTATGTAAAGGATAAGGATGGGAAATATACAACCGATTTAAGTATTGGATGGGATGTAAAAAAACAAGCATTGGATAATGCCTGGGACGACATCAAAGAAAGAGTAGCAGATGCGGCAACACAAGTAAAGAAGGGAGAAATCAGCCCTGTGTTTTATTTTATGGAGCTAAAACTAATGGACTTAACTTTACTCTCCAGCTACACCGGTTTTTGGAAATGGACGATCAAACGACATTTCAAACCTTCTGTTTTTAAATCATTAAGCGAATCGAAATTAAATATCTACGCCAAAGCATTTGATATTAGTATAGATGAATTAAAAAATTTCAATGGATAATACATTAATACGTCCTTATAACCATCTGCAAACAGCACATTGCGAAAATGGTGTGGCTACAGGTCTTTTAAAACATCACGGGTTGGATTTTATGACAGAGCCTTTAATGTTCGGTTTAGGCTCCGGGATTTTTTATATTCATATTCCCTTTTTAATGGTGAATGGCGGACCGGCAATTTCATACAGAAGCATGCCGGGATGGATCTTTAGCCGGGCCAGTAAATTATTAGGAGTAAAAGTGAATCGCAAAAAATTCAGCAGTGAAAAAGAAGCTTACGATTATTTAAACAAACAAATAGAATTGGGTAATCCCGTTGGATGCCAGGTAGGCGTTTTCAATTTACCTTATTTTCCTGCCGAATACCGTTTTCATTTCAACGCCCATAATCTGGTAGTGTACGGGAAAGAAAATGGCAATTATTTAGTGAGCGATCCTGTAATGGAAACAGTGACCACACTTACCGAAGAAGATATGGTAAAGGTGCGCTTTGCAAAAGGACCGCTGGCGCCAAAAGGGCATGTCTATTATCCTGAAAACGTAAAAAAAGTTTCGAAAGAAGAATTACAAAAAGCCATATATAAAGCCATTCACCGCACAGCCTTCGAAATGATCCATATTCCAGGCCCAATTGCAGGTGTAGACGGCATCAATTATACAGCCAAACAGATTCGTAAGTGGAGGGATAAATTAGGTCCGCGTAAGGCAGGCTTATACATGGGGCAGATCGTTCGTATGCAAGAGGAGATTGGTACCGGTGGTGGTGGCTTCAGATTTTTATACGCCGCCTTTTTAGAACAAGCGGCAGAAATAACCGGCAATCAAAAACTATTGACATTATCCGATGAGTTTACAAAAGCCGGTGATTTGTGGCGTACAAGTGCTATTAATATGGGACGAATTTTTAAAGGGCGTTTAAACGAACAAAAAGATTTTTTAGAAAGTGCCGATATGCTGGATAACATTGCTGCTATTGAACGTGCCGCGTTTAAAGAATTAAAAAAAATTAAGCCCTAACCTACCCCTCTTCGGAGAGGTAAGGGATGAGAAGCCGTCAATTCTCCAACTAATGCAGGATTCCTTAATATATGTTAATGATGGGTTACAAAATAATGCTTGATGCAATCAATTAGTAAACCATAAACATCATCACCATGAAAAATCAAATTGCAACAATCGCCACTTCTATTGCTTTAGTAATCGGTATAACATCCTGTACGGATGATACTGAAGCATTCATTCAAAAAATAGAAGCCACACAGGCAGAATTAAAACAACAGGATTCTGTATTAGTAACGTACCGGGCAGAGCTTTCGGCGGCGGCTTTTACCGATACTGCCAAAATTGGCAACCCGGATGACTCTTTGTTAAATAATCTCAGTCAAAAAATTAATCCATTAATTATTCGTCTGGAATTAATGATTGAAAAAAACAAAGCATTGGTTGAGCAGATAAAAAACAAAACCGGAGATTCACAGGAGGTTGAAAAAGAATACACCTCTCAACTGGATGAGTTGGAATTGATGAAACCAGAAATTGCTGCTACAAAAACCGACTGCGAAAAAATCCTCACAAAAGTTGACGAAGCTTTCAGAAGCACTGAAGATACAACGAAAGCGAAATAATGACGAAATTTACACCTGTCCGGTTTACCAGGAGGTTTGCCCGACAGGTGTTTTCAAAAAATATCGGATTATTTATTCAACACCACCTTCTCTCTCTTCACAATTCGATTATTCTGATACACATTCACAAAGTAGATACCGTTAGCAAAATTTTCCAAATGCAAGGTATGAGTAATCGCTGTTGGCGTTTCAGATAACAGTACTTGTCCAGTAACAGAAACTACTTCAATTTTTTGAAATTCTGCTTTTGAGTTGATTATTAATGGCCCGTTAGTGGGGTTGGGACTTACAGAAACTACATTTCCATTTAACTCTTGTAAACCAACACTTGCTCCTATTGCCATTAATGTTTCTGTTCCCGCTGTTAATGGGCTAATGATTCCTGTTACATCTGATTGATTAGCAAGCGACAAACCAATATTTAAAACTTCATCCGTTACCAAACTCGATTTTATTTTATAGTGTAATATAGCAATTTTACCAAAGCCACTTACATTATTATTTACAGTGTGTGTTGTTGCCGTAAATAGTTTGCTGTTAGCAAAAGCTAATTTTCTAAAATGTAAGTTTTGATTAGCACTATTTATAAATGAAGTGGGATACTCTATCCATATTGAATTTGGTTCAATTAAAGTATTATCAAAATCAACGGTAAAAGCTACTCCATTTATATTAACAATATTTGCTGAGGCATCACCCAAATAAATGGATGATGTGCCCCATGTTCCTTTTATTACATATGGTTGATCTGGCACTATACTTAATTGTGGATTAACTGTTGTTGTTTGTGCTGTTTTAAATGCATGGGTTAATCCATAATTATTATAAATAGCTAATGTATCATCATCATTAATAGTTCCATCTCCATTACAATCACTATGATTCATATTTTTACCATTAGTGATTGTTCCAGTCCAGTTATTTGAAAAATAAGATTGCCACGCATTGCTTTGCGTTGCTCTGGGAGTGCCTGTTTGTGTATAGTGTAATCCTAGTTCCAACACATCCAAATTATCTGTAAATCCATCGCTGTTAGCGTCGCCAGGCCATACGTCCTGACAGGTAGGATCAACTGTTACATCAATTGTAGCGGTAGAGACTCCACACAAATTTTCCCCAGTTACCGTATAAGTATTAGAAACTAATGGAACAAAAGAAATGTTATTAGAGACTCCGTTAGTCCATGTATAAGAATTTGCACCAAGCGCATTAAGTATTGCAGAAGTACCATAACAAACAATAGAAGATGATGCAATTGCAGTTAAAGTTGGTGATGATTGAATTAAACTAACAGAAGCAGTAGCTTGTGCATTTCCACAAGAATTACTTCCGGTAACTGTATAAACTGCCGAACTAGTGGGCGTAAAAGAAACGCCATTTGAAACTCCGTTAGACCAGGTATATGTTGTTGCACCACTGGCAGTTAATGTGACTAGATTTCCTGCACAAACTGAAACAGAAGATGAGTTTAAACTTAACGTAGGTGCTTGGTTAAATAAAACACTAACACTTAAAGGGCTTTTGTTAGTTACTAATAAATCAGGTTTTTCATCATTATTAAAGTCTGTAATCCCTAACCCATAAGGATGTTGACAAGTCGATAAATTGACAGCTGTTGCAAAACTTCCGGATCCATTGCCACTTAATATTGAAATAGTACTTGCTACTGTGTTTTCATGTGCAACAATAATATCTAATTTTCCATCCATATTAAAATCCTTAATCACCATGGATTGGACACTAATAGTACTGGTTGTGTTATAAGATCCTGATATGTTGAAATTTCCAAGACCATTTCCCAATAAAATTACTATTTTGTTAGATACATAATTTGCAACAGCAATATCTTTGTTCCCATCATTATTAAAATCAGCAGAAGCAATCGCTTTTGGCGCACCACCCGTCGTAAAAGTGACAGCACTGGCAAAACCAATACCCCCATTACTAATCAAAACAGCCATGTTTTGTGGACCATTGTTTGAAGTCACTATATCTGTATATCCATCATTATTAAAATCTTCGGCAACAATGAACATGGGTTGTGAACCAACTGTACTCGTAGCAATTGACGGAAATGCACCAAGTCCATCTCCATAACGAACTGTAACATTATTAAACCCAGAATTTGCCGTAACGATATCTAAATTTCCATCATGATTAAAATCGCCTTTTGTTATTGCAAAAGGACTTGATCCCATGCCTAATGAAGGTTGTTGTGTAAATTCTCTGTTGCCATTATTAATTAATACTTGTGCACTATTTTGATTTGCACTTGAAGCTGCTATATCCATTAAACCATCGTTATTAAAGTCACCGGAAGTAAGACAATAAATTCCCGTGGCAAGTCCATATGCTGTAATAGCCGTTGCATTTCCTGAACCATCGCCATATATAATTGACACACCCGATTCTGCTTCAGCAACAGCAATATCAGGATTTCCATCGTTGTCAAAATCTTCACTTAGTGTAAAATAAGCTGTTCCGGAAATTTGAAAAATTGATGTTTTGTAATTTAACTCTGTAACTGTGCCTAAGATTAAACAAATTTTACTTGACACAGAACTTGAATTAATAAAAAGTAAATCCTCAAATCCGTCCGTATTAAAATCCTTATGCAATAATTCAGTAGGATTTTCCATTCTGGCAATTTGCAAAGATGTATTAAACTGTCCCGTTCCATTGCCATACAAGATATTTATAAAACCTGAATAAGGATTTGTAATTGTCAAATCAATATGCCCATCATTATTATAATCTGCATTTATCATTTTTAGTGAATAGGAAAAAATAGCTGTTTTATTAAAAATAGTAAATCCACCACTACCTGTTCCCAATAAAATAGATAAACTATCGCTATTTTGACCACTTATTACAGCTAAATCAAGTATTCCGTCTTCATTATAATCAGAATTTGTCAACACTTTTGGGTCAAATACTGATACAGGGCTTGATACCAAATTAAAATTACCGGCTCCGTTTCCTGAATATACCGTTACTAAATTAGTAGGCAATTGATGGCAAGTAGCAAAGTCAAATTTTCCATCATTATTAAAATCACCTTTTATTAAATCCGTAATATAACCATTAGTTGATATTTGCGAATTATATGAAAAATTACCTGCGCCATCACCATAGTAAAACTTAACATTATTAGTAGTTGTTATACCTGTAATAATCAAATCAATATTTGAATCTGCATTAACGTTTGCTATGTAAATTGCCTTTGGATAGAAAGGCAAAGTATAGGTTACCGTATTTGTAAAGTTACCGGTTCCATTTCCCATATATACTGAAACTAAGCTGTATGTATAGTTAACCGAAATAATATCTTTATTACCATCATTATTAAAATCTGCGCTTTCAATTAATGAAGGGGAAGTAGAAGAAATAGTTGTAAAACTGGTTAAACTGCCTAAACCATCTCCCAATAAAATAGAAATATTACTTGATGAATAATTTGCAATAGCTACATCAGGTTTTCCATCATTATTAAAATCTTCACTAATGGGTGACTTTGCTAATTGCCCTGTTGTATAGTTTGTTCCTGTTGGGGTAGAAAAGCACATTTGTGATTGCATTACAAAACTAAACAGCAATAAACTAAACGTGAGTATTAATTTTATTTTCATCTTTTATTGCTATCTAATTATTTATAGCCATCCTTAATTTATTTATTCAGCACCACCTTCTCTCTCTTCACAATTTGGTTGGTTTGATACACATTCACAAAGTAAATACCGTTAGCAAAATCTTCCATGTGCAATTGGTATTTATTACTTGTTGGAGTATCACTTATTAAAATTTGGCCTAGAAGATACCGTCAGTAATCCATTCGTTGGATTTGGACTAATAGATATAAATCCAATTCCACTCGTTTCAACTAATCCAACACTCGAACCTATAGCCATAACTGTTGCTGAACCAACCGTTAACGGTATGATTTGCCCTGAACTTTCTGATTTATAACCTTGTGATAGTCCAATAGTTAAAATACTATCTGCTATCAATCCTGATTTGATTTTATAATGCAATATGCCAATTAAGCCATTACCACTTACATTGTTACTAATAGTATGCGTTGTAGCTGTATAAAGATTAGCATTAGCGAAATCCAATTTACGGAAGTGTAAATTTTGATTGCCGGCATTAATAAACGATGCAGGATATTCTATCCAGATAGAATTTGGTTCTATCAATGTATTATCAAACGTAGCCGTAAATGCCACTCCGTTTATACTATTAACAGGCGTTGTAGCATCTCCCAGATAAACTGATGAAGATCCCCATGAGCCTTTCACCACCGCTATTTGATCGGGAACAACACTTAATTCAGGAACCGACAAATTTTGTGTGTTTTGTTTAAAAGCATGTGTTAAACCATAATTAGTATAGATAGCCAATGTATCATCATCATTAATAGTTCCATCTCCATTACAATCACTGTGATTCACATTTTTACCATTAGTGATTGTTCCACTCCAGTTATTTGAAAAATAAGATTGCCAGGTATTACT
>JACQAK010000083.1 GCA_016194985.1 Bacteroidota bacterium
ATTATGCCTTACATTACGGCGTCCATCATTATCCAATTGTTAGGAATGGCAGTTCCTTACTTCCAAAAAATGCAAAAAGAGGGAGAAAGCGGACGTAAAAAAATTAATCAGTATACACGTTTCTTAACAGTAGCTGTAACTGCCGTTCAAGCACCGGGTTACCTAGCAGCTCAGGTATATACAAAGCCTGGAGTTGTAGGGATTGATCCTACTTGGTTCGGTATCCAATCAACTATTATTTTAGTAGCCGGTACCATGTTCATTATGTGGTTAGGTGAAAGAATTACAGATAAAGGTATCGGCAACGGTATATCTATCCTGATTATGATCGGTATCATCTCCCGTTTACCATTTGCTATCACTTCTGAATTCGGTTCACGTTTACAAAGCGCAGGCGGTGGTTTAATTATGTTCTTATTGGAGATCGTATTCTTACTGTTCATCATTGTAAGTTGCATCTTATTAGTACAAGGAACACGAAGAATACCAGTACAATATGCTAAAAAAATAGTTGGTAATAAACAAATAGGTGGTGTTCGTCAGTATTTACCCTTAAAAGTAAATGCAGCCGGTGTAATGCCAATCATCTTTGCTCAGGCAATTATGTTCATTCCTGCTGCCGTTTCAGGATTCTCCGGCGGTACAGGAGGTGTATTTGCAGACAGATATGGTTTCTGGTATAATTTCATATTTGCTACATTAATTATTGCCTTTACGTATTTCTATACGGCCATTATGATCAATCCAAACCAATTGGCTGATGATATGAAACGTAACGGAGGATTTGTACCGGGAGTAAAACCAGGTAAAAGTACAGCTGAATTTATCGATCAGGTAATGTCCCGCATCACGTTACCGGGGTCTATTTTCTTAGCATTTGTAGCTATTTTACCATCTATTGCTATTAAATTAGGGATTAACAGTGCTTTCGCTGATTTCTTTGGGGGAACATCTTTATTGATCTTGGTGGGCGTGGTATTAGATACTTTACAACAAATTGAAACCTACTTATTGAACCGTCATTATGATGGTTTGATGAAAAATGGAAGAATAAAAGGCCGTAGTAATAACCAAATGACAATGCAACAAGCTTAATAGATGGCAAAACAAGCAAATATTGAGTTAGACGGGATTATCATCGAATCATTGAGTAATGCCATGTTTAGAGTGGAATTAGAAAATGGTCACGTCGTAATTGCTCACATCTCAGGAAAGATGAGAATGCATTACATTAAGATATTAACCGGCGACAAGGTTAAATTGGAAATGAGTCCGTACGATTTAACCAAAGGAAGAATAACATATAGATACAAGTAATAAGAAACATTAATAACCTAAGGAAATGAAAGTTAGAGCATCCATCAAAAAAAGAAGCGTAGATTGCAAAATTGTGCGCCGTAAAGGAAAGTTGTATATAATCAACAAAAAAAACCCAAAGTTTAAACAAAGACAAAAATAATTGCGTATTTTCGCAAACTTTTAAAACCAAGTATATAAATAATGGCACGTATTGCAGGTATAGATTTACCAAAAAATAAAAGAGGAGAAATAGGATTAACCTACATTTTTGGTATTGGACGTAGCAGAGCTCAAAGAATTTTAACTGAAGCTGGCGTAAATTTTGATAAAAAAGTATCAGAGTGGTCGGATGATGAGCAAAACGCTATCCGTACAATAGTGAATAACAACTTTAAAGTAGAAGGTGGACTTCGTTCAGAAGTTGCTTTAAACATCAGCTAAACAACAATCATCAGTAGCAGCAGCAAAAGCTAACGCGAAGAAAAGAGTAGTAAAGGTAGAGGCAGTTGGAGAAGCTCACTTAAACGCTACATTCAATAATATCATCATCTCTTTAACTAACTCTGCGGGTCAGGTAATTTCCTGGTCAAGTGCTGGTAAAATGGGATTCCGTGGTTCAAAAAAGAACACTCCATACGCAGCTCAGTTAGCCGCGGCGGATTGCTCTAAAGTAGCAGCTGACTTAGGTTTACGTAAAGTAAAAGTATATGTAAAAGGTCCGGGTGCAGGTAGAGAATCAGCTATCAGAACAATTGCTACTTCAGGAATTGAAGTAACAGAAATCATTGATATCACTCCTATGCCACACAATGGTTGTCGTCCTCCTAAACGTCGTCGTTGCTAATCACAACCCCCGTTAGGAAAAATAAAACAGTAATAACAGAAATTAAAATATAGAAATGGCAAGATATACAGGTCCTAAATCTAAGATTGCAAGAAAATTCAGAGAGCCAATTTTTGGCCCGGATAAAGCTTTAGAGAAAAAAAACTACCCTCCTGGACAACACGGAGCTGGTAAAAAACGTGCAAAACAATCAGAATATGCTATCCAGTTAATGGAAAAGCAAAAAGCAAAATATACTTACGGTATTTTAGAAAAACAATTTGCCAGAACATTTGATAAAGCTGCCCGTGCACATGGTATTACAGGTGAGGTTTTATTACAATTAATCGAATCTCGTTTAGATAACGTGGTTTACCGTTTAGGTATCGCGCCTTCTCGTAGAGCAGCACGTCAATTAGTTAACCACGCTCACATTACAGTAAATGGAAACGTTGTAAACATCGCTTCATATACTTTAAAACCAGGTGATATTGTTGGTGTTCGTGAAAAATCTCAATCATTAGAAGCAATTACTCATTCTTTATCAGGATCTGTAAATAAATACTCTTGGTTAGATTTCGACAAAACATCGTTTACAGGTAAATTTATCTCTGTTCCAGAGCGTTCTCAAATCCCTGAAAATATTAAAGAACAACTAATCGTCGAGTTGTACTCTAAATAATAGTAATTAGCATTTTTTTTTAACCTATATAAATTAATAAAATGGCAATATTAAATTTCGTAAAACCAGACAAGGTTGTTATGATTAACTCTACCGAAACTGAAGGACAATTTGAATTTCGTCCTTTAGAACCAGGTTTCGGTATCACTATAGGTAACTCGTTACGTCGTATTTTATTATCTTCATTAGAAGGCCACGCCATTACTAGCGTAAGAATTGAAGGTGTAGACCACGAATTCTCAACTATTAAAGGTGTTGTAGAAGATGTTACTGAAATCATCTTGAATTTAAAACAAGTACGTTTTAAAAAACAATTAGATAATCATGACATCGAAAAAATCGTTATTCACTTTGCAGGAAATGAAAAATTTACTGCTGCTGAAATCGGTAAATTTGCTAATGGTTTTCAAATTTTAAACCCGGAATTAGTTATTTTTAATTGCGAAAGTAACGTTAAATTAAAAATCGAGTTAACAGTTGATAAAGGTCGTGGATATGTGCCTGCAGAAGAAAACAAAACAAATTCTGCACCTCAGGGTACTATCTTCATCGATTCTATCTATACGCCAATCAAAAATGTAAAATACACGATTGAAAACTACCGTGTTGAACAAAAAACGGATTACGAAAAATTAATTTTAGATATCGTTTCTGATGGATCTATCCACCCGAAAGAAGCTTTGAAAGAAGCAGCTAAAATTTTAATATACCATTTCATGTTGTTTTCTGATGAGAAGATCACATTGGATTCTGAAGAGAAAAAATCTGAAGAAGAATTTGATGAAACATCATTACACATGCGTCAATTATTAAAAACAAAATTAGTTGACATGGATCTTTCTGTTCGTGCTTTAAATTGCTTAAAAGCAGCAGATGTAGAAACATTAGGAGAACTTGTATCATTCAACAAAAATGACCTTTTAAAATTCCGTAATTTTGGTAAAAAATCTTTAACTGAGCTCGAAGATTTAGTATCAACAAAAGGGTTACAGTTTGGAATGAATGTAGTGAAATATAAATTAGATAAGGACTAAAAACAATTACTGAATTAGAGAATTAATGAGTTAGAGAATAACTCACCATTCACTAACTCACTAAATCAAAAAATATCATGAGACACGGAGATAAAATAAATAATTTAGGTAGAACACATTCTCACCGTAAAGCATTAATGAACAACATGGCTTGTTCTTTAATTGAGCATAAACGTATTTTCACAACTTTAGCTAAAGCTAAAGCCCTGAGAACTTATGTTGAGCCAATTATTACTAAATCTAAAGAAGATACTACACACAGCCGCAGAACAGTATTTGCTTCATTAAGAAACAAAGAAGTAGTTTCTATGTTGTTTAAAGATGTAGCTACTAAAGTTGCTGAAAGAAATGGTGGTTACACACGTATCATCAAAACCGGTAACAGACAAGGTGATGCTGCTGAAATGGCATTAATTGAATTAGTAGACTTCAATGAGATCTATTCAAACGGTAAAGCCGCTAAAGTTGAAAAAGCAAAAACGACTCGTCGTAGCCGCGCTAAAAAAACAACTGATGCTAAAGGTACTACTGAAGCAAAAACTGAAGACGGAGAATAATCCTCTTGATTTTATCACAAAAGAACCATCCCGAAACGGATGGTTCTTTTTTTTGCGCCTTACCCCCACCCTTCTCTATCCTTAAAATATTACCATTTA
Organism: Bacteroidota bacterium; assembly: GCA_016194985.1. Taxonomy (GTDB): domain Bacteria; phylum Bacteroidota; class Bacteroidia; order B-17B0; family Aurantibacillaceae; genus UBA4416. The sequence continues at coordinate 4,495 of JACQAK010000083.1, forward strand.
AAGGCTTGTTTTACTCTCGGACAACAATTCTTAGCGTTAACCTTAAAATGTTCTTAAAACGCCTAAAAATTAACAAACAGCCTATTGAAAAAGTTATATATTTGAATAAATCAATAAAACAAAACAATATGAATATTAATTTTTTAGCAGTATTAGTAGCGGCCTTAGTGCCAATGGTAATGGGGTTTATATTACCAGCAACAAATAAAAGATGTAACCACTTCTGAAGGAGCTTTATATAAACAAGTAATGGATTTAGTGGGTACAGGACACCGTACATTTGGTCATGGGGTATTGCATGGTGTTATTGGTGGTTTATTTACAGTGATGCCAATCATAGCCACCGGCGCCATGTTTGAACGCAAAGGATTTAAATATATTGCTATTAATGCAGGTTATTGGATCATTTGCCTGGGTATTATGGGAGGAATTGTGTCTGCCTGGATGTAATCTGGCACTCACCTACTCTATTAAAAAATGCCGCTAAGAAATCTTAGCGGCATTTTTGTTTAGTATTTTCTAAACTCAATCAGAGATATCAAATGTTCTAGATTATTCTGCTACCTCTATGATCGTTTTGAAAACAAAATTTGCAGGACCTTCCAGCCAAATATTATAAAATGTATTTTCTAATACTTTCTCAAATTTCACATTCAGGTTACCACCTAATGTTTTAATAATACAATTATTTCTATCCGTACTCTGTCCTTTCAATGCCGCTACTAATGCGGCAGCCGTAACACCTGTACCGCACGATAAGGTCTCGTCTTCAACACCACGCTCATAAGTACGAACAAACAATTCGTTCTCTTTCTTTTCTATAAAATTAACGTTGGTGCCTTCAGCTTTAAAACGATCATTATACCGGATTTTTTTTCCTTCCGCAACTATATCTGTGCTTTCAATATCCTTCACAAATTTTACGTAGTGTGGAGATCCCGTATTCAAGTAAAAATAGTCTTCCCCCACTTCAACCTGCCTCACATCATTCATTTTCAAGGAAACTGACTCTTCTGTTATTTTAGCATCATGTATGCCATCAATTGCCAGAAATTTAGCTTCGGCGGTAATAATACCCAAACGTTTTGCAAATGCTGTGATGCATCGCCCGCCATTTCCACACATACTGCTTTCATGACCGTCACTGTTAAAATAAACCATCTTGAAATCTATTCCAGGTTCCAATTCCAACAACATCAGGCCATCCGCTCCAATACCAAAGCGTCGGTTACATAACCACTTAATTTGTTCTGTAGTTAACGAGACTTTTTTTTCACGGTTATCTATCAGCACAAAATCATTTCCTGTACCCTGATATTTATAGCATTCTAACAGCATAGTAAAAATTAATTGATTCTGGCCAATAACTGAGAATCGTTTACCAACTCCATCGGTTTAAATTCGGTACCGGAAGAAATCTTGTAAACAACGTCATCATTTTTCAAATAGAAATTATCATCCACTTTATATATGGTAATACTGCTAAAATCCGATAAACCATAAAGGATAACCCTGTTCCGAGTCATACGATATCCTTTAGAATTTAAAGGGGTTTTCCAGAATTCAACAAAAAACAGATTAGGATAATCTGCGCTTGTAACACCGGCGAGTTGCCCCGTTAACGTATCGCGCTTCACCGGCCCGTCTAAATCAATCACTTTAATATTTTTAACCGACAATAATTCTTCCTGCGCAACATTGATGTTTTCTTCTTTTAATAAAGCATCTACTTCGCTGTAATTAATGTTAGGAGAATTTTTCGTGTTAATCGTTACTTTCTTCTCTGTCTTCTCATTCTCCTTATTTTCCGATGGTTTAACAGAAGAATTAACTTGTTCCACAATTTTAATCTGATCTATATTGGGTTTATTAAAGCGCTTCAGATAGTCATCTATCTTAAATATAAAAAATGCAACACCTGCCAACAAGCCTATGGATACTCCAAAAACAAAAGGTGGTATTTTATATTTAAATCTCATGATTAACGGAGAATAAAATTACATATATTTTCGCAATGGTTTTCAACTATTTCATGAAAGTTTTCAGTAAGCAAAAATGTCATGCCCCGACAAAAAATCAGTGTTCAATTGCTAATTTTTTTAACATATGACAGGCTAAAACCCCTTAAAACACTAGTGCTCGTTAAGTATTGTTAAATCAAAAATAATACTATAACTTAAGCCCTAATTTTGCGTTATACGGTTGTAAATAAAATTTTTAATTAACTTATAACAACACACATCATATGAAAAAAGTCATCTCATCTTTATTCGTTGGCGCATTAGGCGGCGCTTTCGCATTATTTGGAAACTACTATTTCAATCAAAACCACCACGATCAGATCGTAAATTATAACCCTTACCAAACGCCTGCAACACTAACTAATTACAATAGCCTAACAGCTGCAGCCAATGCACCTGACTTTGTTGCATCCGCTGAAAAATCCGTAAACTCAGTTGTTCATATCAAAACTATTGTTGAACAAAGAAATAATTTAGCCTATGATCCGTTTCAGGATTGGTTTTTTGGAGGAAGGCAACGCCAGCCAAATATGTTGCAGGGAAGCGGTAGTGGTGTCATTATCAGTCAGGATGGTTATATCGTTACCAATAATCATGTGGTAAACGATGCCACTAAAATAGAAGTTGTTTTAAATGACAAACGTACCTACTCTGCCGAAGTAATTGGTACAGATCCTAACACCGATTTGGCCTTACTTAAAATCAAAGAAAAAGATCTGCCCTATGTAAATTATGGGAATTCGGATGATGTAAAAGTGGGTGAATGGGTTTTAGCTGTTGGTAATCCGTTTAATTTAAATTCAACCGTAACAGCAGGCATTGTGAGTGCCAAAGGACGTAATATTAATATTCTGGAACATAATGCACAGGGCGGAAGTCTGGCACCTATCGAATCGTTTATTCAAACAGATGCTGCTGTAAACCCCGGAAATAGTGGTG
>JACQAK010000084.1 GCA_016194985.1 Bacteroidota bacterium
ACCGTATAATTTCCTTGAGATAATCCTGTAGCTGTTGCTGCAGTTCCTCCGCTTGGTGCCCATGAATAGGTATATCCACCGGCTCCACCGGAAGCCGTTACCGAAGCAACACCGTTGGATCCTCCATTACATGAAACATTGGTAACTGATGTTGATGTTGCTAAAGCGGTTGGTTGAGTTATCTGGGCTGATTTAATACTGGTGCATGAATTAGCATCAGTTACGGTAGCTGTATAAACGCCTGCTAACAATCCTGTGATAGTAGAAGTTGAGCCACCATTACTCCATAAATAAGTATATCCACCGGCTCCACCGGAAGCTGATATAGCAGCGACACCATTACTTCCTCCATTGCAGGCTACATTGGTCACCGCTGTGGCTGTTACTAAAGCGGGTGGCTGGGTAACCGTTGCTGCTTTAATACTTTTACAATTATTCGCATCTGTTACGGTTGCTGAATAAACACTAGCTAACAATCCTGTGATGGTAGAAGTTGAGCCGCCATTGCTCCATAAATAAGTATATCCACCGGCTCCGCCTGAAGCAGATATAGCAGCGACACCATTACTTCCTCCATTGCAGGCTACATTGGTTACAGCAGTTGATGTTACTAAAGCGGATGGTTGAGTAATATTAAATGTTTGTGGTTTTGTACAACTATTATTATCAGTTATAGTACATGTATAGCTTCCTACGCTTAAGCCTGTAGCAGTCGATCCAGTGCCTCCACTTGGTGCCCATGAATAAAAATACGGAGAGGTTCCGCCAGTAACACTTACACTTGCTCTTCCATTACTGCCACCATTACAACTGGGAGCAGTAAAGCTCGGAGTGACTGAAATCGCTGATGGCTGGGAGACTGTTACCGTCGCTGTAATTTGAGTAGATGCACCATCTGTAATTGTACAGGTATAGGTTCCGGCACTTAAACCCGTAGCCAAAGAGGCAGTACCTCCACTAGGTGACCATGAATACACATATGGTGTAGTTCCTCCGGTAACTGATACGGATGCTCTGCCATTAGAACCACCATTACAGCTTACAGCAGTAGAAGTTGCTGTGGCTGCCAATGTTGAAATAGTTGACCATCTGAAATTATCAACAGCTACATAATTGATAGACGCTCCTCCTTGAATTTCCAATTCATCAATATTAATTGAACCATAGCTGGCGGCAACAAAATCAATAAAAGTAAATCCATTCGTGTTAATGGACAAGCTTGCCGGTGCAAGAGTAAATAAGACACTACCGGCTTTTTTCCCACGAAACGTTACTCCGGAAACTGCAGAAGAAGCTGCATGATCTGCAGAAACATAAATATATAATGATTTTATATTAAATAACGCTGCATTAGAAGTCTTAATAGAATAAATCTGACTGGTACCATTTGAATTACCATTATCAATAAATTTATCGGAGGTTCCGCCGCAAGCGGATGAAGATGCACAACCTATAGCCACGCCATAACCTGTACCGGTGCTGGTTGCTGACTGAGAACAAAGATTATAAGCCTGTCCGGGTATAAAAATACCAAAAGTACCACCATTAGAAGCTCCACAACTATTTGTCACAATGGTGAATGCCTGGGAATTACTTGTAAAACTGGTAGGCTTTCCCGTAGTGTAACTTTCAAATGTTTCTGTGGTGGCAACCTGCGCCTTTAAAATAGGTGATAGTAATAAAACCATCAATAAGCTATTAAGGTAGTTTATCTTCATGTTTAAAAAATTAATATTTCTTTTCAAATATAAAAAAATAAATATAAATCGACCTTTTTAAACGACGAAATAGCTTATTCATACACAACTCTCAATTACCTGTTCATATATAACAGATACTGATCCGGAAAAAACAAACATATAAAAGCCCTACTTACATTGAAGCATGGCTTTTATTTACTGTTTATGCGAATTCCACTCTCTTCTTTTATTCCTTAATAAGCTTAAGCATCTTTTGTTTTGAATGCTGAATCTCTTTCACAATGTAGGAACATGTATGCTTAATAGGTGATCTCCTTCATCTATAGCTTTATGAGATATGATTTCCTCTAAAAATTAACCGTACTAAATTATTTACTACTTTTACAGTATAATTTCTCAACCCTAGTTTATGTTAATTATTGGTATATGTGGTGGTACTGGTTCAGGTAAAACAACTGTTGTCAACAAAATATTAAATATACTTCCTGAAGATCACGTGGTTATTCTTTCTCAGGATTCGTATTACAAAGATAATTCCAATATACCTCTGGAAGAACGAAAACATATTAATTTCGATCATCCTGATTCCATAGAATTTGATTTACTGTATCACCATATCAATGAATTAAAAAATGGTAAGAGCATCGAAAAACCTGTGTATTCCTACATCACCTGTACACGCTCTCCCGAAACAATTCATGTACAGAGCAAAGACGTTATTTTAATAGAAGGCATCTTATTGTTTTCGGATGAACGTATACGTAACATTTGCAATGTAAAAGTTTTTGTGGATGCTCCTTCCGACGAACGCTTATTACGTGTGATAAAACGCGACATCATAGAACGAGGCAGAAATGTAGAACAAACCCTAGAAAGGTACATCGACACTGTAAAACCAATGCACGAGCAATTTATTGAACCTACTAAACGATATGCCGACATTATTGTTCCCTTAGGTGGTGAAAACATGGTTGCCATTAATATTTTAGCATCCACTATCCGCCAAAAATTAGGTTTAAAGAAAAACCAGGATATTAATTCGATTTTTCACTAAATAAAAACTCCCGCTAAAAAAGCAGGAGTTTCTTAAGATTGGATTTGCGTAATAAGCTTACCCTAATTTCGAACTCAGCTCTTCCCATTTAGCCATTTCAGTTTCCAATTCTTTTTTCAAGGTATTATAGGAACTAAAAAAATGAGGATCTTTTGTTAAGGCATCGTAAGCTTCAGGTATAGCCAACTTGTCGTCCAGCAGTTTTATTTCAGCTTCTAAACGGGTAATATTCTCTTCCACTTTTTTTATTTGAGATTGGATTTGCGTTTGTTGTTTTTTCTTTTCTGCAGCTTCAAAATCAGAAGCAGACGTTTGTTTCTTCTCGGCAACCGGTACAGCCTTTGCTCCTGATTTATCCAAATCCAACTGATTTAAACGCTCCACCTTACGAATCTCCATGAACTCCTTAATGTCGCATAAATATTCTTTAACATGGCCATCTCTAAACTCAAACAAGCGATCACACATCCCTGTCATAAAATCCCTGTCGTGACTTACCATCACAATCGTTCCTTCATAATCCATCAAGGCACTTTTTAAAACCTCTTTCGATTTAATATCCAGGTGATTGGTCGGCTCATCCAGTAATAATAAATTATAAGGTTCTAATAATAATTTACATAATGCCAAACGTCCGCGCTCTCCTCCACTCAAGACTTTCACCTTTTTATCAATATCATCGCCGCCAAACAAGAAAGATCCTAACAGGGTGCGAACTTGTTTTCTTACATCACCAACTGCCAGTTCATCGATTGTCTCAAAAACAGTTTTATCTAAATTTAATTTCTCTTCCTGATCCTGTTCAAAATAGCCCATCAACACACTATGTCCCAGTTGCACAGTTCCGTCAAACGGAATTTTTTTGGCGATCATTTTCATCATAGTGGATTTCCCTTCACCGTTCCTTCCTACTAAACCAATCTTTTCTCCTTTGGTAATAATGAAATTGGCATCGGAGAAAATTTGCTTTTCGCCATACTTTTTACCGGCATGTTCTGCGGTAATAACGATTTTACCACTATGTGCCGGTGCAGGAAAACGAAAACGAACAGCCGCTGTATCCACATCGTCAACTTCCACACGTTCCATTTTATCCAACTTCTTAATGAGTGATTGTGCAAAGGCCGCTTTACTGGCTTTTGCACGGTTTTTATCAATTAAGGTTTCGTATTGATTGATGATGCGTTGTTGATTTTTAGCTGCATTTTCCTGTTGTTCCTTGCGTTCGGCTCTCAATTCCAAATAATGAGAATAGTTTGTGCGGTAATCATAAATCTTTTGATTTACGATCTCGATTGTACGCTTAGTAACCGTATCCAAAAATGTTTTATCGTGACTGATCAATACTACGGCACCTGCAAAGGTTTCCATGAATTCTTCCAGCCATTGAATCGCTTCAATATCAAGGTGATTCGTAGGCTCATCCAGCATCAACACATCCGGTTTTTGCAACAATAATTTAGCCAGCTCAATACGCATTCTCCAGCCCCCGCTAAACTCAGAGGTTTGACGGGAAAATTCCTTGCGTTCAAACCCTAAACCAATTAATACTTTTTCAATTTCTTCATCCGTATTACTGGCTCCAACAATATCCAACCGTGTATTAATCTCCGTGAGATCCTCAATCAACTTCATATACGCATCACTTTCGTAATCAGTACGGGTTTCCAATTGATGATTGATATCGTCCAGGCGTGCCTGCATTTCTTTGATCTCGGCAAAGGCAGATTCTGTTTCTTCAAACACGGTTCTTCCATGCTGATGCGTCATATCCTGAGGCAAATAACCTATTTTGCATTCTTTAGGAATGCTTACTTCCCCTTTTGTAGGAGATTGAAGTCCTGCTAATAGCTTTAGCATCGTACTTTTTCCGGCACCATTTTTTCCGGCCAAACCAATTCTATCCTTCGGATTAATTAAAAAAGATACGTTGTCAAATAAATTGTATCCTCCAAACGAAACCGTAACACCATTAACAGAAACCATTGTAATTAATTATAATTTTTAAGGCGGCAAAGATACGCAAAATTAGGCAATTAGCCAATTTGATGGTTTGTTAATTACAACTTAGGGCAAAGTGGTTCTTACACGTTACGTTTAGGGGGTTCCCAGGCACTTTCGTGAGAAGCGGATATGAATTTAAAATAACCCAATAACAAGGCAAAATTCATTAAAATAAAATGCCCCAATGCATTTACCAGGGGTATTTTTAACTTGATCTTTTCCAGTATAACTGTTAAGAGAGGTAATACAATCAACATTCCATAAGCCAGGCTAATCCATTTAAAAAACGGGACATACATGGTTAATATCAACGAACAAATAAATGAAACAATCATGGCAAAAGGAGTAACCCATCGCAACACTTTATGTGAAAAAAATGCAAAGCCAAAGCCTTTGGTAACAGGGAACAGCAAATGTTTATAATATCTCAGGTTCCTGAAATTACCAAGCGATATTCTGATCTTACGTTTGAATTCGATCATCGGTGCATCATTCACATCCTCATAACACAAGGCTTCCGGCTCAAACACTACTTTTCCTTGTTTTGAAATAACATCCAGCGTAATAAAAAAGTCATCCATCAAAAACCCATCCGGTACTTTAACAAAACTTTGTTTTTTAATCGCATAACATCCTCCTTCAACACCCACGCAAAAATCATACACAAGGCTTTCGTTATGCTTTAACCTGTTTTCAAAATTCATATAAAAGATTTCCTGATCAGAAATACCTTCATTCTTAGGGGAAAATTTATGTATGTTCCCGCACACCAATTGTGCCTGTTTTTCTACAAGGTCATAAATCAGGGCTCTAATGGTCAATGGTTCAAAAAATACATTGGCATCTGTAAATACCAAATGTTCTGTTGTAGTAAGATCGATCAGTTCATTAATGATCTTTAATTTACCGTTACGATTTGTTTTTTTGATCAATTTAATAAATGAATACTTTGTTATGTACTCTTCAATCACTGCATTGGTGCTATCGGTAGAATTATCAGAACCAATTAACACCAATAATTTATCTTTGGGGTAATCTGAATTAACAATAGATTCCAGTTTTCTGCCAATCACTTTTTCTTCATTGAACACCGAAAAAACAATAGTTACCGCAGGCCAATCCTTTATGTTAGTATAGTTCTGTTTTGAGTAAGTAATTTTAGATGCTCTTACCTTCATTAACCATGGAAATATCACATAGCTGAATACCGGAACAAGCAGGCACAGCAAAAAGAGTATGAAAACAACATATGCCATTAAAGATTCCTAATTTACAGAATAATCTTTAACGATATTATAAAGTGTGTCTCTTTCCACAGGCGTACGTTTTACCTGAGAAATAATATCCACCAACTCCTGAGTAGTTAATTTTGGAGTTTGTTCTTCGGCTCCTGCCATACTATATATTTTTGTTGTATCATCAATGGTACCGTCCATATCATCTACCCCAAAATTCAGAGATAATTGTGCCGTACTTCTTCCAATCATTGCCCAATAAGCTTTGATATGATCAAAATTATCCAGGTAGATCCGACTGATAGCATAGTTACGTAAATCTTCTATCACACTCACTTCCGGCACATGAGACATCTCATTATTACCATTTCTGAATTTCAATGGAATAAAGGCATTAAACCCTTTGGTCTTATCCTGCAACTGGCGTAATCTTTCCAAATGATCGATACGATGAGTAAATGTTTCGATATGCCCGTATAGCATGGTTGCATTGGATTGCATTCCCATACCATGCCATATTTCGTGAATACTCAACCATTCCTCAGCACTGCATTTACCTCCTGCAATTTTATCTCTGATCTCTTTATCAAATATTTCGGCACCACCTCCCGGCATTGAGTTTAATCCCGCTTCTTTCAGAAGTTTCATTCCTTCTTCGTAAGTTACTTTGGCTTTCTTAAAAATATAATGACACTCGACCGGTGTTAATGCCTTGATATGAAGATCCGGACGATGAGCTTTAATTGCTTTGAACAGAGACGTATAAAAATTCAGATCCTGTTTAGGAATGACACCTCCTGTAATATGAACTTCGGTAACATGCTGCCCATCGTATTTTTTGATGATATCCATCATCTGGTCAATTGATAATTCCCAACCCTCTTCACGCTGCTTAATTAAACGCGAATAAGCGCAGAACGAACAGGTGTATACGCAAATATTGGTTGGCTCCACATGAAAATTACGGTTAAAAAAAACAAAGTTTTTATTCTTTTTTTCTCTGACGTAATTGGCCAGTGTTCCTAAATAAGAAAGATTGGCATGTTCAAATAAATAAACACCTTCATCAAACGAAATACGCTCTCCGTGAAACACTTTAGCTGCAATTGTTTTTAGCTCACTGCTTAGTTGTGGCGATTCTAAAATAAGTTCTTGTGGGTTTTCTGAAATCATATAGCAAAGGTAATCTATAAAACAAAAAAATCCCGCTAAAAGCGGGATTTTTTAAAGATATGTTCATTAAAATTATTTAGCGATAGTGAATTTGCTAAACATTTTAGCATTGTCTGATTTCACAGAATACATATAAACTCCTGAATTTAAAGAAGATGTATTTACTTTAGTAGTATGGTTACCTGCTTCTAAATTCTCTAATTTAATTGTGTTAACTATTTTACCTGTTACATCATAAATTTCAACTTCTACTTTGCTGGATTGACTTAACCCAAAGTTGATAGAAATTTCATTAGCTGCAGGATTTGGGAAAGCTGCTAATAATGTTAAGTTTCCTTTAGAAATGCTGTTTAAACCTGTAGTGATGTTTACTACCGGGAAAATTAAGAAATCTAAATTATCGGCAGCAGTTCCACCTGAGGATTTAATAAAAGATACCCATCCTGATCCACCTACTGCCGCAGCAGCTGTTGGAGGATTAATTGTTCTAGAAATCCAAGATAAACTATCTGTAGATGAACATCCGTAAGCAGTTGATAAGATAGCTAAGGTATCGTTACCGGCACCACCAATTGCAGGAGTTTCAATCGAAGCAAAGAAATTACCTGCAGAAAGAGCAACAGGTGTAGCGAATGTTAACGCATCATATCCTGTTAAAGTATTTAATGCTTTAGTCGCAGTTCCTCCGATTTGTGCATTAGGTCCTTTAGTTGTTGCGTTCTCAGAATAGATTTTAGCACTGATTGAACCAGTTCCTTCTCCAATTGCACTAGCAACTAATACATCTGTAACAGAAACAAAACCAGTTACATTATATTTTTGAGCAGTTTTGTCAGCAACAATAGTAATAGTTGGTGAACCCAAACCTGCTGCATACGTTGGCCCTAAATTATAAGTAGTTAAGTTTGATCCAAAACCATAACCAACTCCCACAACTGTATAATTAGCAGTTGGCTGAGTGTAAAAGTTTGAATAATAAACAATGTTTGCTGAATTTGTACCACAGCCACTTACTAATGTAGTAGGCATTAAAGTACTGGTAACAGCTGTTTTAGCAGCTGTATTGTTTGTGTTTAACCACGCTGCGCTTTTAACAGGGTTAGCAGTTAATTGAACTTTTTGCAACTGCTGTGCAAAAGCGCCAAAGAACATAGCACTAAGTGCTAAAGTTGAGTAAATTTTTTTCATGTGTTGTTTTTTTAAGTTATTAGTAATAGCGTAAACATAATATTAAGTTTCCGGATAAAAAACGCCGTTAATCACAAATAAAACAGATATCAGACTTTTTAACATTTTTTTTAGGATAAATATTGCCTCATTTTACAAAAAAGACATATTTAAGCACTAATTATCCTAACAAAATCAGATGAATAATAGTACATTTGGCGCAAATCTAAAAAACCACACATGAAAAAAATCTACTCTTTAATTGGTACTTTATCAATTGCATTTGCTGTAAATGCACAAAATGCTGCTCGTCCAACCAACACAACTCTTCAATTTGTTGGTAAACCACAAATCACAGGTAGTCAATTGGCTAATGCTGTAACTACTACTACTAACGTATTATTAGTTCCTGCAAGTTTTGACGATGCTGCCTGTCAATCTGAAATTGGGTTCTATACATCCGGTACTTACGGTAATACTGCAGGTACAAACACGGCTGGTGATAACTATATGGCTCAAAAATATAGCTTAACAACTTATTCATTAAATATGCCGGCAACTGTTTTAGGCGTTCAGGCTATTATGGAAGCTACCGGAACAGGAACTATTTCGGCGGAGATTTATTCTGATAATGCCGGTACTCCGGGAACATTATTAGGCACAAGTGGTGCTTGTGATATCTCTACAATCAATACAAACTCTAATACAGCTGTATTTATTTTCTCTACCCCGGTTGCATTAACCGGTACAGATTTTTATGTAGCCATTAACTTTGTTGATTTAGCGGCTGCAGGTACAGGAACAATCAATATTGCACAAACAAATACTTGTACTACGAATACTTCAGGTGCTTGGGAACAATTCAACGATAATTCATGGAATGCTTATGCTGATCCAAACAACTGGGACTGGACTACAGATTTAGGCATCTTCCCTTATGTTTCTGCTGATTTCAGCACTGGCATTAAATCATTAAGCGCTTCTGTTATTTCATTATATCCTAATCCAACTACAGGTGTTTTAAATGTAAACGCTACTGAAGCTAACTCTTCTTTAGAAGTATACAACATCATTGGAAGCAAAGTGTTTTCTTCTGCTTTAGTAAAAGGAAATAACAGCATCGATTTATCAGGTTTATCCAACGGTTCATATTTCGTAAAAATGAACAGTAATAATCAGGTTATTACTAAAAAAGTGGTTATCAGCAAATAATTGCTTTCTATATTCAAATTACCCAAAGAGGCTGCTATGATAGCAGCCTCTTTTTTTGCGCATTCTGTTACCAAAATCATTTAAACAACCTTAATTGAATAAAAACTCCTTTTTATGCATAAATATTATGTAAATTCTTGTTAACTAGCATCTTTATACTAAATAATTTAGTTAATTTAGGTAAATTTGGTACTGCATCTGAATCATATTAGACATATCTCTCGTATAAATAAAATGCGACTACGCTATTTATTTATTTTTCTGGCAATTTTTTATTGCGGGAATTTCTATTCCCAAGTCAAAAATGAAGATGATCTTAAAAAGCAGGCCGAGCAATATTTCGAAAACGAAGATTATAATTTAGCCTATAAACTTTTTGCCCAGTTAGTTTCCTTATACCCTAAAGATCCTGATTATAACTATAAACTGGGGGTTTGTATGTTGTATACGGAACCCGACAAAAAGAAACCTTACTCTTATTTACAAGTAGCAACTAAGAACCCCGCAGATGCTCCTAAAGATGCCTTGTTTTATTTAGCAAAAACCTATCATGTTAATTACCGATTTGATGAAGCCATTAAGTTATATACCGAATACAAAAAAATAGGCAGCGCTGCATCCATTAAGAAACTGCAGGTAGACAGGGAAATTCAAGCCTGTAAGAACGGTAAACGTTTACTCTCTAATTTATCCGACCTTGTAGTGATCTCAAAAAAACAGCTTAATGAAGCGGATTATTTTAAAGGATATGACGTAAAAGAAATTGGCGGAAAATTATTAGTAAAGCCCGATGAATACAAATCGGGATATGATAAAAAGAAAAAAGATAAATCGGTGGTATACCTGCCGCGTAGCGGAGAAAGGCTTTATTACTCAAGTTACGGAGAGGGCGGGAATAATGGCCGCGATATCTATTATGTGAATAAATTACCAAACGGCAGCTGGAGTAAACCTACGATTCTTCCTCCTTCCATTAATACAGAGTTCGACGAAGATTATCCGTTCCTTCATCCTAATGGTAAAACTCTTTACTTTTCTTCCAAAGGCCATAACAGCATGGGCGGTTATGATGTATTTAAAACAACCTATGATGATGCTACGCAAAGCTGGAGCAAGCCTGAGAATTTAGAATTTCCTATCAACTCTCCGGATGACGACATTTTATTTGTTACGGATTCCCTCGAAAAAATGGCCTTCTTTAGTACAGGCCGATATAGCCCTTATGGTAAACTGGATGTACTAAAAATAAGTACAGAACGTCGCCCGATGAACTTTGCAGTGGTACGGGGAACAGTAGTAAAAGAAGAAGCCACACAAAGTGTGAAATCGAAGATCACTGTAAAAAATATGGCTAATGGAGAAATCGTTGGTACGTATCAGGCACAGGACAATGGCGATTATAGTATGGAACTGCCTAACGGCGGAAAATTTATCTTTACCGTTGAAACGCCCGGTATTCCTACTCAATCGGATGGCGTACAGATTCCGGTAGCGTATACTTTAAAACCCTACAAGCAGGTTATTTCTTACGATAAAAAAATTCTGAAGATCATTAATTACTTTGACGGGAATGTATCGGATGAGAATTACAGCATGATGATTGATCAGATTGAGAAGAAAGCAAAACTGGAAGTTAATGAAAATGAGCCTTACAATAACAGTCTGATTCAGGATGGTGCTAAGAATCAAAATGCCGGGAACAACGATGCTAATAACCTTAATTCGGTAAGTACCACCAACCCTACTGTTAATACCAACGAAACGGGGCCAAAAACCAATACCAATAAAAACGTTACCAACGAACAGTTGCTGGCTATTGCCAAGACTGACGCTAAAGAAGCCAGCGATGAAGCCACCAAGTTAAAACAGGATGCGCAGGATGCTTTTGGGTTGGCTACACAAAAAACGGCTGAATCGGCTGCTAAACAAAAAGAAGCGGATGAGGCTATTGCTAACGCCAATACCATTACCGATATCGCTAAAAAGAATGAAGAGCTGGCAAAGGCCAACGAATTGAAAGAAGATGCCAAGATTGCTGCGGGCGTTGCCAATACAGCTACCAACATGGCTAAAAAACTGGAGGTAGACGCCAACATGCAACAAAAAGAAGCGGATCTGACCAATCAGTATATTACACAATTGGAAACTGTTATTAAAAACAAGAACAATAAGGAAGCATTAACGAAACTCGAACAAATACAAAAGGATCTGGATGATGTTTCCAAACAAAAAAATCAATCCAACGAATTATTCACGTCTTTAAAAGCAGAATCTGAACTTAAACAACAGGAACTGGCTAATTCGGAAAAGAAAACCAACAGTATTGTAGCAGAAATCAATGCGATTAAAAACGAATCACAGAATTTAGAAAAAGATTTAGCAAACGAAAGTGATAAGGCTATTAAAGAAAATATTTCTGCTCAGATCAGAGAATTAAACAGCGAGATCGATTTAAAAAATAAAGAACTGGCCACCAATAATCAAAAGATAGAATCGCTGAAAAACGAAGTGGATGGCGTGAACCAGGAATTACTGATTGCCGCTAAAATACTGAACGAATCAACCGAAGGTATTGCCGTTAAATCGGAAGCAAATACAACAACTAATCCAACAAACACAACAGGTATTACTAATGGAACAAATGCGGCAAGCAATGCAACAAGTTCAAATGCCATAGAGAACAACACTACTAGCACGAATCCACCGGCTTTATCGTTTGAAGGTATTAGCAATAAATATAAAGAACAGGTAAAGCCAACAGCTATTGACAAAACCAACAAGGAAGAAGTGGTGAAACAAAATGCTGTTTTAGCGACCTATAACAAAGAAGTAACGGATCTGATAGCCTTAGATAAAAATGAATTATCAAAAACCAAAGATGCTGCTACCAAACAAAAATTAAACGAAGAAATTAAACAACTGGAAAAACAAAAAGCAGAAAACAATCAACTGATTGCGGCCAATAATGCTACTATTAAGCAGCTCGATTCAAATCCTATTGCGGCTAATAATACGGGCAATAAAAACAACACTAACGGCACTGACATTTCCAATAACAGTACGACGAGCAATTCCAACAGTAATAGTACGCCTATTTCAAACGAAACAAGCAATCCTAATTCCAGTAATACAACTACTATCAGCTCGGGTGGAGCCGATAACAATAATACTGCTTCTAACGACGTAGCGAACAACGTTAACAACACTAATTCAAACAACGCGGGCAATACGATTGCTAACGGTAATACTAATGCCACGAATGCCAACAATAGCTCGGCTATCAATGCTAATGAGAACGCATCTAATACTAACGCTAACAATGTCAGTTCGATCGGAGCCGAGAACAATGCTACTAACACAAATGGCAATACTACAGCCATTACAAACAATACGGCTGCTGATAATGAAGCTATCAAGCCGATTAACATGAACAGCAGTTCGGATAACAATGCTTTTTTAAATGAATTATCCAATTTAAAAAATGGGCTGAATGCCAATACCAATGCGGCTAATGAGATTTTCGGATTCAATAACTATAAAGAACCAACCTCAGTAACCTTAAAGCAAGCGGCTTCACAAAAATTTGATGCTGCCAAACAAAACGAAAACAATTTAGATGCCTTAATTGCCAAAACAGAAAACACAATTAAAAATGCCACTAACGGTAATGCCACTACCCTTATCAATGAAGCCGATCAGTTGAGTAATAAAGCCTTTGAACTTCGTAAAGAATCGGCTACAACGAAAAAGCAGCCACCGATAAAAAACTGGAAGCCGCCATCGTACAACAAAAACAAAACAAATCTGCTTTTGATAATAATGCCGAAAACCTGGCAGCCTTGCAAAAACTAAACGGAGAGAAAACCAGTAATGAGATCTCTCAAGCTAATTTATTAACAGATGAAGCCGCCCTTAACTTTAAACAAGCTCAAAAATTACGTACCGAAGCAGAGGCTTATCCTTCGGGAGCTGCAAAACTGGGAGGTTTGAGTAATGCAGAAGAAAAAGAAAATGAAGCTCTGGCTAAGCAACAAAAAGCGTTGGAGATCTTATCAAAAGCCAATCCAACCTATAAAGTAAAAACAGTAACCGACGAAACAAATCCGGCCAATGCAATTGCGAATGTGAATAATGAGATCACCAAAACAACACAATCGCAATTGGATGCCTATGCGAGTTTAAGCAAGGCTAATCAAAATGAATTAAAATTACAAAGCGATAAGCTCCTTAAAAATCAGGCATTTAAATCGCCGGATAATAAACAGGCGCAGGATCTGAAAGCCAAAGCCGATCAATTAACGAACGAGACCAAAGCGATACTCACACAAACCTTAACTGCTAAAACACCGGCAGAAAAAGCCAACCTATTATTAAAAGCCAACGAAAAAGAAATTGCCGCTATCAATGCACTCACCGAAGCCAACAATGCATTAAGCAATGGCGGCACTATTGCTTCTAATAATGCGCGTGAAAACAACGCCGGGAATAACACCTCTAATCCTGCCAATAATACAACCACGCCTGTATCCAATGAAACCAATGTCGCCTCCAATACCAATACTGCTAATAACAATGTTAGCGCGGGCGGAGTGGACAACAATAATTCAAACACGGCAGCCAATAATACAAACAACCCTGCGTCTAATGGAAACAATGTCGCCTCCAATACGAATACGGCTAATAACAATGCTAGCGCGGGCGGAGCGGAGAACAACAATTCAAATGCTAACAACACAAACACAGCGGGATCAAATACGATAGCCGCTAATACTTCAGGAAATACGACCAACAACACTTCCAGCCCTATTGAAAATACAACGCCTGCAAACAGCACCAATTCAAACGCTATTGAGAATAACGCATCGTCCACTAACCCTTCCAATAACTCGGCATCTATTATCGGCAATGGTGTTGGCGATGAGGCCTCTAAATTGAAAACAGGATTAAATAATACGAATGAAAGTAATTTAACAAACTTCAACACCTACACTAACAGTGAAGCTATTGCTCTTAAAGAAAAAGCACAGGAGAAAATAAATACAGCATTAAACGAAGACAAACAAATTGGCTCGGCGCTCGAGAATGTGAATCAACTGGCAGCAAACAGTACTTCCGGTGGCACCTTGAGCCAGGATAATATCAGTACCGTATTGGCCGATGCCGATCGCTTAAACAACGAAGCTTTTGCCTTAAGAAAAGGTGCTGCTACAAAAACCGGTGCTGAAAAAGACGCAGATATCAGCAAAGCCAAAGAACTGGAAACTGCCGCCATTAGTAAAAAAATAGAAGCAGCCGATAAACAAAAACAACTGAATACAGCCACCTACAACGCCAATAAACAAAGTCTGGAAGAATTAGCAGCGATGGCCAAAGGTAAGAACATTGCGGAATTAGCGAATGCGGATGCACAAAACAACGAGGCTAATTTATTCTTTAAACAAGCCAGCAATTTAAGAACGGAAGCTGATGCCTACCCGAATGATGCAGCACGTTTAGGCGGATACAGCAATGCCGAAGAAAAAGAAACACAGGCCATGGCCAAACAACAGGCTTTATTGGATCTTTATAAAAAACACTTCCCGAACTATCAACCTAAAAAAGCAAGTGTGCAAACCGATAGTCCGGAAGCCATTGCTAAATTAAATGAAACCAAAACCAGTTTAAACAATAACAACCAACAACATATTGAAGGATTAAGTCTTTTGGCTCAGGCCAACGAAAAAGAATACAAAAACAGGATCTTAATGTTACCAACAACCTTGAATACTGCTCAAACCGCTTTAAAAACTAAAGCACAGACTTCTTATAAAAAACAACAGGAGTTGGTTGCACAGGCAAATCAGGCTACGGATGCCAATCAAAAGAAAAACCTATTGATTACCGCTAATCAATACGGACAAGATGCTATCAATACTTTAAATCAAATTACCAATCCGGGTGCAGCTAATAACAGTCCTTTAGCAACGAACAATACTACGAATGCAGGAAATACTAACGCAACAAACACTACTAATAATGTCAGTTCGAGCGGAGCCGGGAACCCGACAAATAACAACGCGAATAATGCAGGAAATAATTCTGCCGCAAACACAACTAATAATGCGGGCGGAGCCGAGAACAACAGACCAAACCCTGCCAATACAGTAAGAATAAAAGTTGAAGGACTGGAAGTGAAAAACACCAATGCCTACTCTGCCGAAAAACCTATTCCTATTGACGAGAAAATTCCGGATGGACTGGTATTTAAAGTTCAGATCGGCGCCTTTAAAGCCCCTTTACCAAACAATACGTTTAAAGGCTTAAGTCCGGTAATTGCGCAAACCACACCAAGCGGTTATATCCGTTATATGGCCGGAAATTTTGATCAGTACGGTAGTGCCAATGCCGTGAAAAATGACCTGAGGAATTTAGGTTACAGCGACGCCTTTGTAGTAGCCTACTATAACGGTGTGCGTATTAACCTTGGTGAAGCAACCGAAAAAGCCAAAGCTGCCGGACAAACCGTTGAAATGGTCACCAATACCAGTGCCGGTATTACAGCCAACAGCAATGTTCCTAAAAACACCTTTGCGCCTCCGGCTAACAATGCAACTGCCAATACAACTGATGTACAGCCTGTAGAGATTACCAACGAATTAGAAAAAATGAATGGCCTGTTATACACCGTTCAAATTGGTGTTTACTCCAAACAAGTTACACGCGGCCAGCTCTTTAATTTAAGACCCATTTATACAGAGAAATTACCAAGCGGGTTATACCGTTACACGGCAGGTATTTACAACCAATCCGGTAAGTTATTGGAAGATAAACGCAAAGTAGTTGATCTGGGTGTGAAGGATGCCTTTGTATCGGCTTATTATAATGCCAAACGCATTTCGTTTGCCGAGGGACAAAAATTGCAGACAGAGAACAGTAATTTAAAAATGGAAACAGAAAACCCAATTATTTTCTCAGGCTCTGCTCCGGCTTTAAATACCACGTCACAACCTGCTAATACTACAACACCAACTGTTGCCAATACAAACGCCACGCCGTCTGTAAATGCCTTTACAAATGGCGTTACATCAGGACCTGTTCCTACTCCTGAAAATGGTGTAAAAGCAGATGAGACAGGTATTTCATTTAAAGTGCAGATTGGTGCTTATAAAAATCAGGTGCCAAACGATGTTGCTTCTAAATTTTTAAATATCAAAACATGGCCGGTTAAAAATGTAGGTATTACCGATGCTTACATTACGGTGTATAAAGACGGAAAAAAACTATATGGCGCTGAAGCTACTCAGTATCTAAGTAAATAATTTTTGTCTTTCTCTGTAAGTATTTTTTTTTGAATAATATTAGGTTATTTAATGATGAGGGCGTTTCCGCGAAGAGCGGATCGGGCTGTCGCTACAATCTTTTTGTAAAGGAACACAAAAAGGATTTTCGCTTGCATCCCTAACGCAAGGTTCCTTTAATTACTATATTTTTGCTACTTCAGTCATTATGAAATTTAAACACCTTGTTTCAGTTATCCTTTTGCGCTGTAATAGCAGGCTATCCATCGAAGGGTAGGCATGCGCCAGCGGGATGGATGGAACTGCGGTTCCGATGCGCGGGTATGTGCGAGGCCTCGGAAATTACCTTGCAAAAGGATATGCTTTTTGTTACTTTTTTGCATAAAAAAGTAAGTATTAAAATGTTTTGTATAGATAAATAAAGTTTAATTACTTTTCTTTTTTCTTGGATAAAAAAGAAATAAAAAAATCAAGTCAAAACGATTCCTTCCCGCTCTTTTAATTGCTAAGTTTCGGTTCCGAAAAACACTAAAGATTTTTCGGACTCAACTAAGCAATTAAAATTCATCTCTCATCGCCTCCGCGTTTTGACAGCCCTGCGCGCTGCTTCGGTCATTATAAAATTTAAACACTTTGTTTGAACTATCCTTTTTGTTACTTTTTTGCATAAAAAAGTAAATACCAAATGCTTGGGAATTAATTGAAGTGTGAGGGCGTTTCTGTCGATAGGCGGAGATGGGATACGCCCATCTTAAGATTCAATCTCATCATTTTTTTCAAACAAACAGATATATTAACATTTTCAATGATTTTTTAAGAAATCCCTTCCGTAATTTATTAGTAATTTTGTAATATGATAATCGATCGATTTATAGATACAGAAGAAGAAGTTGAACTGGACGTTATCAGGGAAAAAGACGAGCTGAACCGCCTCATTTTATTTAATGATGATGTGAACACCTTTGAATGGGTGATCCATTGCTTAATGAAATACTGCGGACACGATAGCATTCAGGCAGAGCAATGCGCCTACATTGTTCATTATAAAGGACTATGCGCCGTGAAAGAAGGCACTCTGGAAGAACTTAAACCTATTTGCGAAGTGCTTTTGGAAAAAGGATTAAGTGCCGAAATCAATTAAATGAAATGTATTATACTATTTTAAAATTTACAATCTGTCATTCTAAGTATGCCAGACGGAGTATTGAAATGTTGAAGTCATGCTGAACTTGATTCAGCATCTCATGAGACCCTGAATCAAGTTCAGGGTGACAGAGCAATGTAATAATGAAACTAGTCAATGAGGGAGAGAATTAAAAAAAATAAATAAAAAGAATAAAAAATCTATGAAAAAAACAATGCTTGCCGCTTCTTTGTTAGGAGCACTACTGATGGCCTGCCAGAAGAATGCGATCACAGGCCGTCGTTCTTTGGATCTGATGCCTGAATCGGAAATGATCAGCATGAGCCTGACTGAGTATGATAAATTTTTAAGTGAACATAAACCATTACCGGATAGCGATAAAAGAACCCAAATGGTAAGAAGTGTGGGAACAAAAATTCAACATGC
>JACQAK010000036.1 GCA_016194985.1 Bacteroidota bacterium
AGTATGTGCAAAAACTGGTGCTACTTCATTTGCGCCCCATTGTTTTAGCAAAAACAGAAATCACTGATAGTGCTATCCGCCGTGTGTTGTTTGAAGCCGGTGATGATGTGGACGATTTAATGGCTTTATGTGAAGCGGATATCACTACTAAGAACCCCAACAAAGTAAAACGCTATTTGCAAAATTTTGAGCTTGTTAGAGAGAAACTAAAAGAGCTGGAAGAGAAAGATAAGATCCGTAATTGGCAACCACCGGTTAGTGGCGAAGAGATCATGAACATATTTAATTTACCACCTTGCAAAAAAGTGGGAGATCTGAAAAATGCTTTAAAAGATGCCATTCTGGATGGTGTGATTCCTAATGAACGTGAGGCTGCTTTGGCATTTTTGAGTGATAAGGCAAAAGAAATCGTTTAATTTTTGCAAGTATTTGGGCGCATCCGGCGGTAGCCGGATCGGGCTGTCACTTCAATCTTTTTTACGAAGTAAAAAAGGATTTCCGTTTGCATCCCTTGCGCGAATTTGTATTAACAATGAAGTGAAAAATATTTTTTGGGTAAACTGTGCGTTAAGGATTATAGCGGAAATCCTTTTGTGAGGAACGAGCAAAAGATTGGAGCGAAAAGCCTGACCCGACCAAAGGAGGGGAACGCCCAAAACACAAATCAAAAAATATTAAGACAATGTGTGCTTGGTATCCGGTAATACATTACTCATATTCCACTCAAGCCTTCTTATAAAATCATTCTTTCTTACTTTGCAGTCTGGCATTTCGCAGATAGAACAAGACTTTGGCAGGCAAGGATCAGCATGTATAAAAAATTCGATTTCGTGGCTAAACTCCTTTGTGGCCAATTTATCCAGATCGTCCACTTCTTTATGAGATTCTTCGAGTGTGTAATACCAGGGCAAAGTCATATGACAATCTACATGAACAACCGAACCATATTTCACCACGCGTAAATTGTGAATATCAATCCAGCTTGGATTACGCTTGGTATTCAACACCGCAATCAAATGTTCAATTTTTCCGTAATCAGCTTTATCCAATAAATTGAAGACAGATTCCTGTATCAACTTAAATCCGGTAATGACAATAAAAATACCAAGGCCCACTGTAATGACATAATCGATCCAAAATAAATCCGTGAAATAAATAATGACGAGTCCAATGACTAATCCTGCACTACTCCATGTGTCGGTCAGTAAATGCTTACCATCTGCCACCATTGTTGACGAATGCAAGGCCGTACCTTTTTTGATCAACACTCTTGCCATTATTAAATTTACGATGCCGGAGAATAACGAAATGCCCAAACCTATATCAATGTTTTGTAAACTATGAGGATTAAAAAATGCCAACACTCCTTTGATGGTCATGGCTATTCCGGCCAATGTTACCATCCCGCCTTCTACTCCGCTTGATAAAAATTCTATTTTACCATGCCCGTAGGGATGATCCTCATCTTTGGGTTTAGCGGCATAATACAAACTATATAACGCAAAAGAACCTGCCAGTATATTAACAATCGACTCGATGGCATCCGTTAAAATAGCACTGGATTGGGTTAAATAATAAGCCAGGAATTTTAACCCCATTAATAAACAGCCCACAATAAGTGTGAGTTTCATGGTGTTTATTTTAGACTGGCTGTTGTTCATGAATAGATAGGAAAGATAGTTCTTTCTTTTTAATTGCCGAAGTTTTAGGGTTGATTTATGCTGTTTTTAAAGCAAAAAAAAATAGCCTGATGATCAGGCTATTTAATGGTAATGAAAATGATTATTATTTTTTACTTAAATTTTCGTCGATCTCAAATTTCAAGGTTTCTTCCTTTAGTTTTTCAGCATCTACTTCAGAGAAGGTATTGCGGAATAAAATCTCCAATTTGATCTTTTGCATATCCTGTGCTCTTCCACCTTCCATACGGTTCCATTTAAAGGTTACTTTCTCTGATTTACCTTTCATTAAAATAATTGGATTATTGTTAGATAAAAGCCCTTTGGATTTTTCGTTGGCAATCTCAGTTCCATCAGGTAGTTTTACAGCCGCTCTATTTGGTTGAATAACGCCTACTTTATCTCCGTTATATTTACATTCAAATTTCACTTCGGTTTTATCAGATTCTTTTGTTAAACTTGACATAGTACAAGTAAATGGTCCAGAAGTAAATTCATTTTGAGACGCCGGTAATTGAAAATTAGGTGTTTCAATACCTTTACCACTTGTAGATACTTTATACATGCCACTCATGACATAAGAATACGGTGTTAAAAAATCAGGACCTGAAGCATTTATTACTTTTGAATCCGACTCACTTGGATAGATGGTTAACCATTTTTCTTTTGGTTTTACTTCTTTGCTCTCCAGTTTGATAATGCTTTCTTCAGGCTTAAAAATAAGAACATCATTGGTTTTATTGGCGATCTTCAATTTAAACTTAGTCATTTCCTTATCAGAAACGCCATTGTTTGTGGATACCGTCATATCATTAAATTCGCTCAGAATATCTTTGTAAAAGATCTCTTTATAGGGTTTTTCCTTTTTTTGCGCATTTACAGAAGTTACTAAACATGCCAGGGCTGCAACGATTAATACTGTTTTCTTCATAATTTTTATGTTTAAATTAAGATTAATAAAATGAATTGGTTTTAAGGAACTCTAATTTTATACCAAATTTAAAAAAATATTTCAATTTGGCTTTTTTTAAGATTTCCATGAAAATACCAATCCGTTAAATAGACCTTTATAAAATGGTATGTCGTAAGAACAGTGTGCGGAAATAGTTGATTCTGGTTTGCGAGAGTTTATTTTCAAACAATACAATGATGGTGGTATCCATAGAGGGAGTTATTTCCAGTTGATAAAATTCCACGTCATTCAAAAACAGTTCCTCTGCTTTTTTTCGTTCTTCAAAAGCAATATAGGTAGGGCGTGTTATTGTAAATGTCTCTTTAAGATGATGAATGCTTAAGGCATTATCCGAAAACTTAATTCTGTATTCTCCCGGTACTTTACTTGAAGTGGTATCGGAGTCGATTTTAATGATAGAGTCTGAAATTTTAAAAGGGCTTGGTAACACAATAGTGGTGGTTTGTCCGGCCCGAAGATGATACTCTTTTCTGTTAATAGGAATATTAAGCTCTTTAGTGATTTCCATGGCTTGTAAATTAAGGTTACTGCCAAGGTACTTTTATAAATGACTTTGTCATGGCATAAAAGCCCAAAGGGTAAATTGAATAGATAAAGACAGGATTGCAGAAGTTAGTGACAATGATAAAAAATTAAGAAGAAACCTCCATTTTAATTTTCCGGTTCTTGATCTTTTCGTCTTTAATTAATTGTAGGGTCTTTATGATCTTATTGGCTTTAACGGCTACATAGGCTGAATGGTCTAATACTTCTATCTTTCCTAATTCATCTTTTTGCAGTTGTCCTTTTTGTAAGAGCATTCCCACAATATCCATTTTATTAATCTTGTCTTTTTTTCCGGCGGCAATGTATAGGGTTTTCCACTCACAGGGTGCCGGCAGTATTAATTTTTTTGGTAAAGATTCTTCTTCAGGAACGGCATTTAAAAACTTCGGTAAATGATCTCCAATATCCAACAAAAAATAGGCCGTTCCATTGGCATTCATTCGGGCTGTTCGGCCATTACGGTGTATCATGGTATCTTCGGTGGTTGGTAACTGATAATGAATTACCGCTTCAATTTCAGGAATATCCAGCCCACGTGCCGCTAAATCAGTAGTGATCAATAAATTAATGCTTCCGTTACGTAATTTGATGAGTGTTTTTTCGCGATCTATTTGTTCCAATCCTCCGTGATAAAACCCATGATCGACTTTATACAGTGTCAGTTGTTCCGAAATACGATTCACAGCATCGCGATGATTACAAAACACAATGGTTGATTTGGCATTAATTTTACCAAGCAATAACATCAAGGCTTCCAGTTTATCATCTCCCTCTACTCTAACTGATTTTAAAATCAACGAGGATTTCAAGTCTTTATGTTCGGTGGTGTAATTTAATTCGACACTATGTTTTAATCCAACAAAATCAGGAATTTCTTTGAGGGCTGTGGCAGATGTTAATACGCGTTTCTTTAAATGGTTGCATTGACTAATGATGTATTCCATCTCGTCTTTAAATCCAAATTCCAGAGATTTATCAAATTCATCCAATATTAAGGTACGTACATCATCCACGATTAAATTTTTACGACGTAAGTGATGGGCTATCCTACCCGGAGTACCAACCAATACAGCCGGCGGATGTTGTAAATTATTTTCTTCGATGCGCACCGAGTGGCCTCCGTAGCAGCAATTGATTTTAAATGCCGTCCCCATTTGTTTAAATACCTGCTCTATTTGAATAGCTAATTCGCGGGAAGGAACCAATATTAATACCTGAACATTATTGGTTTTATCTATTTCAAGCAATTGCAATATTGGTAGCAAAAATCCAAGAGTTTTTCCGGAGCCGGTTGGTGATATCAATACCACATCATTGGGTTTTGGAATTGCTTCCAGGGTTGCTTTTTGCATTTCGTTTAATTCAGTGATATTGAAATGCGAAAGGATAGATGTGTAGTTCATATTGATGTATTATGCTGCAAATATACTATATTAAAAATGGGAAGCTGTTGGTTTAGGATTTGGACATATTTCTCCTGTTACCGGATTGGTTTTTGGGTTATTATTTTCAATTATAAATTTTTCATGAGTAGTTGTGTGTGTCCGCTGGGGCGGATCAGTCTATCACTTCAATCTTTTTCTTCACTTCGTCGCGTAAAAGGATTTCCATTGCTTACGATGTGCCTAAGCCAATAAGATTGAAGTAATAACCTAGTTACTGTCTCTATCTTTGCAGGAACGTTCCTATTTATAAAAATAAATCCAAAGAAATTGTAAGGATTTTTTATTTTTGTACTATTATGACAGACATTAACATCAACGTACAAAACCCAGATAATACCATCACAACTTTAGTAGCACCAACAGATATGGGCCTGAGTTTAATGGAATTTTTAAAAGGGAATGATTATGATATTTTAGCAACCTGTGGAGGGATGGCCTTATGCGCTACCTGCCATGTAAGTGTTATTTCCGGTTTTGATAAACTGAGCGAAATTTCGGATGACGAGTATGCCATGTTGGATACTTTGCCCAATATTACAGATACATCGCGCTTAGGTTGTCAGTTAAAACTGGCAGAAAATATGGATAATATAACGGTAAAAATAATGGGAGACGGGAACTAACCTCAAGTTAAGTTCAATATTTTTAAACCTATGATACAACTAGAGTGCAAAAAGGTGGTATTTTATTCAGAACTAGATGAAATATCTTTTGTTGAAAGAATAAATAGTATCAGTTGTATCCAATCATGGGAAGGAATTAATACCAGTATTATTTTGCATATAAAAACTAAAACTATTTCTGATAATTGCCTAAGAGAACTAATTTCACTCTTTCACAGATATAAAGTTGAAATGTCACAACTATCACTGTTCCTAAACAAGAAAAATAAAACCTGGTTTATGGATAATGAAAAAGCTTTTTGGTATAAACAGGTATTTAAAAATTATTTACTTATCAAGAATACTTTATAAGTCTTTCATCAAGGCTTTGTACAATTCGATCATCCCTTCAATATCCTTTTTGTGAACCTTTTCATTGGGTGTATGCACAAATTGTTCGGCAGCTCCTACAAAGCACCAATCCCAAACATTTTCAGCCATTTGCAATTCTTTGGCATCGCTTCCTCCTGAACCTTCAACCTCCAACTGATAAGCAACTTTATGTTTTTTAGCAATATCAATTATACGGTTAATATAACTACGACGAGGAATCAAACTATCGCGCATGCTAATTACTGGTCCTTTTGCGGGAAATACTCCGTCTGAGATCCAGGAAATATCTGAAATTAAGGCCTGGGTAATGTTGTAATTATCTGCCAGATACTTTTGCAGATAAGACACACTTCCTCCCCCATGTTCTTCCCATGTACTAAATACGATAACACCATCTTTTAAAGTCTCAGCTACTTTTAAAGCATTGTAGCAACCCAGGCGGTTATCCATATAACAGCATTGTACATATTCCTTATCTTCTCTCCAATTAGCTTTAAATACTAGTTCAGTACCGGTATCAAAATTACGTTTAGCTTTATATTCAAGGGCATCTTTTACGACATTTAATGTGGCTTCGCATGTTCCTTTGCTATCGCTGCCTACTAATTCATATCCTTTTTCAATACGGGGTCCACCTATTTTCACTAATTGTTTTCCGTAACGCACAGTAAAACCAATACTATCGGTATGTGCAAAAATAGCTTAACGCATTGTACTAATAAGTAATCTTTTTTAATTTAGCTTTTACAGTATCATTCGGCTCTACAAGTGGTAAACGAACGGTTGGCTGAGTAATTTTCTTTTGGGCTAATACAAATTTTACACCACCAGGATTTCCATCTGCAAATAATTGCTCGGTGATCTCCATTAATTTGTAATGCAATTTTTGAGCATTTTTCAGATCATGTACTAATGCAAAACGTACCATATCGCTAAAATCTTTTGGATAGGCATTGGCTACTACAGAAATAACACCATCAGCACCGCTTGCTATTAAAGGCAGGGTTAAATTATCATCACCACTAATGATCAAGAAATTATCCGGACGATGTTTAATGATCTTCATGCATTGCTCAATATTTCCGCTTGCTTCTTTAATGGCAATGATATTTTTAAACTCTTTTGCCAGACGAATAGTTGTATCCCAGGCAATGTTTGAGGCTGTTCGTCCCGGTACATTGTATAGGATGATTGGCAATGGACTTGCTTTAGCAATAGCTTTATAGTGTTGATAAATACCTTCCTGAGATGGTTTATTGTAATATGGGGATACTGAAAGAATGGCATCAAACGCCGAGAGGTCATCTTTTTTTAATTGCTCTACCAATTCTGCTGTATTATTACCTCCTACACCTAATACCAAGGGAATACGTTTTTTATTGGTCTTAACAATGTGAGCAATTACCTGTTGTTTTTCTTCTTTGGATAGTGTGGCGGTTTCGCCGGTAGTTCCCAAAACAACGATATATTCTACTCTACCCTTTATTAAATGTTCTACTAATTTGGTTAATGCCGGAAAATCAATGGCTCCTTTATTGGTAAATGGTGTTACAATAGCGACACCTGTTCCTGTAAAATTTGTTGCTTGCTTCATTAGTTATAGGGTTGTTTTTATCATGTGTAAATATACAATTACTTGTTCTAAGAATTTCGAACTGCTTGTTGTTTGATCCCCATCTATACTCATATCGAATACGGGGTTTTGGTAAGTACTGATTTTACATTTGGCAGGTACTAATTTACTTAAGGCCAGTGCCTTTATTTGCGTATCATTCCCCAGATTTATCAATACGTCAGCAGATTTTGAACTCAGCGACCGAATGGCAGTTTCAGTTGGTAATCCAAAAAAATTAAACTGTTTTTTATCCAAGATCGTATATTCGAAGTTTGGCTTTGGGGCTTGTTCGGGTTTCCCATCAAATATTACCGCTACATGAACTTTGATTTTATCTTTTTGACAGGTATTGATAAAATCAACCACATGACTCAATTGATTGTCGTAAGCAATAATAAGTACATTGGATAACTGCTTCCATGGCACAAATTGTTTGGCCGTTTTTGGGCTTTCTTTAGCAGAAAGTAAATAGGTTGCTATGTTGTTTAATAGTGACATGTTTTGTTTTTATTCCTCCCCCTGCCCCCTCCTGAGGGGGACAAAATATGTTAATGCTCCATTTTTTTAGCTTCGTTCCAAAACACATCCATTTCAGCTAAAGAACAATCCGCTAATGCTTTGCCTTGTGCTAAAATTTTTTGTTCCATATAATTAAAACGGGAAATAAATTTTTTATTGGTTTTTTCTAAGGCATCCTCTGAATTAATATTTAAGAATCGAGCATAATTAATCAAGGCAAATAATACATCTCCCAATTCGGATTTCAGTTTATCCTGACTGTTTTTCTTTGCCAGCTCTGTAGTGGCTGAGGCTCTCGATGTTACTTCTTCCTGCAATTCGCCCAACTCTTCCTGTACTTTTTCCCATACCTGACCAGGGTCTTCCCAATCAAAGCCAATAGCTCTGGCTTTATCCTGAATACGAAGGGCTTTCAACAAAGAAGGCATACTATTGGGTACTCCTGATAAAGCTCCTTTGTTTCCTTCTTTTTGTTTAAGCTTTTCCCAGTTTGTAGTAACTTCTGCCGCATCTTTTACCTGCACATCGCCATAAATATGCGGATGTCGAAAAATCATTTTTTCACATAAGGCGTTTATAACATCCGTAATGTCAAAATCATTGGTTTCGCTACCTATCTTAGCATAAAATACTAAATGCAATAAAATATCCCCAATCTCTTTTTTGATGTCGTTTTTATCGCCTTTTAAAATGGCATCACTTAATTCGTAAGTTTCTTCAATGGTTAAGTGGCGTAATGATTCCATTGTTTGTTTCTGATCCCAGGGGCATTTTGCTCTTAAATCATCCATAATGTTTAACAAGCGATTAAAGGCTATTAATCGGGGATCGGATGGGTTTATGTTTGTTTCGTTCACTTAGTTAGTTTTTTAATGTCATCTGTTTGCCAGCTGGCGGATTAGCATCTCGTAAATGATCATTTACCTGAAACAAGTTCAGAGTGACCGTTTTATCTTATAATGAGTTTAAAATCGCGTTCTCTACTTCTGCACTATCCCACTTCGCTTCAATATCAGGCATTGCCATAATTTTATCCATAATAGCCTGCTGTTTATTGCCATTCACCAATGCTTCGCTGTATCTGATATGCGGGCTATAAGTCACCATGCTGTATAAGGGGATCCATTTCTCCGGATGCTTAGCACTAAAGTGGGCCTCAATTTTCTTTTGCAATAAAAAAGTTTTATCTGCTGTTTTATCACGCATCTCCACAAAGTTTGCAATGGCTAAATCTGCAATAGCATCTCCATCAGGTTTACGCAAAGTTTCGTATTCCTTTAAACAAGCGCCGTTCAAGTCACCATATTTATCCATTAATTCATTTAAAACTACACAATCCTCAAAACCACAGTTCATTCCTTGTCCGTAAAAAGGAACAATTGCATGAGCAGCATCGCCAATTAAGGCAATTTTTTCGTCCCACACCCAGGGTTTGCATTTAACCGTTACCAAACTTGATGTTGGATTATTAAACCAGTCTTCTACCAATGTTGGCATTAAAGGAACGGCATCCGGGAACTCCTGTTTAAAAAATGCCAGCACATCTTCTTTGGTTTTAATGGCATCAAACGATACTTTTCCTTCCATCTGGAAAAATAATGTACAGGTAAAACTACCATCCATATTTGGTAAGGCAATCATCATAAAACTTCCCCGTGGCCAGATATGAAGACAATTTTTTTCAATTAAATGCTCTCCATTAGCTCCTGCAGGAATCACTAATTCTTTATAACCTGCATCAATATAAAATTGTTGATAATCGAAACGATCTGATTGAAATTGCATTTGAGTGCGCACCGCACTAAATGCACCATCCGAACCTAATACAATATCACTTTTTACCTGAGTGGTTTTATCGGTACTTGTATTATGAAATGACAGCTCATTTGTTTTTCTATCTAATTTATCGCAACGCTCTTCAAAATGTAGGGTAACATTGGGCTGTTGTTCGGCCAAATCCATCAAGCGCATGTTGATGCCTCCTCGCGATACCGAATAAATAGCCTGATTGTCTTTTCCATAAGCCTGATAATTAGAAGAACCGTCTTTCATATGAATGGCTCGTCCATACATAGGGATCGCAATTTTTTTAATTTCATCAGCAATACCTACTCCTTCCAATCCCCGCCATCCTCTATCA
>JACQAK010000037.1 GCA_016194985.1 Bacteroidota bacterium
CGTGACCTATGTAATCGTGTTTCTTACCTAATACATCCAATAATTTCACTTTCCATATGTATACATCCTGTTGTACTTCCTGTGATTTTCCTTGCACCTTACCATTCCATCCTTTCACAATATCATCTGTATAAAAGATATTGGCGCCCCATCTGTCAAAGATCCACATTTCATATTTCACAATACCGATACCTTTTCCTGTGAACACGTCATTGATATTATCTTCATTGGCAGGAGTAAAGGCATTTGGAATGTAGAAGGTAAATTCCGGTCCAATTTCTACAAGTACATAAGCTGTATCCTTACATCCGTATTGATTCGCTACGATCAAATGGCTATTGTAGATTTGTGCTGTCTCATCAGAATAGAAATGAGTAGGATTCACATTTACAGAATCTGAATTAAAAGGTCCATCACCAAAACTCCACCACCACTTCGTATAATCAACCGATTGATTTATAAAATACACTAAAGGGGTTAATACATTTCCGGGATTTGGTGTTACTGTATAATTAGCTATTGGTGTAGGGTATACAGTAATATAAGCAGGCTTGGTATTAACAGCACTCACACATCCGCTATCACTTACTAATTGCAGGCTTACATCAAATGTAGCAACCTGATTACTACTCGTATTTGTATAACAATGCCCCACATTTCTGTTAGTATTATTAATGACATTTGTACCGTCGCCAAATGTCCATTGCCATTGCGCTATCTGAGCCGGTCCTGTTATAGCAGGAGACAGATCGGTAAATTGTACACAAAAATTAGGGTGAGGACATCCTTTCAATGTATCGGCTACAAAATTAGCTACCGGAACATAGTTAACATAAATAGGTTTAACAAGAGTATCACGGCATCCGCCTATAGCGGTTTCTGATACTAATGTTACTGCATGAGCTCCAGGACCTGCAAACGTATAACTGACTGTTTGGCCATTTGCTTCTATCGTACTAACAGAGTTATTCATATCCCAATACCAGCTTGTTACCACACCACTATTGGGCTGAGCCACCGCTGTAAAGGTCATCACTTTTTGATCACAGGCAGGAGAATTGGTAATGATCATGTGTGGTTTTTCGTAAACCTCTACTTGTTTAACAACTACCTGCTGACATCCTTTATCAGATGTTACAGTTAATGTCGTATTATAAATCCCTGCAGCAGTATAAACATGAGACGATGTAGATGAAGCTATTGGAGCCGCTGTTTGTCCATCTCCATAGGCCCATGCATAGGCCGTATTAGTACCAATAGCAATGATACTGGAAGAAGCATTAAATGTATTAGGTTGAGCATTGATACATTTATTAACAAATGTAAAATCAGGAACCGGAAGTGGGTCAACCCAAACCTGAATTGTGCTCGTAGAATTACTACAAATCAAACCTGTCACAGGAGATGTAGATACTGTATAGCTAACATTGTTATTTCCAAAGTTAGGGAAAGTATAATTAGGATTAGCTACACCTGATGCATCCACCGTTCCATCACTTAAAAAATCCCATGCATAGGTATTTACCGTATTTCCATTTCCGTTGCTGGCGTCTGTTAACGTACTGGCTACTCCTAAACATACCTTATTTGAAGTGAAAGATGCTGTTGGAAGAGCATATACATTGACAACCTTTTTCAAACTATCTGCACAACCATGAAACGATGTTGAAACCAATGTTACGGTATAAGTTGCATTTGCATTTCCCCCTAATGTATACGCATGAGAAGGAGCGGTGGCATTGGAAATAGCAGTAGCATCTCCAAAATTCCAGGAATAAGTTGTTCCCACTCCAACATTAGGATTGGTAGTATCATCCGTTAAGTTTGTAAATGCACTGGATGTACCAAAACATACTTTATCCGGAGAAAAATCAGGAATAGTATGCCCCCAAACATCAACAGGTAACAATACTGTATCTTTACAACCATTACTTGTTGTTACAATTAATGTCGTGGTAAATGTTCCTGAAGAAGTGAATACATTTGTTGGCGCATTCGTTGTATTATCAATAGAACTGTTAGAAGTATAATCCCACGCCCAGTTTGTAATAGTACCTACTGAGGTTGTGGATAAATCCGTAAATGCTGTAGCTGTTGACTGACAAACAGAAGTTGTGCTAAAGTTTGCTACAGGTTGAGGGTAAATATCTACCGTTTGGGTAATAGTAGCCGTACAGGTTGTATTAGAGGTTATAAATAAGGTGATTGTTTTTACACCACTTGAAGGATAGGTTAATACCGGCGGATTTTGAACAGAACTGGTTGTTGCAGGTGCTGCACCTGTTCCAAAATTCCAGGAATAAGAAGCTATATTATCCGGTAATGGAATCGAAGAAGTATTATTTAATAATACGTTTGAATTCATACAGGCATTTACAGGAGTAAACGTTGCTGTTGGCAATGTATGAACATTAACGGTTTTTGTAACACTGTCTACACAACCATTAATTGTAGTAGCCGTTAAGGTGGCTGAATAAGACGTTACCAATGGTGTTGTGTAAGTATATGAAGGATTTTGAACACTAGACGTAGCACCATCTCCAAACTCCCAAGACCAACCAGAAACACCTCCCACATTAGCATTTGAAGTTGTATTGGTTGTATTACTGAAAGTAGTTGCAACATTAAAACATACGGTTGTTGACGTAAAGTCAGGAATAGCATGACCCCAGACATTTACCGGTAATACAACCGTATCTTTACAACTATTATTATCAGTTACTATCAAAGAAGCAGAAAAAGTTCCAGAGCTGGCATAGACATTAGTAGGCGCGTTAGTCGTATTATCTATAGTTCCATCTTTTGTATAATCCCAGGCCCAATTGGTAATAGAGCCGGTAGGTGTTGATAAATCAGTAAATGCCGTTGCTGTAGACTGACAAACCGAAGTTGTACTAAAATTGGCAACCGGTTGAGGATATACCATCACTGTTTGAGTTATACTTGCCGTACAACTGGTATTAGCCGTAATATTGAGCGTAATATTTTTAATACCGCTTGACGAATACACTAAAGGTGTAGGATTTGCCGTTACACCATTTGCTGTAGCAGGGTTTGCTCCCACTCCAAAATTCCAGCTATAATTGGATATATTATCCGGTGCAGGAACACTTGATGTATTATTTAAAGCCACATTGGTATTTAAACAAGCATTTACAGGTGTAAACGTGGCTGTAGGAAGCGCATTTACTTTCACTCCTATACTCGTACTATTTACGCATCCGTTATTGGTAGTAGCTGTTAATACCGCGGTATAATTTCCGGGTGCGGTATATGTATTGGTAGGCGACTGAGTCCCATTATCTACAACCCCATTGTTATCAAAATCCCAGGCCCAACTCGAAATGTTATCAGGAGCAGCTACACTGGAAGTATTGCCAAATGTTGTTGGTACATTTAAACAAACCGTATTAGCCGTGATTGCCATAACAGGATTTGGAAAAACAGTAACCGTTTTTGTTACTACCCCCGAACATCCGGATGTGTTGGTAACCGTATACGTAATATTCTTAACACCGGCCGTAGAGTATGTATGAGACGGATTAGCTCCGGAACCATTCGGACCTTCTCCAAAATCCCAGGCATGAGAAGCTATCCCTGTAGTAGGCGTTGATGTGGCTGTAAAAGTAGTAGCCGAGTTTAAACAGGCATTTGATACTGTAAAATTAGCCGTAGGTGCCGGAGTGATTGTTACCACTTTAGTGATGCTATCCGTACAGCCCCCATTCGACACTTTTAATTCAACATTGTATGTTCCTGAATTTGAGTAAGTATTTGTAGGGTTTTGAGTCAGATTATCCACACTACCATTTCCATCAAAATCCCAATAATAATTGGTTATAGCAGGGCCTCCATTTTGACTGGTTGCATCTGTAAATGGCACGGTAAATGTACTCGTACATGGTGTGGTTGCAAAGTTGAAATTAGCTATAGGCTTAGGTACTATATTAAAATTGGAGTACAGCACAGGAGAATTACAACTGGATCCTGCCATACCTAAAGTAACAGAATAAGTACCCGAAGTGCTGGTGGTAATACATTGATTGGTATTACCCGTTACTCCCGGCCCATTCCAACTATAGGATGTAAAGCCTGGTGGGGCACATAATGTGTTTGTAACAGATGCACACATATTGGTTGTGGTTTGCCCAACAGGGATGTCAGTTCCGTTTAAGTTCAAGGTCATTGGCTGGCATTGCGCATCGATATAGGCATATCCGGCATGTGCCCCTTGTGATTTAACACAACCTCCTACGGTAAATTCAATGTTAACACATTGCCCAATGTACGCGGTTAAGTCAAATGATCTTGTTTGCCAAGGTAAATAATTGTATGCCCCAGAAGAAATAAAACTTGGATCTCCACCGGAACAAAGGCTACCTCCTGCTACAACGTTATATTGCGCACATGGAATCACCACATTATTACAGGTCTCAAAACGAACATTAAAAAAAGGTTGTTCATTACAGTTATGGCTACCATCTTCCAAAACAACAGCGTATCTATAAATAAAAACTGAATTTGTAGCCGTAACTGTAAAGGTTTGATTTAATCTGTATGATTTTCCTCCTGTTCCTGTCTGCCCCAATCGACAAGCAAAATTACCCCCACCGGGAGGCACCTGAGACAAAATCGTTCCCCCCAAATTTGGATCAAACCCGGCACCAACAATGATAGCCTGAGATGTTGCAGCTGGGCAACAACCGGCCATTGTTAATGAATTATTATTGTCACCTTCCATGGCAGTCCAACCTGTTAATGTTCCATCTTCAAAACCCGGATTGGTACATGGCGCCTGAACTCCCGGGTTAGGGCCTGCTGCTACTTTCAGATTATAATGAAAATCGATAAAATTACGTTTTAATATGGCAACAATACGTTGCTGCCTCCATTCCTCATTGGAACTCATACGTGCCTGTTCCCAGGCAGCAGATTCATCAAAGCCCACCAAAGAATCGGCATCAAAATCCAGAGGCAAAAGAAATTTATCAATATTATGCCCTTCAGCATCTTTATGTTCATGGTGACGATCAATACGATTAGCTACCTGAGCAACAACCGGAGTTGACAAAACCATAAAACAAATTGCCGCAAATAGTAATTTGATAAAATTTTTCATATAGTAGTAGTTTGTTTGTTACACAATATTATCACAGTTCTTTTTCAATCGATAGGGGGGCAACCCCTCATTGAGTAGATCTTGCTAATTAGTGAGTTAGCAATTCCTGCTATACAATAATATACAGTTTTTAATGAAATATCAAACTTTAAACTAAAAAATAGTAGGGCTTAGCTAACTGACAGTCTGATTTCACCCAAACAAATCCTGTAGGGATTTTGTAAAGGATCAGATAAAGAAATTTATAGGTGAAAGCCTGATATAATACTATGAATTAATAAATACTTTTTTCCAGATGGATAAAGAGTATAATCGCAATAAAAAAGCGGGTTTTCGTTGAATTAAAGTATCAAAATTAGATGCCAAATAAGTTCCATCCACAAAATCCAACTGACTATTGATGGTATCTATCACCTGTTTTTTATGGGGCAAAAACCATTTAGTAACAGGTGTTTCAAAACCTATTTTATCCTTCCGGTTGTATATTTGTGAAGGTATATATGTTTTAGTTGCTTCTCGCAATAAATACTTGGAAACTCCCTGTTGTATCTTTTTATTTCCGGGAATCGAAAATAGGTAATCAACTAAATCCACATCATCCGCAAAAGGCACCCTGCTTTCAATACCAAATGCCATACTACAACGATCTTCACATTTCAAGAATGATTTCAATCGTCCTCTATAATCGGTAGCAAGCTGTTCATTTAATGATGAATTCAATTTGTCATTTCTGCTTTTTCCAAATCGCTTATGAGTTTTATCAAAATAACCTGAATAATCAATACTTAATCCAAAAACATCTTTGAGCAATTGTTTACCAAACAGTTGGTAAGCACCGGGAATAGTTGCTTTGGCTTCATTTATCCTTTCAATGGTATTGAACCCTAAATGCTCTTTCCACAGAGCCATATAATGATGAGAATAGCCTCCAAATAATTCATCGGCGCCCTGCCCATCCAAAACCACTTTAATATGATGATCAGCCGCCAGCTTCATTACTCTGTGCTGAGAATAAGTACTTGTACTCCATACCGGCAGATCCTGAAAATAATTTAAATGCTCGGCATCTCTGAAAAATTCATCAGCCGTAGGACTCACCGTTTGCCAGCTTCCACTGACATATCCTGCAGCCAGTTTAGCATAATTGGTTTCATCAAATGATTCATTGGGGAACACGGCTGTAAATAACTTCATTGATTTATCAGGTTGTAAATACTTTACAATACCCGCAATAATACTGCTGTCTAATCCTCCGCTCAAACAAGAACCAACTTCTACATCACTGCGTAATCGTAATTTGACAGCATGTATCAGTTTATCCTCGATCAATTCTACAAGTTGCGACTCTGGAGTATCAGTAATGAGTGTTGTTGGCAGAGAATAATAAGGCGTTATTTGGTAACGGTGATCTGATAAATCATAAACCAAATAATGGGCTGGCTTTAATTCATAAATCCCCTTAAATAAACTCTGATCGGTTGTTTCCAGATGTCCGTTAACGATAAAATCAAATTGTTGTGTTTCATTAATCTCAAACTTCAACAGTCCTGATTTTAGAAATGCTTTGTATTCGCTGGCAAAAGCAAAACATTGCTCCGTATTTGAAAAATAAAAAGGTTTAACCCCTGCTCTATCTCTTGCACAAAATACCTGATTACTTTTCTTATCCCATAATGCAAAAGCAAACATTCCATTGAATTTCTGAAGACACCCGCATCCCCATTCCTTATAGGCTTCCAGCACAACCTCCGTGTCCGTTTGCGTTACAAAAACATGCCCTTTATTCCTTAATTCTTCTCTTAATTCGACATAATTATAAATCTCTCCATTGAAAGTGATCCAATAACCAGAAGATGTATCACACATGGGTTGATGCCCCGATTCCGATAAATCGATAATAGATAAACGACGATGGGCAAATGCCACAGAATAGCCGTCTGCAACATCATGAATAGCAGTAACTGGGTTAAATAAAAAAGATCGGCTTTCTTTATTTATCGAAGGGGTTTCATCAGAATAGGCCGCCATACAAGCCGTATCAGAAAAAAAGGCGAAACCTTCTCCATCAGGTCCCCGATGCTTCATAGCACGGCTCATCGCAAACACAGTATCTTTCATGAATTCTGTATTCCTTTTAGATAGTATTCCGCTGATGCCGCACATAGTTCCTTTATGTTTTCTCTTATGTCCTTCGGAGAGGAAAATTAGTTAATCGTATTTAATTATTTTTCAAAATAGTTTTATAAAATTCAATCCATTCTTTTTGTGCAGGTACAAAACTATCGTTGTGAAAGATAGAGATAAATTCGCCGCCATATTTTTTTACTTCCTGCAATAAACGTAATGTTAGCTGTGTTGCATCCTCTGTTGTCAATTTATTATAATCCCTCAAGGTGCCTTCCATGATTACACTTGTGTGAATAGTAAGAGGAGTGGCTTCATTTTTTTCCAAGTCAAACCACTGATATGGAGTACATAGTCCTGTTCGAAATCCGGATTGAGAAGCGTATATCATCGTATAATCATCCGTGATACCGTTATCCACAAATGTACGATACGTTTCCGGTAAATTAACTCTCAAAAAATGACATCGCGCTGAAGTTACTTTCTTATCAATAATATCCTCCAGGCGTTTTTTTTCAATCCCAATTTTTTCGGGATTATTATAAGATGTATAGGAAGGATGTAACCCCATAACATGCTTATCTGACAAGTTCTTTAGCAATCTTCTAAATTCCTTATTATGATGATGAGGGTTTTTATCAAACTCGCCATAATCTCCAATCAATACAAAATACTGCAATGCTGTTTGGCTTTCATAACTTAATCTATTGATCAATTCAAATGTATTGTACGGATCTTTTTGATCATTCAGATTGCTGGCTATCCGGGTAATTACATCTTTCAACCGTACCGAAGCTGCATCCTTCAAAAACCCACCTATATTTCTGCCAAAGCCTTTATGAGCATACGCATACGCATTATCAATATCAATCGTTGATAAAAAACGAAAGGCTCTTTTAGAAAATATCAGATCCGGAAACTTCTGTTGTAGTTTTATAGAAAACGCATCGATAGCATAATTCAAAAAAGGGATCTGCAAACAATTGTATTGAAAAGCGATGCTATTCTCTGCCTGAAACCTTTGATGCGGATCTTTCTTGTTATCAATGTATTCTTCATACCGGGATGCAAAATAAAACACCATAGCAAACAGATCATAACCCAAAAAATCCGAAGTCCCGGATTTAAAGAACTTAGGGAAGTCTGTATAATCTTTATCGGCATCTGGAAAAACGGATAAGATCTGTGTTTCAAACAACAATTTATTTGATTTAATAAACACAGCTGCAGACTCAAATGAGCTTGTATAAGCTATTTTTGGGAAGGCCGACTCTTCAAATTCCTTTTGGTTATCTGTGAGTGTATATGCTGTATGTAATACATTTCCAAATACCAAATCCATTACATACGTAACCCGGGAATTAATATGGTGCGTGTATATTAAAATCATTTGCTCACGGCCAGTTTTACTATATGTTCATATACATTCTTCCAATCAATCCAGTCCTGAGCAGTACCCATAGTATCATTATGAAAAATGGTAATCAATTCTCCGTTATATTTTTTCACCTCATCTATCACCGGAG
>JACQAK010000073.1 GCA_016194985.1 Bacteroidota bacterium
ACTCTTGACGGAGCAATTCCGAACATTTCCACAAAAACCCTGCTTAAATGAGCAGAATCAGCGAAGCCAGATTCATGCGCAGCTTCCGTAAAGTTTAATTTATTTGAAATCAAAATAATTGCTTTTTGCAAACGACACCATAAAACATATCTCACAAATGGCAAACCTATTTGTTCAGAAAACAAATGCCTAAATCTATCCTCAGAAAGATTTGCCTTATCCGCAACATAGGAAAGTGAAAGATTTTCATCACTGATATTATTTTTAATTACATCAATTGCATTCTTAATTCGCACATCAAATGCATGATAATCCTCTTCATCTGCAATTGTGATTGATAAAACACGTCCAAGTTCATTTAGATTTAAAAGTGTATTTGAGTTTGTATTGATTTTTTTATCTGAAATATTGGGAATAAAAACATCATCCTTATCAAATAGTTGGTCGCTTATTTGGATACATCTTTTAAGTTCAGGTTCAATAAACACAAATAAATAAATCCCATCTCCTCCAATGAATTTATGGGGTACATTTGGACGAATACCAACAGAAGTTACCTCTGAAAAAACTTTACTATTTGTTTCAACAGAAAAAGTCCCTTCAATGCTAAATATAAATTCTAAAGCATGGTGTTTATGAAGATCGGTTTCAAATCCTCTACCAATGTAACACGCTACTCCATTTTTCAAACCAAAATCAATCATTATATCACAAATAAGTTCAACCAGTTTTATTAAACCACAGGATTACCGCCAACAAACTATGAAAAAAGTAAATTCACATTCACTAACAAAACGGTAACCTGTGGTTATACTTTACTTTCTATCATACTGACAACATCCCGCTAAATTTTCGTAGGCTTTGTCGTCTCCTTTGTATTTTTCGTTGTCATAGCCAACAGAAGCAATATTTTTTTGAATCTGATCAAGCGAAATTTTAGTCTCATCATATGTAACAGTCATTATTTTACTATCTACGTTCCAATCAGCCTTTGTTATCCCATCAACTTTAAGTGATGACTCTATTGTTTCCTTACACATTTCGCAGTTTCCCCAAACTTTAAAGGTTGATGTAGTTGCGCCATTGGCAGTTTCTGTTTTTACAGTGCTGTCGTTTGCAGTCTCTGCTTTGTTCCCACATGAGGCAATAACAAGTACTGACGCAAGGGCGATTAAAATTGTTTTAGTTTTCATTGTTTGATTATTTTTTTGTTTATACTTCTATTATTCTCTGTTATTCTTAAAAAGTAAATCCCGGAGGGGTAATTTAAAATTGATATTGTGGATTGATTAGTTATATTATCAGAAAGCAGCTTGTTTCCTAAAACATCAAACAATTGAATATCGACTGATTTTATTGATTCTCCAATTCTCAAATAAATATTATCCGAACTTGGGTTTGGATAAATCTGAATATTGTTTTCAAGAAAAGAGTTCTCTGAAATGCCAATAACTGAACCGCTAAACTGAAGATTGTCAATGTAGATGTAACTTCCATCTTTAGGATTACTACTACTTGATGATATAACAATCATAGCGCTATCGGGTGCTTCACCACTTAAATAATTCATATAGGTGCTTCCAACAAACCAAGAG
The DNA here is from genome assembly GCA_016194985.1 of Bacteroidota bacterium. Classification (GTDB taxonomy): domain Bacteria; phylum Bacteroidota; class Bacteroidia; order B-17B0; family Aurantibacillaceae; genus UBA4416. Next base: position 1,596 of record JACQAK010000073.1, read on the forward strand.
TGAGCCATTGCATTATAATAACTCGCCCCATAAGCAACTGTGTCTCTCATAAGCATTGTAGTATCCCACTTTGTAAGTAACACAGAAACGCTTACGGAATCAGATGGGTCATAAGGCATGTATTGAATATTGTAGTTTAATTGCTGTGGTCTGTTACTAAATGGATAACCACTTATTGCTTTAAAAGAAATAGTATCAATCTTCCCCGACACAACTCTCCCTGGTACAATACCTTTTCCGGGAACATTTTTTGATATTAAAAATAAGTAGCTTGCTCCGGGGTTTCCGGGCGTGCCTTGATTGCATGTAAATACATTTTTATAGTATGTTGCTTGATTTAGATTATCCCAATTTCCGGGAGTTGAATATCCGGGCATAGAAATCCAAGCTTCAAATCCGTTATTGGGAATTTGCCCAATAACTAAATTTGAAAAAAAAGCAAATATTATTAGATGTATAACTTTCATTATTCTACTATCAATTTACTGTGAATACTTTTATTATTTTGACTTACCTCAATAAAATAAATTCCTTTACTCCATCCACTTGTATTTATCTGACTGTTTGATTGGATTAAATTTTCCTTATGAACAATTTTTCCTAAAGCATCAAAGACTAACAAATCGAAAGGCTCATAATTACCTTCAGAATTTATAAAGACATTTAGTTTATCGTGAGCAGGATTAGGATATACGTTTATACTTGCATTATTCAGATTAAGCTCATTAACACTGGTTAAATTAGATTTAACAATAAACTGTCCCATCATTCCATCATCTTCATGCATTAAAATATGGCAATGGTACATGAACGGTACAATAGTGTCTGCGAAATCTTCAAATTTAGTAATGAACATAACAGAGTCTCCCTGTGGCACAAGTACAACATCTTTTCTACCTTGTTCTTCAGGAGGAGGTATACTTCCGTTTCTATCAAACAAATAGAATTGAACGTCATGTATATGAAATGGATGAGCTACCATTGTTTCATTTACTAATTTCCATATCTCAACGTTATTGATTGGAATTTCGTAATCAATACGCATCATATTAAATGTACTATCGTTAAAGTAAAATGGCCCATCCATTACCATCATACTATCAGCTGTGAATCGTATGGTTCTTGTAATATTTGCTGATCCAATTGGATATGGCGTGTTGTTAGTTAATGTTGAAGGGATGGTTGTAACCGGACTTGCAGTTTGAGGAACAACATTTATTTGCATGATATTAAAATCAACACCATTCAGCGGACTATCCATTGGTGGCCCACTTGGCATGGGCATTGTCGGCCCACCTTGAATTCCCATTGGCAACTCAGATGCGTAACTCATTAGATAAATGGTTTGACCATTCATTCCATTTAAGTCAAGTAAAATTTCTGAACGTTCACCTGGAGCAAGTCGTAAGCGTGTTGTGCTAACCGGAGCATTTAATAACCCTCCATCACTGGCAATAATTTTAAATTGTTTATTTGCAGTAAATCCGAAATTAAAAGAACGTTCTCCTGAAGCATTTAGAATGCGCATACGTACAATTTGTGCAGGACAATTCGCATAAACAGTATATCCATAATTTGCTCTTGCACCATTTACTAAGATGGTTGAATCCTGCATACCAAGGGGCATTGCTTGATTTGAAGAGTCATATTGTTGGCATTGAATTACAAGAGGAAAATCATCAATTCCGTATTTGCGAGGTAATGTCAATGCCGCTTCAATAGGGTCTCGAACTATAATTAAACCCGCTGCACCTTTTATAGCTTGTTCAGCAGTTTTCATGTGCAAATGAGGATGATACCAATACGTAGCAGCGTTGTCCATTACCGTAAATGTAGGATTCCAGCTTGCGCTTGGCATAATTGGTGTGTGTGGCCCACCATCCCATTTTGCTGGTAGATGTATTCCATGCCAATGCACTGTTGTTGTATCGCCAATTTGATTGTTGACAGTAATGTTTGCGTTTGCCCCTTTGCTAAAAATAAGGGTTGGGCCTAAATATTTATATTGATTAAATGCATAGGTATGCGATATGTTTCCTGCAAAAAACTGAACACTATCCTTGTGCATATTTAAAGTATAGTTTGGGCCTGCCAAGGTGTCTGGAATAGGAAGTTGTGTTTGAGCTGTTGCGCTCACACACAACAGCACCAAACCAATGTTTATCAGATTTTTCATGATTCGTAAATTTATTCGATTATCAATTTTCTTGTTTCAACAGATCTCTCTCCAACTATTCTCACCAAGTACGTTCCTTTAGCAACGCCTGCAATATTTATACTGTGCTTTACATCTCCTTGCAGTTTACCTAAGTTAGTTGAACGAATTAGTTTTCCATTTATATCAGATATCTCAACAGAAATTTGTTGTGGAGATTTAATGTCAAAATTGAAATTAACGACCTCTGATGAAGGATTTGGAAATACTGTCATTTCAGAAACTAACGACTCTTGATTTTCAATTCCTGTCACAGAGCCTGAGAATGCAAGATTATCAACCCATAAGTAATCGTTATTTGTTGGAGCGCTTCCACTGGCTTTCATAATAATAATGCACGTATCAGGATTGTTACCGTCAACATAAGTTAAAGGGATTGAAAAATTTGCCCAGCTCATTGCCATACCTGATAGCGTAACGCTTCCGGATGCAACAGGCATGCGCATATTCATTCCTGTGTCCCAACGGGTAAGTGTAACTTGAATCGAGCCTTGGCTACTTCCATAAATCATGTGTTGCCATTTTCCGGTTAAACTTACTGGGCGCATAGCATAGGCAAACCCTGATTTTGGTGTCATAGTCATTGAATCTAATACGCCACTTACAGCAATACCATTTACAACTCCAAACCCAGAAACAGTTTTAGATGTTAGTTTCAAATAAGATGTTCCTGGGCTACCTGGAGTTCCTTTTGTTGCGGTATAAACACTTGCAATAGCAGTAGTATTATTCATTGTTCCCCATCCATCAGGATTAGAGTATGAGCCTACTGTTGTCCAGTTTTCAAATCCTGAATTTGGAATTTGCGCTAAGGCAGACGTTGCTACAAACATTGCAGCAAAAATTGATTGAATTATTTTTTTCATTTTTTGTGGTTTTAGATTAATTAAAAAATCAAGTACGATTGAGTACAAACAGAACTACCCGTCCCACATGGTGGTCGGGTGATTAATACGAAGAAAAAAATCAAATTATAAGTACCCTATATTTAAGGTATAATGGATTGTCATAAGTGACAGGAGGAGCATGATAGCTTTCGATAATACGATTATGTGTTTCGTACTGAAAGTTATAGGTAAAATATGGAACAGTAAATTCGGTAGCATAAACTTTAAAAGTAATGACCTTTAATGAAGTATTGGAATTGTGATTGTCTTTTACTTTTAAATAAGTGGCTTTATCATCACAACAGTCCTTCTTCTTCATTGAAGATCCGCAACATCCATCATCATCACTTGGTGCAAACAGAGATATGTATTTTATCTTCCCACCACAATAATGCAATTGAAGATTTACGCCACAAGCTAAAGTGGTGTAAATAAAAAGCAGTGTAAAGACTAAAATTCTCTTCATTAGTATGACGAAAGTACAAAATTCAATTGAGATAAAAAAATGACTATTCTCATGTTTTCCTACCCAAGTAATTATCAGGGTTCCTAAAACAATTGGAGTCACATCAAGAGCATTTCGATCTCCTTTAGTTGAAAAATAATATTCACTTACAGTTTTACATCCTTTACCTTGAGATACTGATTTACGCTACGATCAAGAATTTGGTTAAGATATGATTATGCTCAAACGTTTAACTGACTTTTATCATTTTTTCAGTAAAACAAATGTGTGCTGCTATTAAGTAGAAAGTATTACACTTTCATTAGAAAGATTTGTATAATTCACACTTTAAGAAAATGAAGCATATAATCAAATACCAACATTTTGAGTGAAAAGCTTTGACATAATTTAATTGTTATCTAATTAAAAATAACTGCTTATACCAAACTGTATAGCCGCTGTTTTTGCTGCCGGGTTTCCTAGAATATCTTTTTGCCATTGGTAACGGTAATTTAAACGCAATACAGTTTGCTGCGATGTTCGGAAACTAATTGCAGGAACGATAGAAAATACATCATCTGATATGTTACCTCCTGTTTCTTTAAATGTCCCCATGTTCCAATCAACATATTCTAATCTTACTGCTGCATTAAAACTTGCCTTTTCAAATCCAAACATTTTTTTCTTAATAATAGGTTGTACAATATCAATAAATCCACCCTGTTGTTTATTTCCATATTGTTGAGTGTATGTATCAGGTACATCAACAAAAGTCCAAGCCCACTCTGTTGTAATTACTGTTTTTATTTTTGGAATTGTTGTATTAAAATCAATTGCAAAAATGTCTGCTCTGCGTTTTTTATCTAACGTCAATCCATCATCTTCAAATTTATTAAAAACGCCTCCCATATAAGATAAACCAATTTCTCCTAATCGCTTGTAACGTATTGATGTTTTTACGCTTGTTAATGGCTCTCCATTATAACTTTCTTCAAATCTATTTGGGTCTAATTTTGTTGCAGGAATAAAGGTTTTATTTTGTTTGTTGCCTATAATATTATCATTAAAACCATTGGTTAAATACAACTCATAAGCCCAAACAAATTTTGGTTTATAGAGTTTTCCATATAATCCAAAACCAACATTACTAAATGTGGCGGGAAGTAATTGTGTAGCTGAAATTGGTCTGTCAACAAATTCCCATTTTGGACCATCATGATTTTGATTAAATGCGCCTATAGGATTCATTATTACACCACCTCTAAAATTGAATAATGGATGAAACTGAATATCTAATGCCGCAAATTCAATATTAATTTCTTTTGTTCCATCTTCAAATTCAATTTCAGAAAGAAACTTTATTTTTTTACTAATTGTAGATGCAACAAATAATGTCATTCTTCGCATTTGAAAAGAAAAACCTTCTGTTACTCCATCTGTAACTGCATATTGTGTATTTGCTTCTACATAACCACCTAATGCAACAGGAGTTTTACCATATTGCAAAAATGGACGATTATATACAGCATCCATATTTAATTGTGGTTTAATTGTGTCTATCGGAACTCGTTTAATTTTTGTACTGTCGTTTTGAGCAACAATTGTATTGATTAAAATTAAAAAAGTAAGGGTAAATAGTTTGTTCTGCATTTTAATTAATTTGAATATAAATATTGTCGTTATCGTAAGTAGTAATAAATGTTTTAAGGTTTGTTTCAGCAGGACCTTGTGTAACTTCTCCTTTAGTATTAAACTCCGCTCCGTGGCATGGGCATACCATTGTTGTTTCATAAGGAGATAATTCACAGCCCTGATGAGAACATTGTAAAAGCGAAGTTTTGTAATCGTTATCATTTAATTTATAAACAGCAATAGGAAATGGCAAACTATCTGGTTTAATGACGATAAATTTACGTTGTATGGTTTTCTCGTTTTTAACTGTTATAAATTCAGTTTTTTGAATGGTTATTATATTTTGATTGTATTGAAAATTACTAACGTGTTTTGTTGATTTACAGGCTTGTAACAACCATATTGCGCCTACACTACTGACACAGGTTAAACAAGTGGATTTAATAAAATTTCTTCTGTTCATTTTAAAGACTTTCTAAAAATTTAATTAATTTTTGTTTATCGCTCACAGATAAATTTTGATAGTTATTGTTACTTTGTTGAGATTCGCCACCGTGTAATAAAATAGCTGCTTCAATTGAAGTTGCTCTACCATCGTGCATTAAAAAATAACTGCCACCCTGCGAATTTTTAGCTAAACCTAAACCCCACAATGGCGGTGTCTTCCATTCATATGTTTTTGCACTTCCCTCGGTATAATTATCATCTAAAGCACTTCCCATATCATGTAATAACATATCGGTGTATGGGTAAAATGTTTTATTTGATAATGCAGAAATATCTGAAGTTCCTGTTTTTAGCTCAGATTTATGGCATTTTTCACAACCAAGTGCAATAAATATTTGTTTACCAGATTGTACTTCTGCATCATTTTGATTACGTTGTTTTGGAGCTTTTAAAGTCTTTAAATAAAATACTACATCGTGAACTGTTACATTACTTACTTCGGGATCAACTTCTAATTTTGTATAAGTATCATAAGGTTCAAAGGCTGAATTAACTCCCATATCTTGATTATAGGCATTAGCTGTTTGTTGTAATAAATCGTAAGCTGCTCCCTTTTTACCAAAACGAGCAATATATCTACCACCTTGAGAAATATAGTTTGCTCTATGTTGGCAATATGAAGGAACTGTAACCCAATTACACACACCTGATACACCATCTCCATCTGCATCGTTTGGGTCTGCCATTGCCAAAATATCGGCATCTGTAACAGCATCTAAAAAACCTAGTCCAGTATTAGCGGGTGGAAGTATTTTTGAAAAGCCAACCCCAACAGGAAGTGCTTCGGGTTGATAACCCGGTATGGCATGATTTTGTAATTGTGGCGCACCTGAATTTAAATATTGATTTCCTGTACTATCAATTTGTCCGAAACGAGTTAATGTGGTAAATGGATGACCTTTTCCGTCGCCTGCATGACAACTTCCACAAGAAGTTGCTACAAATAAAGGACCCAACCCATTTTGTGGCGTAAAAACATCATCGTTAAATGCAACATCTCCTTTTAAAAATTGAGCTGTTTGTTGGGCTGTAAGCCCTTCGATGGGACCATCCAACAACTCCTCTTCTTTTGGACTTTTAGGCATTATTTTTCTGCAACCTATTACAATAATAATTAAGATACATAATGTTATTATTCTAGTTTTCATTGAATTTTTAATTTAATACAAATATGATTACACTTTATGATTTTATAATTATTATTTTTGGCTAACCAAAAAATTAATTTATGCAATCCGAAACTATTGAAAACTATCTAAAAACCATTTATCATCTCTCTGCCGGAAATTCAACAATAGTAAACAACAAACAACTGGCTGATAAATTAAAGGTTATTCCCGCTACTGTTACAGAAGCTGTTAAAAAATTGCATGAATTAAAATTGGTTATTTACGAAAAGTCGTATGGAACGAGACTAACTTCTTCCGGATCAAAAATGGCATTAAATATCGTTCGTAGACATCGTATATGGGAAACCTATTTAGCAAATGAATTAGGTTTTGGTTGGGACGAAGTACATGAAATAGCAGAAGAATTGGAGCATATTAAAAATGATAAGCTCATAAAAAAATTATCAGAGAAGTTAGGTAACCCAAGTTTTGACCCACATGGAGACCCAATTCCTGATGAAAAGGGAAAAATTCAAAAAAGTAATTTTATAAAATTATCAGAAGCAAAGCTAAAGAATAGTTATAAAATAATGGGAGTTACCGACCACTCAACTGCTTTCTTAAAATACTTGGAAAAACATCAGTTAATTATTGGGGCATCTATAAACATTAAAACAATTGAGGAATTTGATAATTCTATTACTCTTATATGTCAAAAAAAGGAAGTAAGCATCAGCCCTAAAGCTGCTGAAAGTATTATTGCGGAAACGTTATAAAACTAAATGCCTACTATTTGTAATTATTTAGTTTACTCATTTTAATTTGGTGGACAGAAAACTTGGTTATGAAAAAATCCCCTTTACGGAAGGAAAACGAACCCAAGCCTCTGCCCGTATTTTTATTTAATTACTAAAGCTATATAGCTCATTTGATTATTTCTAGGAACAAAAAACAAATCTAATATTTCTCTTAATCTTACTTTATCTTTTATTAATCTAGTTAAAGAATTGTAGCCCTTTAATTTTGAAGAATGACAATTGAAAATTATGACGGAATTATATTCTGAAATTTTAATAAGATATTCAAAAAATACTGGCAACCCATTATCGTCGTAAAAATCGCCTCCATAAGGAATATCAGCAACAATAAAATTGTATTTATTATTAGTTTCTTTAATATACTTTATGGAATCTAAATTATAAAATTGAACTGGGTACTTTTTTAATACACTTTTACTTAATTCATGATAGCTCTTATTAATTTCAAATATATCCAAATTACTCACGTAATTAATGTAATCCATAGTATGCCATAATCCATGCATACCAAACATCTCAATTGCACTAATTTTTTTCGGAAAAAGTTTTTTCACTTCTAACTGTAATAATAAGCTTTGCATACTTGTTTTAGATTTTTTATTAATTCCAGTAGTATTTTTATAGAACAAATATTTCAATCGGTCTTTATAATACTGTATGTTTTCACTTCTCATTTTTATAGATTTATGTAATTTAATCAATATTAAACATTTATTAATGTGAATGTCCTTCTTCTGAATTTGTCATTTTTGCCAAAACAAAAAAAAGGCTTTTTTGTATGCTTCCCTATAATTAGGATCATTCAAAAATAGATTTTTTTAGGTTAAACTGTATTCCATCGGTGTTTTATTATTTAAAGATTTGATAGCCTACGCCATAATTGTTATTAATCACAAATTTAGCTTTGGCTAGTTTAAGTTTATTTCGTATGTTTTTCATATGGGTAAATAAAAACTCATACGAGCTAATATTTCCTAAACTATCTCCCCAAATGCTCTGCACTAGTCTATTTCTATCTACGGTACTATTTCTATTAGCTAATAGATACATTAAAATTTTGTATTCCATTTGAGTAAAATTAATAGCTCTGTTAGATACACGCATTGTTTTTAACTGAAAATCTACTACTAGATTTGCGAAGTGGAATTTGCGTTTTGCATTAAATTGTTTTCTTCTTATTAATGCTTTTAATCGAGCGTATAAGACAGGTATTTGAAACGAAGATTCTATAAAATCATCTATTCCCAAATCGAAACAATGAACTATAAATTCAGGCAAATTATTTTTTGAGATAATAATTATACCCTCTTTTCTATCTTCATCATTTAACCGTTCAATCAATTGAAATTCTTTAATTAGTTGTTTCCCAATTGAGATAATGACGCAGTCAAATATTTCATTGTTGATTTTTTTAGATGCTTGTGATAGAGGTAATGTAGTAACGAGACATTTACGATTAAATTTTTTATACTAATCTATAATATTTTTATTTTTCGCATCAAAATATGTTTTCAAAGCTTTTTCTCCGAACATATAAAATACAATTGGTGTGACAATCATATCTAATAATGTAGAACTTATTAAACCACCTAAAATTACCACAGCCACAGGGTACAAAATTTCTTTACCTGATGCTTGCGCATCCATAGTAAGTGGTAATAAAGCTAATGCCGCTACTAATGCTGTCATTAAAACGGGGACTAATCGTTCTAACGAACCTCTAATTATCATTTCTTTGCTAAACTTTTCCCCCTCATGTTCTATCAAATGTATGTAATGTGAAATCATCATAATTCCATTACGAGAGGCGATCCCCGTTAGTGTAATAAATCCAACTAAAGTGGCAATGGAGAAAGTACCACCTGTTAGCGTTACTGCAATAACGCTACCAATTAATGCTAAAGGAATGTTTAGCATAATTTGTATAACAATTCGAGAGGATTTAAAATGCGAGTACAATACTAAAAAAATACCTAAAAAGGCAAAGATGCTTAATAGACCAATTAGTTTCGATGCTTCCTGTTGGCTCTCGAACTGACCACCATACTTAATAAAATAACCTTGTGGTAATGGTACATCTGTTTTTATTTTATCTTGAATCTCTTTAACAGTACTACCTAAATCCCTGCCTTGTACATTGCAACTTATAACAATTCTACGTTGTGTGTTTTCGTGATAAACAGAATTAATTGAATTGGTATATTCAATTTCGGCAATTTGTTGTAAAGGAATTAAATTACCTGATGGTGTACTAATTAATGTATTGCGAATTTTATCAATATTAGTACGCTCTTCATTGGTAGTTCGCAATATAATATCAAATGATTTTTGTCCGTCTAATACTTGCCCTGTTACTTTACCATTATAAAATATTTCTAAATCTTCCGCTATTTTCCCTGCTTGCACCCCATAACGTTGTAAAGCATCTCGTTTAATTTTAATAACTAATTGTGGCACTAAAACCTGTTTTTCTATTTGGGCATCTACAACTCCAGGTATTTTACTAATAATTTCTTTTATTTTACTTGCATTGGTGCGCAAATCTGTTAAATCATTACCAAATAGCTTAATAGCTACTTGCGCCCTCACGCCTGATAATAAATGGTCTAACCGATGTGAGATTGGCTGTCCTACATTTACAGATACTCCTTTTAAAATACTTAGCTCTTTTCTTATGTTCGCTAAAATCTCATCACGGCTTCGTTCGGGTTTTTCTTCTAACTCTACTTCGATTTCCGAATTACTAACAGGTTCAACGTGTTCGTCGAGCTCTGCTCTACCAGTTCTGCGACTTACAAATTCAACTTCAGGAACTTTAAGCATTAGTTTTTCTGCCATCGTACCAATTTTATTACTTTCTTCTAAAGACGTTCCTGCGGGTGTAGATAAATTAATGGTAAACGAACCTTCATTAAACGGAGGTAGAAATTCTGTACCAAAAAAGGGAACTATACTCACTGATGCAATGATTAAAAGTATAGCAACACCAATAATTTGTTTTGGCCTGCTCAAACCAAAATGCAATAATTTGGTATCCTGTTTTTTTAACCAACGTACCATTTTACTATCATGTTCAATTTCTTTTTTAGGCTTTGTTCCTAATAAATAACTACACAATGCAGGAGTTACCGTAAGAGATACAATTAATGAAGCAACAATAGAAGTTATGTAGGCAACTCCTAATGGTGCAAATATTTTTCCTTCAATACCTTGCATGGAAAACAAAGGAATAAATACCAACACAACTATAATGGTGGCATAAACAATGGAGTTACGTACTTCACTGCTAGCATCATACACTACATTTAATATTGGGCGTGGTTTTTCAAGTTTCCAATTCTCTCCTAAACGTCTATGTACATTCTCCACATCAACAATGGCATCATCTACTAATTCACCAATAGCAATAGCCAAGCCACCTAATGTTAAGGTATTTATGGAAATACCAAACAATTTAAAAATAATGGCTGTTGTAATTAATGATAAAGGAATTGCTGTAAGTGTAATGATGGTTGTTTTAAAGTTTAGTAAAAACATAAATAATATGATAATTACTAAAATGAATCCATCTCTTAATGCTTCTTCCACATTTTTTAATGAGTTTACAATAAAGTTTTTTTGTTGAAATATTTTTGAATTAATTTTTACATCTTTAGGTAATGTTTGTTGCAACTCTGCTAATGCTTTTTCTACTTCATCGGTTAAATCAATGGTGCTTGCTCCTGGTTGCTTTTCAACGGTTAATATTACAGCAGATTTTCCATTAATACTGGCATCACCACGTTTTATTGCTCCTCCGAATTTTACATCGGCTACTTGAGATAATAAAACTGGTAAGCCATCTTTATTGGCAACAACCGTATTTTTTAAATCATCTAATGAATTTGCTCTGCCAATGTTTCGGATTAAAACCTCACTACCATATTGGTCGAAAAAGCCCCCAGTCGTATTTTGATTGGTTAATTGCAAAGCGTTATCCACATCATCTATACTTAAATTAAACTGCTTTAGTTTTGTACTTGATATTAACACTTGATATTGCTTTCGCTCTCCACCAATAGGTATAACTTGTGATACGCCTTTTATACTCATTAATCGTCGGCGAATTGTAAAATCGGCAAGAGTTCGTAAATCAGCGGGGCTTGTTGTATCTGAACTAATGCCAACTAACATAATTTGACCCATTACTGAACTAATTGGTCCCATAACAGGTGTTATACCTTTTGGAAGTATTACTGTTTGCAATTTTTCGGCAACCAGTTGACGTGCTTTAAAAACATCAGTATTCCAATCAAATTCAACAAACACCATTCCTATACCAATAGCCGAACTACTTCGCACAATTTCCACACCAGGCGAACCATTAAGTGCGGTTTCAACTGGTAGGGCAACTTGTGTTTCAATTTCTTCGGGAGCCATACCGTTGGCTTCTAAAAATATAGTTACACGAGGTCTGTTCAAATCGGGTTATACATCCACAGGTAAGTTAATAATGGTGTAAACGCCATACACCATTATTAAACAGGCAAAGGCTAATACAAATAAGCGATTGTGAAGTGAAAATTTTATGAGTTTGTTTAGCATTGTCTTTTATTTTATAGGTTAGGAAATGGCGTTTTATAATTATTTTCTTTTATTGTTTCGTCGTCGATATAATATTTTGTTTTTTTACTAATAATAATTTTTCCACCTTCATTATACATGATGTCTATTTCTTTGTTTCCTTTTTGTAATATAATATTATAAGAAACTTTGTTATTTAAACCAATAAGTTTACTACAGTATCGAATTTGATAGCTTGAATGTTTTCTGTTTATATTCTGTTTAATATGTGTTGGTAGGCTATCAATACCAATTTCTACTACGTTTTGTGCTGTACAAAGTTTATATAAACAAATGCAAAATATAATGTATGGTATTTTTAATTTCATTTTAATTATTTCTATTCATTGCATCAATTTTCATTTTTCCGAATGTACTTGGGCATTTTTTCCGAAATTAATAAAATCAGTTATGAATTTTTTGGTTTGGTCGACGCCTTCTGTTCGAGAAATAATTTCCTGTTTACCATTAATAATTAAAAAAGTGGGATATGAATTTATTTGAAATTTCTTTGCAAATGCAATACCATCTCCTTTTTCCATATCCATTGAAACGTTGATGAAATTTTCGTTATAATAATTAGCGACATCTTTGTTTGTGAAAAGATATTTAGCAGCCCATTTACAGGGCCCGCACCAAGTTGTATAAGCATCAATAAATATCAGTTTATTTTGTACTTTTGCTTCTGCAAGAATATATTCCCAAGTATTGGCACTAAATTCAATTTCTTTGTTTTGCCCAAATAGTTGGGCAAATGATAATAAGAAAGTAGAAACTAAAACTACAAATTTTGCTTTTTTCATCACTCTATGAAAGTTTTTAATCGAGATTATTGTTTTATAATTTTTATATTTTCAGTTCTATCAGGGTACTCTATTTTTAAAAAGTAAACTCCTGCATCTAAATTCTTTTCTACTTCTTGTTTATAATCTGATTCTTTTGTCATATTTTTTTGAATAATTTTTCCATTTATATCAAATAATGAAACTGATTTTAGTCGATTATTAAATATTGGGTTAAACTCAATAGTATATGAATTTGAAAAAATGGTTGGGAAAACTTTTGTTTGATACGAATTAATAGTTTGATTTTTTATTCCTGAAATAGTTGAATTATTAATTTGTAAGACTCTCGTGTAGGTTGTATCTCCCGTCAAAGCTTCATCATGGTTAGCTACTAACACAGACATATAAATTTTAATTTTCCCTTTATTGGTAGATGGTGCTTTCCATCTGTAAGTCCATATTGCACTATCTTGCGAATCAGCACCACAGGGAGTATGACTCACGTACTTTCTACCACCTAAAGTATAAGTTCGTGTTGATGTTGTATTTATTAAACTAAAAGTTCCCGCTGAAGTATTTGTTGAATCTAATGCTGAGCAAACAAAACCAAATTTATCATGTCCATTTCTCCTTATTCTAATGTGAACTATGTATGAACTATCTAATTGATACTGTGTAGAGCCGTTTTCAAACTCAAAGCGTAAATCGGGAACGTTTGGATTTACTGGTGCTGAATGGCAACCTGAACATGTTGTTTCTCCGGGTGCGCCACTATGGTCACCCACAATTGGGCTATCGCAAGGTGATGTTACATTATTAGTTGCAGACACTAAAATCAGCATAATAATTATAGAAAATAATGTAATAGATAGTTTATTTTTCATTAGTTTAATTTTTATATTTTATTTAACGATTATTTGACCAAGCATCGAATTATGATAGTTACAATAAAAAGCATAATAGCCCGTATCATTAAAGGTGTATGAAAAGCTATCGTCAGGCTTTAAACTACCCGAATAAAACTTTTTATTAAATTCACTAACGGTATGTGTTTTTGGATCTTTATTGATAAAAGTGAGGGTAGTTCCTTTTGAAATTTTTGTTTGATAGGGCTCTATTGTTTGATTGTGAAGCCAAATTTCATTGTCATTTCTTGTGCCATCATTGTGCTTTTTACAGGCTAACATTGCAAACAAAACCATAAAACAAATTATTGTATATTTCATTTTAAATTATTTTAGTTAATAATCAGGCTTCCAATTAGTTTGAATTTGGTGTAATTCATCAAACAAAGCAAGTATTTCAGGAACTTGATCATTGGGATGAATTTGAATATCAGCTTGGTCGTGCAAGATTTTAAATTTTAAATGATTTACCCAATGAAAAATGCCTATCCTAAATAAGTTTTGGACGTAATTTCGGATATGATTATCATTTATCGAACTGCCTACATAGCCATTACTTGCCTGAAAACCTTCAAACTGAACCACGTACTCAGGATTTGAGGCATAATCTAAAATCTGATGTTGTTGAAGAAGGTAAAATATACCATCTGTTTTAAGTATTAATATATTTCTAACATCATCATTTCCATTAATTAATAAATCCATTAGCTGATTTTCATCGGGCGGAGTCGGATAGGTTTGACGGAAACCATAAATTTCATAATGTAATTGATTTTCATTTCCTAGTTCAGTTCCCATTTCAGGGTGTATCTCAAAATTACCACTATCAATTGTTATCTTTACATTCCTTCTTTGTTGACTTACAATATCAATTCTGTTTGTTGTACAATAGTCATCTTCATTAATTACAGTAACATCAGCACAAGGAGCCCAATACTTGTTTTGTGTAAGTCTAAAAATATTACTTCTGTAACTAGATTCTATGTTAAGTGTATATTTCATTATTTATTTTTTTGCGTAACCAAATAGCATATATTTCACTCTATTTGGTGTTATTTTATTAAAAAAGTATTTATCTAGTTTTGAGAAAATAGTTGATAACCCAACTCTATTTCCAAACACAGTTAATACGCCATTGTATCTTACTTCTACAACCCCAAACTTGTCAAATAATCTTTTTATTAATTCATCATCAAAATAAAACCAAATATTACCCCAATCTGTGTATTTTTTTCTTAATTTTTGATGAAAAAATGCTCCCTTTGAATTTTCAGCAAATAGTAAAATGCCTCCTTTTTTTAAATTTCCGAAAATATTATCTACTGCTGATCTTATTGAAATTTCATTTTGAAGAGCTCCAAAAACAGATTTAAGAACTATGACATCATATTTCTCATCTTCTTTCCAATTCAATAAATCTATTTGTTTGTATTCTATTCTTTCAATTATATTGTATTCAGAATGTAACTTTTTTGCATCTTCTAAATCATAATAATTATCAGAACATGTCATTTTGAAGCCATTTAAAGCCATCCATAAAGTAATACCTCCATCTCTCGCACCAATTTCGATACATAATGATGTTGCTTTATCATAGTTTAATAATTGTTTCTCCCAATATGGAAGTATTTCTTTCCACGTTTCAACGTCCCAATTAATAATATCTTTCAATTCTTTTTTATTCATCATTCTACCAATTTAAACTGTATCCAATATTTAAGATTGCTTCAAACGCTAACATTTTTTGTTTTGCTTGTCCGTTACCTTTTCCTTGAACAATGATTGCAAAATAATCGGCGTAAACCCCTTTACCTGTTAATTCAATGGTTAGGTGTTTAAATAATTCAGTTCTAATTCCTGCTTCTATAGCAGCACAAACACCTGAAATATGCCATCTATTATTTACTCTATTGCCAAATAAAGTAACATCAGTTCGGGGATAAACAATGCCGATGCCGGGTTTAACTATTAATCCAACATTATTTTTCAAGTTTTTACTTTCGTATACTTTAAAACGTTTCATATAATTAACTGTCCAAAAATTTGCACCATCTGTATGCTCGAAATGAATATAATTTGGGTTTAAAACTGTGTCTTTATCAAATGAATTTCCAAAAGCACTCCCTTTTATTCGTACTGTTTGCCAATCATTAACTACATATTTAGCGTGATCATAATTCAGTTCAATTCCTTGATCGTGTTTATCATTAAAATAGTAGCCTAACCTAAAATTAAATTGAGGCACAGTAATGTTTTTCACATCTTTAATTTGGTCAAATTGTGGTCTATCGGCAGCAGTTACGTTATATAATGTAAAATCATAAACTCCCTTTTCGTTTTGTAAATTTGGGTCTCCGTCATTTTTAAAATGAATAGTACTTTTGGCAAACCAATCACGATTATATCCCCATAAAAAATAGGCCGTACCTTTCTTTTTTTTAGGTAAATCAATTTTACCAGTTTCTGTTTGAGAAAAACTGGTAAAACCGATTATGATAAATAGTATTGTACTTAAGATTCTCATCATTAAAATTACATTCCTTTCATATCCTTCATGCATTTGCATCAATAACTTCATTTCCTTTTTTTATAGATGCTCTAATGTGCATTTGTTGATTAGTAAGCCATTTGCCCCCTTCTGCTTCTAATTTAACGGAATAACCATCAACATCAACAGATAATCTTGCCTTACTATAAGTTGTATTTTTATAAGGATTACCTTTTACAGTTACAGGTATTTTTTCTAATTGATGATTGCCTGATGCTGGAGCATAATCAGCAAATAACAAATACTCTCCACCATAATCAAAACGTGTTTCGTTATGACCTTTACCAATTGTATATGGTTTACCTTTTGGCAATACTTTTATTTGATAAGAACCATCTGCTTGATATTCGGGGTGTATATGCTCAAAATAAGCTAAATCTTTTGAAGCAATAATTAAATGTAATTTCTTTTCGTGAACAACATCTAATGGCACAGGTTCATTTTCCTTACCCTTAATTTTTGGCGTAAACAGTAATGTGCATTCCTTACCAGATTCAATACTCGATTTACTACAACTATATTGCATAAAATAAGTTAAGTCATTACTCTTACTATCATTATCATTATGTTCTAACTCCATCCCACATTTAGGGCATTTACCTGGTTCCCTGTATGTTTTTCCGTTTTCACAATTCATTGGGCACATATATGTATGTGTGCCACTATGCTCAGTGCTATCCGAATGCTCATGATGTTCTGCATCTTTTGTTTCTTTTTTTGTTTCGCTTCCGCATGATGCTAAAAATAGTGCGATACTTACACTTACTATAACTAATATTCTATTTACGATTGGTTTCATATTATTTTTAATTATTTATTTTCTTCTTTGATAAAAGCACATCTATTTCGTTTTCAATAGTTGAGCCATAGATTATTTTTTCTACTATACTAAACTGTTCAATCCCATTTTTAATAAAAAAGATAGTCGGTACTTTTTCAATTTTATTTGAACCTTCATTTATATTGACAGGTAGTATATTTTTATCAATGTGATAAATTTTAAGAGAATTTACCTTACATAGATATAGCGTCTTAAATAATTTGGGAATCAAAAACTGAACATCTTTACAGTCCTCATCCATTATAACTTCTATTGTGTAATTATTTAAACTACTTCCAATTTTCGATAAGATACTAGGGGTTGGATTGTATGTTTCAAATCCAGTTTTAAACCATTCCAAATTATTTAATTCGCTATTCATTTATTATTAAAAAAAATTAACTGTATTTTAAATTTAAATCATTTATTAGTGATGGTGGCTTTCTCCTTCTTTATGGTCATGTGGTTTTGTTTCCCCTCTATTTTTGAATTTTGCAGTGGCTGTTTTGCCAGCTACTTTAAATGTTACTATTGCATTAGTATAAGTTGTTGCTTTGGCATCATCAATCATAAAAGCATCTTCGCCCATTGCCATTAACTGAACGGTCTTTGTTGTGCCATCAGCAAATTGCAAAACTACACTACCAGTTACACCTTTGTTAGCCATTGATTTTGCCTTACCATCTAATAAATAAAAGTGGACTTTACCATCCTTAATTGAAGCTTCAATATGATATGCCCCTGCCTCTTCAACTTTACCACCATGTGGAGCTTTGCTATTATCGTGGTCTTGAGCATAAACAGTTGTTGAACTTGCTACGCCAATTGCAATTGATAAAATTGCTGTTTTGATTTTTTTAATTGTTTTCATTTTTCTTTTTTTAGATTTATATTAATTGTTTATTGATTTAAGTACATCATTTTTAACTGATAAGTCCCGCTTGTTACTATCCTTTCTCCTTCTTCAATTCCTTTATTAATAACTGTGTAAGAGCCATTATTCTCTCCCAAAGACACATAAACTAAACTATACTGTTCTGCAAAATCTTTAATGAAAAGGATAGACTTCCCATTAAGCTCACTAATAGCACTATTAGGTACGGCAATTTGTTTTTTTGCTTGCGAAGCAAAGACTGAAATATTTACAAATTCTCCAATTTTAAATTCTCCATCTTTATTCTCCATTTCAAATAATACGCGTTGTGATTGATTAGTAGGATTAATATTTTGCGCTAACGCTAATAATTTTACATCGGCTGTTTTATGATTATCGTTAGTACATTCAACCGTATATCTAACACCTGTATTAACTTTTTCAGCATCTTTATCAAACACCTGCGCCTCTATATAAACTTTTGAAAGATTCGTGATAGTAAAAATGGTTTCATTGCTATTAATTGTAGAACCAATACTAAATGTAAAGTTGCCTATAATACCTTCAATAGGAGATTTTAAAACAATTGTTTTGCCACCAGTTGAATTAAATAATTTCTTATTTTCTGATGCTTTTTGATAACGAGCTTCCGCTTCGGATAATTCTTTTTTAGAAGCAATGTCCTGAATTGTTTTTAAACGTTCGTATTCTTTTTCAGCTGCTTCGTATTCTGCATTAACATTGTTTTTTTCGGCAAGTAAATTTACTTGCGCAGCGGCATCAATGTTTTGCTCTATAACTGCCAATTGTTGTCCTTGCTTAACTTGCTGACCTACATTAACACTCAATGATACTATTTTGCCATTTTGCGGAGCTGAGACAATTGCTTGACCACTTGATGACGGAATAATTGTGCCGAATAGTTTTGTACTTTCTGTAAAATTGCTTATCGCTATTTTTTTTGTATAAACATTAAACAAAAACTGTGTTTCTTTTAATACTTCCATTGACGTAGAAATATTATTACCACCCGATTTGCTTTCGCTTCCGTGGTCTTCGCCACCATGTGCTTGTAATTGTTGAGTTGGTAGAGGTGTTGTACCAAACAATACCAAAATAATTAAAAACGTAGCATTAACTTGTTTGTTTTTTAGTTTAGTAAATACAAGCATTAAAAGTAATGCCCCTAAAAACCCTATTGCTATTAATACCCAACCTTTATCAAAAAAAGAATCTTTTACTAAAACATCTGTTTCTAGTATTGGCAACTCTTTTCCAACTTCAAAATCTGTTATTGATATTAAATCGGGACCTAATG
Organism: Bacteroidota bacterium; assembly: GCA_016194985.1. Classification (GTDB taxonomy): domain Bacteria; phylum Bacteroidota; class Bacteroidia; order B-17B0; family Aurantibacillaceae; genus UBA4416. The sequence goes on from JACQAK010000073.1 coordinate 21,061, forward strand.
CGGAATTTATATTTACAGTTAAAGAATATTTTTTTTTATCAGGAAAGTTGGCATGTATTTCATAAATACCATTATCAAGTTGTTTGACTTCAAATTTTAATTTATCGTTTTCGGGCGATGTAATAGTAATTGTTGCATTCTCTACAGGTTTATTACTTTCAAAATCACTTACAAATAATTTAAAATGTGTGTTTTCACTTGGTTTAATTGGCTCGTATTTTAGCAGTAACTCATAAACATCAGATACAGCAATTGCTGTAAAATAATTTTTTGGAGTAGCATTTGCTTTTGGCTTAGAATCGCCATGATCTTCTCCACCATGTGCTAATAAAAATAAGCTACTAAATAGCAAACTGATAGAGCATAAAAATTTTGTTATATTTTTCATAAGCTTCCTGTTAAATAATTAATATTGATAACTGATTGATTGTAATTTTTTAAAGTTTCAGCGTATTTTAACTTAATTGAATAGGCGTCATTAATAGTTCTTAAAAAACTTATATAATCAACGGTGTGTCCTCCTTCAAAGAATCGTTTTGAAGTAATAATAATATCATCCGCTTGTTTTGATCCTATCGTTTCATAATAATTTAATGATTGGAAATATTTTAAATAATCGCCTTGTGCTTTTTGCATTTCAACAGATAATTGTTGTTGTTGAGCAATTGCTTTTTGCTCTGCTACTTTTAAGCCTGTTTTTGAAGCGCTTATGCTCCCAGTATATTGCCAAAACCATAATGGAATATTAATTCCTGCCCTAACCCGTAAATTACTAGGAGTACCTTTAGCGCCTTGATTCAGATATCCTAATGTAAATCCGGGTAAAAATTTATTACGTTCTAAGGAAAGGCTTTTTTTGCCAATGACTTGCTGTTGTTTAAAATAGAGTAGTGAAGGATTGTCTTGTAGGATAGAACTGTCATTTTTAATTAGTAATACATTTATATCAGTTTTTATTTTTTGTAAAGGTGTGGCAGTAATTGTTTCCTTAATACCTATATAAGTTTGTAATTGAATCTGAGCCACTTGTAAATCTGTTTTTACTTGCATAAACTGATTATGAATTTCGCCATATTGAGCATCAGCAAAGGTTTTTTCTAAATAATCAATTTGTCCTGCGTCATATTGTCGTTGTGCAGACTTTTGTATTTGACTGTAAATGCTATCCTGAATTCTGTAATGACCATAAATAAGTTCAAAATATTGCGCAGATAAATACAATGACTTTATTTGATATTTAATGTCATTCTCTGTGATTTTTTGCCCCACCTGCGACAATACCGTTTGTTGCTTTAGCAACT